>DAIDGS010000182.1 GCA_027459845.1 Vulcanimicrobiota bacterium | reverse complement strand
GCCCTGGTGGCCTCGGCCGACGGCGTCGGCACCAAGATCCTCATTGCCGCCGAGCTCGGCCGGTACGATGGCGTCGGCGCCGACTTGGTCAATCACTGCGTCAACGACATCCTGGTGGTCAACGCGCGCCCGCTCTTCTTTCTCGACTACCTCGCGGTGGGAAAGCTCGACCCGGTCGTTGCGGGCGAGATCGTCGAAGGCTGCGCGCGGGCGGCGCGCGCCAACGACTGCGCGCTGCTAGGCGGCGAGACGGCCGAGATGCCCGGACTCTACGCGCCCGGCCACTTCGATTTGGCGGGCACGATCGTCGGGATCGTCGACATCGCCGCGATCCCCGATCCGAGTACGGTCGTCGCCGGCGATGCGATCGTCGGTTTGCCGGCCGTCGGCTTGCACACGAACGGCTACTCCCTGGCGCGCGCACACCTCCCGCGCGCGCAGTGGGACGCTGCCTTGGAGGATGGGACGACCTACGCCGATGCGCTCCTGGCCGAGCATCCGTCGTACGCGCCGGCAGTGCGCGCCATCCAACGGGTCGCATCGGTGAAAGTCATGGCGCACATCACCGGCGGCGGTCTGCTGGAGAACGTCAACCGCACCCTGCCCGACGGCGTCAAAGCGGTCTTCGAGCAGGCGCGTTGGCGCGTGCCCGCAATCGAGCGCGCACTCGTCGAACGCGCCAACCTCGGTCACGACGAGTGCTATCGCACCCTGAACATGGGGATCGGTTACACGCTGGTGGTGCCGATGACCCAGGCCGCCGCGGCGGTCGCGGCGGTCGACGGCGCGGCGGTCGTGGGGTGGATCGAACGCCGCGCTGCCGGCGAACCGGCCGTCGTGGTTCACGCCGAACGTGCGTGAGTTGGCGAATCTGCTCGTCGACCTCGACGAGCGGTTCGCCGCTGCGCCGTCGGCGATCGCGCCCAGCGGAGAGGCGCGCGAGCGTACCCTGGCCTGGATCGATCTCACGTTCGGGGGATGGTGGAGTTCGGAAGCCGATCGCGCCGAGCTGCTGTGCGTCGCCGAGGACGGTCGGCCGCGCGGCTTCGTCGCGTACGCTCCGGCGACGCGCGCCTTCGCATGGCTGCGTGGGCTCGGCGCCGCGCCCGACGTCGGCATCTTCGGTCCGCTGGGCGTCGCGCCGGAGGCGCGCGGGCGCGGGCTCGGGCGCGCGCTCACGCGCGACGCGCTGGCCGCGCTGCGCGCGCGCGGGTTTCGCCGCGCGCTGATTCCGGCCGTCGGCGACGAGCGGCTGATCGCGTACTACGCGCAGGTCGCCGGAGCGCACGTGGCCGAGCGGTGGCATCCGAGCGCCGTGCGCGCGGCTCGCGCGGTCGTACTGGCGTCGGGCAGCGGCAGCAACCTTCAGGCGATCGCCGAGCGCGCGCGCGCGCAGGCGTTTCCGCTCGAGATCGTCGCGGTGGTGGTCAACCGGCCACAGGCCTACGCGCTCGAACGCGCGCGGCGACTGGGAATCGCGACCCGCGTCGTCGCCTGGGAGCGCGGTCGCGAGAGCCGCAGCGAGTACGACGCACGGCTGTTGGCGGCGGTGCGTCGCGAGGAGCCCGACCTGGTGCTCCTGCTGGGTTGGATGCATCTCCTCGCCGAGTCGTTCGTCACGGCCTTTGAAAGCGTGCTCAACGTGCATCCGGCGTTTCTGCCGCTCGATCCGGGGCGCGACGACGTGACGTTTCCCGATGGAAGCCGCACCGCGGCCTTTCGTGGCGCGCATGCGGTGAACGATGCGCTGGCGGCCGGCGCGCCGTGGATCGGTGCGAGCGTGCATGCCGTGACCACGCAGACCGATCGTGGCACCATCCTGACGCGCCGCCCGCTGCGCGTGCGCGCCGAGTGGGATGCCTCGGCCGCGTTAGCGCACCTGCATCCGATCGAGCACGATTTGGTCGCCGCGGCCGTCCGGCGCTGGCTTTACGAACGCCCCTGAGCACGCGTCGCG
>DAIDGS010000181.1 GCA_027459845.1 Vulcanimicrobiota bacterium | reverse complement strand
GAACGCGACGATCGGCGCGCAGCCGTGCGCGTGTGCGCGCGCGATCAGCGCGAGTACGTCGGCCGGCGTCACGCCGGCGGCCAGCGCACGCCCGCCTGCTGCAGCGATCGTCGGCCCGTCGGCGAGTGGGTCGCTGTAGGGAATGCCGACTTCGATACAGGCCGCACCGGCGGCGCTGAGTTCGAGTAGCATCGCTTCGGTGGTGGCCAGATCCGGATCGCCCGCCATTAGATAGGGCACGAACGCCGCTCCCTCACCCAGCCGGCGCTCAATCGGCGACATGCTGACCTACCTGGCCGATATCCTTGTCGCCGCGGCCGCTGAGGTTGACCAGGATGAGGTCGTCGGCGCCGCGCCGTTGCGCGAGTTGCGCGGCGTACGCCAACGCGTGCGCGCTCTCGAGCGCCGGCACGATGCCCTCGAGTCGGGCGCAATCGCGTAGCGCGGCCAGCGCGTCGACGTCGTCCACGCCGACGTAGGTCACCCGCCCCGACGCTCGTAGGAATGCATGCTCCGGCCCGACGCCGGGATAGTCCAAACCGGCGCTGATCGAGTGCGTCTCGCTCACCTGGCCGTTGGCGTCTTGCAGCACGTATGAACGCGAGCCGTGCAGCACCCCGACGCTCCCGAGCGCGAGGGTTGCAGCGCTGCGCCCGCTGGTAAGCCCTGCTCCGGCCGCTTCGACGCCCCATAGGCGCACCTCGGGGTCGTCCAGGAACGCGGTGAACATCCCGATCGCATTGCTACCGCCGCCCACG
This sequence comes from Vulcanimicrobiota bacterium, assembly GCA_027459845.1. Taxonomy (GTDB): domain Bacteria; phylum Vulcanimicrobiota; class Vulcanimicrobiia; order Vulcanimicrobiales; family Vulcanimicrobiaceae; genus DAIDGS01. The sequence goes on along the minus strand of DAIDGS010000181.1, from coordinate 13,139 downwards.
CAGGCGACCACGTCGCTGGGTAAGCGCCCAAAACGCTGCAGCGTTTGCGCGCGCGCCTCGTCGCCGATCACTTTTTGAAACTCACGTACCATGTACGGATAAGGATGCGCGCCCACGACGCTGCCGATGACGTAAAAGGTATCCTCGACGCAACTTGCCCAAACGCGGAAGGCCTCGTTGGTGGCATCCTTCAGCGTGCGCGTCCCGCCACCCACCGCGTGCACGCGCGCTCCCAGCAGCTTCATGACGAACACGTTGAGGGCTTGGCGCTCGATGTCGACTTCGCCCATGTAGACGTCGACCGGAAATCCGAACTTCGCGCCGACGGTCGCGGTCGCTACCCCGTGCTGCCCGGCGCCGGTCTCGGCGATCAGCCGTTGCTTACCCATGCGTTTTGCGAGCAACGCCTGACCGACGGTATTGTTGATCTTGTGCGCACCGGTATGGTTCGTATCTTCACGCTTAATGAGGATCGGAACCCGCGCGTGCGCACCCGGATAGCGTTCGAGCGCGTACAGCGGTGACGGGCGACCGACAAAATCGCGCAGAATCGCATGGTACTCCTGCCAAAACTCCGGATCGTCGAATGCGTCGTACGCCGCCGCCTCAAGTTCATCGAGAGCGGCAACCAGCACTTCGGGGACAAAGCGTCCACCGAACTCGCCGAAGTACCCCCGCGCGTCAGGCCGCATCGGCATCCCGTACCGCCTTGACAAACGCGCGGATCATGGCCGGATCCTTGCGACCGTCGCGCTCGACGCCACTGCGCACGTCGACGCCGTATGGGCGCAGGATGCGTATGCACTGCCCCACGTTTTCCGGCCTAAGTCCTCCGGCGACGATCGCGCGCCGGACCGCAACGATCGGCGCCACGCGCGACCAGTCGAAGGTTGCGCCGCTCCCGCCGAGCAGCCCAGGCATACCGCGATCGAACAGCAGCGTGGCATTCGGATGGCGCGCGGCGTGGCGTTCGAGTTCCGCCGTGCCCTGCGTATCGACGTGAATCACCGCGATGGTGCGCGCGTCGCCGGCGGCGAGCACCCGGTTCGGGACGCCTGCCGAAAACTGCACCATCAGTCTCGGGACGGCGGCACGCATGCGCTCCAAATCGTCCGGGCGAACGTCGGCGACGACGGCGACGACGGCGAGCCGTTCGGGAATAGACGCCGCGATTTGCTCGAAGGCGCCGATCTCGATGCGGCGCGGCGATGGCGCAAAGATAAACCCCACGGCATCCGCGCCGGCGTCGGCCACCGCGACCACCTCGCCGATGCTCGTACACCCGCATACCTTGACCCAGGTGCTCACGCGCAGCTCCCCGCCCGCGCTTCAAGGGCCCGCCGAAGCTCCTGCAGCTGCGCGCGCGGATCGGGTACGCGCATCAGCGCTTCGCCGATCAAGAACGCATGTGCGCCGGCATCGCGCATGCGAACCGCATCGGCCGGTCCGTGTACGCCGCTTTCGGAGACGATCAACGGCCCGTCGGCTATTTGTGGGATCAAATGCTCGCCGACCGCCAAATCGGTGACTAAGCTCGTGAGATCTCGGTTGTTGACGCCGATCAGAGCGACATCCAGCGCACGGATGCGCACCAGTTCGGCGGGATCGTGAATCTCCACCAGCACGTCGAGATCGTAGTCGCGTGCCTCGGCAAGCGCGTCGCGCAGCGTTGCGTCGTCGGCGCCGGCCGCAATCAGCAGCATCGCGTCGGCCCCGTACGCCGCCGACTGCGCCACGTGATAGCGGCTCCAAAGAAAGTCCTTCCGCAGCAGCGGCAGCGGCGTGGCCGCACGCGCGGCCTCGAGGTAGGTAAGATCGCCTAAAAAATGATCTCGCTCGGTGAGCACGCTGATGGCGTCGGCGCCGGCCTCGCTATAGGCGCGCGCCCGCGCGCCGACGTCGAAGTTGCGCGCGATCAGTCCGGCCGAGGGTGAGGCGCGCTTGATCTCGGCCACGATCGCGTGCCCGCGGGCGCGTGCGAGCGCGCCGGCAAACGGCCGCCGCTCGCTCCGTCGCGCCAAAGCGCGTTCGCGCAGCTCCGGGTATGGTTCGCGCACCGCGTCCAGCTTCAACTCGGCGGCTTTGGCCGCGTAGATCCTTTCGAGAATCTCAGACACGCGCGAACTCCCGCGCGCGCTCGAAGGTGCGCCACGGCGCGCCCGACTCCAGCAGTGCGCGCGCCCGTTCGTATGCCGCGGACAGCGACGGCTCGACCCCCGCGACGGTCAGCGCGAGCGCGGCGTTGAGCGCGACGGTGTCCGAGCGTCCCGAGCGCTCGCCCGCAAGCACCGCTTCGAAGGCCGCTCGACTGGCTTCCACGCTCGGACCGCTGACGTCGAACCCGTCGCGCGCAATCGCGAAGTCGCGCGGATCCAGGGTCCAGCGTCGAACGCTCTCGGGGTCGAACGAGTACACGTCCGTCAGCGCATCCCCGGCCACCTCGTCCAATCCGTTGGCGCTATGAACGACCGCACCGCGACGCACCCCGAGCGCGCGTAGCACGTCGCCGAGCACTTCGAGCTGATCGCCGCGCGACGTTCCGACGATGCAGTCGGTTGCGCCGGCCGGGTTGGTCAGCGGCCCGAGCACGTTGAAGATCGAGCGAATTCCCAGTTCGCGGCGAACCGGTGCGACCTGCCGCATCGCGGGATGATAGCGCGGCGCGAACAGAAACGTGAACCCGCACTCGCGCAACATCGCTGCCGCGACGTCGGGGTCGAGATCGATGGGGAAGCCGACCGCCTCCAGCACGTCGGCGCTCCCGCAACTCCCCGACGCGGCCCTGTTGCCGTGTTTCGCCACCGGCACGCCGGCGGACGCGCATACGATCGCCGCCATCGTCGAAATGTTGATCGTACGCGCACCATCCCCACCCGTGCCGACCACGTCGAGGACCTGCGGAAGATCGTGCTCGACACGCGTCGCGCGGGCGCGCATCGCGCGCGCGGCTCCGGCGATCTCAGCCGTCCGCTCGCCTTTGATCGCCAGTGCGACCAACACGCCGGCCGCGCGCACGGGCGAACAACTCCCGTCGAAGACCTCGCCGACGAACGCCGCGGCTTCCGCCTCGCTCAAGTCGTCGCCGGTCATCAGGCGCCGCAGCAGCGAGGCGTATTCGCTCATCCTTTACGCGGCACGCGAAGTGCGTCTACTTGACGAGTTCGATGATCGAGAGCTCGGCCGCATCACCCGGTCGAACTCGCGTCTTGGTAATTCGCGTAAACCCACCGGCGCGGCCCTTGAGGGCCGGCGCGATCTGCTCGATCAGCTTCTTCACGACCGCCGGCTCGGTGATGAACTCCGCCAACGCGCGGCGCGCAGCGAGGTCGCCGCCCATCGCCGTCGTGATCAGACGCTCCACGACCTTGCTGATTTCCTTGGCTTTGGTCGAAGTCGTCTCGATCTTTTCGTACTTGAAAAACGACGTCGCCAGGTTACGCAGGAGAGCCTTGCGATGCCCGTCCGTCCGGGATAGGCGTTTGTAAGCGATTTGGTGCGGCATAATACTTTCGAGCTACGCGAGGCGCAGCGACAACCCCCGGTCGGCAAGAACCGCTTTGATCTCATCGAGCGACTTTTTGCCGAAGTTACGCATCTTCATGATCTCGTCCTCGGTCAGGTCGAGCAACTCGGATACCTTCGAGATCCCCGCTCGCTTGAGGCAGTTGAACGACCGCACGGAGAGATTCAGCGTCTCCACCGGCACGTCCCACTCGTTGGGCGGCAGTTCCGGCAGCGGCTCGGTACGATTTGCGAACGACACGAACAAATCCAACTGCTCTTGCATGATCGCCGCAGCCGTCGAAAGCGCCTCGTCCGAGGTGATCGATCCGTTGGTCTCGATCTCGATGGTGAGCCGGTCGAAGTCGACGCTCTGTCCAACGCGCGTATCGTCGACGCTGAAGTTGACCTTACGCAGCGGCGAGAAGATCGAATCCACCGGAATTAGACCGATCATGTGCTCGACGTTGCGCTGCTTGTCGGCCATCACGTAGCCGCGTCCGCGCTCGACGCCGATCTCCATGGAGAGGTGCGCGTCCTTCGAGGACAGCGTTGCGATGCGATAGTTCGGGTCCAAGATCTCCACGTCGGCATCCGGAACGATGTCGCCGGCCGTCACCGTGCGCGCGCCGCTCACCGAAAGCGAAAGCACCTTGGGCTCGTCGGTATTGAGCTTGACCGGCAACCCTTTGAGGTTGAGCATCAGTGCGATCGTATCTTCGACCATGCCCGGAATCGTCGAAAACTCGTGGACGACGCCGTCGATCTTCATATACGTGACGGCAGCGCCGGGAATCGAGCTGAGGAGGATTCGCCGCAGCGCGTTGCCGAGCGTGATGCCGAAGCCGCGCTCCAGCGGCTCGACGACGAACTTGGCATAGTTCTCGCGGCGTTCGCGAACTTCCAGCGTGGCGCCGGCGGGAGTTTCGAGCATGGTCATGGTGATCGTAGGTTATCCTTTTATGCCGCTTACGTTATCCGGAGCGATCCCCGATCGCGCCGATCCTACGCCTAGCGGCGGTGAGCTGGTGATCTAGGGTTAACGGCTGTAGTATTCGACGATGAGCTGCTCGTCGACGGGGGTATCGATCTGCTCCCGCGACGGTAATGCGACCACTTTCGCGGTCTTGTCCTGCGCGTTCCACTCCAGCCACTCGGGCGGGCGGCGGGTGTCGGCTACCTCGACGTTGGCCTGGAATACCGGTGATTTCAAGCTGCGTTCGCCGATCGAAATCACGTCGCCGGCCCGAACGATGTACGAGGGCACGTTCACGAGCTTTCCGTTTACGCGAAAGTGACGGTGCGTGACCAACTGGCGCGCCTGCGAGCGGCTCGTGGCGAGATTCAACCGGTAAACCACGTTATCGAGACGCCGTTCCAGGAGTTGCAGGAACGTGCGGCCGGTCTGCCCCGGAACGCGCGCGGCCTCGCGAAAGTAGTTTTCGAACTGCGCCTCGTGCACGCCGTAGTAGCGACGCATCTTCTGCTTCTCGCGCAGTTGACGGCCGTACTCCGAAATCTTGGTACGCTGCTTGCCGGCGGTCTTTTGGCCTGGCGCCGTACCGCGGCGTTCGACCGCGCACTTGCGCGACAGACAACGATCGCCTTTGAGAAAGAGTTTGATCTTTTCGCCGGTCTTGCTGGCGGCGGTCTCGCGGCGGCAAAGCCGGCAGACGGGTCCGATGTAGCGCGACATGCTGAGTCCTTAAACCCGGCGCCGCTTAGGAGGGCGGCAGCCGTTGTGCGGAATGGGGGTGACGTCCTTGATCATGGTGATTTCGAGCCCGGCCGCCTGAAGCGACCGAATCGCCGCCTCGCGGCCACCGCCCGGCCCCTTGACCAGCACCTCGGTGGACTTCATGCCATGTTCCATCGCTTTGCGTGCGGCCGCCTCGGCCGCCATCTGCGCCGCAAACGGCGTCGACTTTTTCGATCCCTTGAATCCGAGATTGCCGGCCGATGCCCACGAGACGACGTTCCCGTGCGGATCGCTGATGGTCACGATGGTGTTGTTGAACGACGCGTGCACGTGCGTAACGCCGGTCGCGACGTTTTTGACCTCGCGCTTCTTGCGCGACTTCGTCTGCTTTTTGGCAGCCAAGAGGGTCCCCCAAGCTTTTCCTTCCCCGAACGACGGGGTGTCGTCGCCTCGACCTGCCGAGCGACGTCGTCGCTCCCAAATCTTCAGATTCGAACGCTCGGCGAAGGCGTTCGCTCGGCTCGAGGCCGATTGCCGCGCGGCGCCGCCGAGAGATGGGGCGCCAAGCCGATATCCTACCGCAGCCGGCGGACGCGGTCAAGCGGCCTTCGCCGCCGGCGCCGAAAGGCAGCCGGCCCCGCGCCGAAACGCGGGGCCGGTGCGACTTTTGCCTCAGGTGAATCCGGTCAGTTCGGAAGCTTGATCCCTAGGCCGACGAACGGTCCGTTGTAGCTGCGGTTGACCGGTCCGTTGGTCTTGTTCGTCCACCCATCGCCCATCCATCCGGCTTCGATGAAGACCGGGCTTTTGCGGCTGAACGTGTAGGCGGCGCCGACCTGATACTTCAGGATGTTGTAGGCGAGGTTATACGAGGTCGCGTACGGCGGTGGGATCGCACCGTTGGTGTACGTGCCCTTGACGTTAGGATAGTAATAGATGCTGCCGAACGCGGTCAGTTTCTGATCGAGATCGGGAAGCTTCTCGGCACCGAAGCCGACTCCGTGAAGATTCGGGTAGCCGTAGTTGTTCGACATCCACAGATACCCGGCGCCGATGTAGATGCGCGGCTTCGCAACGCGCAATCCCAGTCGTACGTCGAAGTTTTGATCGGACGGCGGCTGCGTGGTCGTCACGTAGGTCGAGTAGGCCCCGCCGATCGCCGTTACGTAGCACTGCGGATCGCTCGGTCCGTTACAGTTGTGCGGATACTGATAGCGCTCGTAACTGCCTTCGATCATCCACGGGATGCTGAGCGCCTTGAACTCCGCGGCGCCGCGGACCGCGAACGAACTGTTTCCGGTGTTGCCGGGGCTCAGCTCGTTGTAGACCTTCGGTGAGATGATGTAATCGCCGGCCACGAAGAGATCGCGGTAGGGTTGTGTCGAGGGTGCTGGCGTCGGCGTCGGCGCCGTCGTCGGGACGGGTGTCGGTGCCGCGGTGGCCGGCGGCGGCGGCGGGGTCGGTGGGAGATAGCGCACCACCACCACGTGCTGGTCCGGAACCCACTGCACGTACGCCCCCATCCCTTCCGAAATGACGCGGATCGGGACGAGCACGTTGCCACGGTATATCTCGGGCGCCACGTCGAGCGGCCTCGACTCGCCGTTGATCACGACTTCGGGTTTCCCGACGGTCACCTGAACCTGCGCGCCCGGCTTGGAGATCGTTGCCGTTTTGGTTGCGGCGTCGTAGGAAACCGTTGCGCCCATCTGCTCGAACATGGAGCGCAGCGGGACGAGAATGCTGCCGCCGCGCACCAGCGCCGAGAGAACGCGCCCCTTCTTGAGCACGTCGGGACGACTATAGACGTGGTGGTCGTTGTAGAGAATCGGAATCTCGCCGGTCGGCGGAGATCCGAAATCGGGCGGTGCGGTTTGGTTCGACGCCTGCGCGAGCGCACTGTGTCCATTGTTGCCAGATGCGTACGCGCCGGCGGGAACCACCGCTACCATGAGCCCGCTCGACGCAGCGACGATCGCCGCGAGGATTCCGGTGCTCAATCGTTTCACGAATACCTCCTTTAAAGGTGCCGGCAGTCGGGGCCGTTTGCCCGTGATTGCCAATCGCACGATAGCGCTTATTCCCCCACCGAGCAACGCGATAAACGCCAGAGCCACGCAATTCCAAGCAAAGTCTCACCTAGCGCAAACGCCAGCGCCGCATGCGCGGCGCTGGCAGGTGCCGTCCAACCGGCACGTTGCAGCACCACGGTCATGAGTGCCGGCGCCGCAATCTGCGGGCCGATCACCGCAACGTTCCAGACGGCCATCCCGGTAGCCAGCGCCGCGGCCGGCAGCATGCGGCAAGCGATCGCCCAGTCTGCAACCAAAAACGCACCCCAGCCGGCACCGGCCAGCGCGCTCGCCGCGGTCGTGTCCCAAATGGTATGCGTCAGCAGCAAGAGCGCGAGCGCGAGCGCGACGAGACCGCCGCCGATCGTAGCGACGAGCCGCTTGTCGGCGCGATCGCTGGGGCGCGCGGCCAATCCGGCGCCCGCCACGCCCGCCAGGGTGAAAATCAACACCAGAATGCCGGTAACGGATTGCGCCCGCGCGAGCGCAAGCGTCCCACTCACGTAGAACAGCAGATACCCGAGCAGCGTATAGAATCCCAAATAGAGCAACGCGCGCGAAGCAAACAGGTCGACGAAACCGCGCCCGACGCGCAATCGCTCGTGCGGTCGAACCGGCACCGGCGGAAGCGTCGCGGCATGCGCCGATGTGACGGCGCAACTGCCCAGCAGTAGTGCGCTCAGCGCGGCGGCTGTTGCCGATGCGCCCGGCGCAATGCTGGCGATAACCGCACCGAGCGCATTGCCGGCGCTCTGCAGTGCCGCCATCCACGACGACGCGACGCCGACGCGGTCGGGCGGGAAGCTCTCGGGAACGATGGCCTGATACGGCGCGATCGCGACGTTCATTCCGATCTCGACCACCATGAACGCGCCAAAAAGCGTCGGCCAATCTGCAGCGCCGTAGAATGCCACAAGCCCGACCGCCGCCAGGAGGGACCCCGAGGCGTACCAGACGACCCGGCGTCCGCCCTGGCGGATGCGCGCATCCGACCACGGGCCGATGCCGAGTTGCACGAGCGCCGCGGTCAGCGCACCCGCTGCCGCCAACACGCCGTAGCGCACCACCGCATCGGCACCGCCCAGTTCCAGCACGCGCGCCTGCAGCGAGATGCCCAGCAGCGCCCCCCACACCGCCTGTATGCCGAGCCAAAACGCGGCCAGGCGCCAGGGACTAGGGATGCTGGCAGGCGTAGGCATATTCGGGCAGACCGTCGGCATCGAAGCAGAGTTCCGGCGCGCAGGCGCGCAGCGCCGTCGCCGCGACGCCTGCCACCCGTTGCGCGCGCGCTTCGAGATGGGCGATGCGCAAGTTGCCGGTCCACCAGCGCAGTAGCACCGAAACCCCCGCGACGGCCGCCATCCGCCACGGGCGCTTGCGCCCCTCGAAGACCCGGCCGGCGATCCGCGCGAGTCGCGCGCGCGCCGTCGTGGGAAGCACGAACAGATCCCCGTTGACGACCCACGTCGAGCCCAGTCGAATCCCGGCCGGTGGGGCGCCGGGAAAACGCGCCACGTAGGCGTCGCGGTCGGCCAGCGGCATCGCCAGCGCGCCGGTCGGAACGCGAGTGATGAAGCCGCCGACCGCCGCAGCGTCGATGTAGGGCGCGTCGCTCGCGCTCAGCACCAATGGCTCGTCACTACCGCCGAAGGCTCCGAGCGCGCGCGTGAGGTTGCTGGCGCCCGTGACGCCCTCCGGAAGCACGTCGTCGACCATGCCCCCCACCGCGCGCGCAACCGACTCGCCGCCGACAACCGCAATGCGCCGTGCACCGGCTCCGCGCAAGGCCACGATCGTGCGGTACAGCATCGAGTCGCCACCGCGCGGAACCGGAGCCAGCGCCTTGATGGTCGTGCCTGCAGCGCGCGCGTACGCCCCGTCGATGCGCCCGCCCGCGGTAATTACGGCATCGAAGATCATCGCCGCAACGCCGGCCGCGCGCCGCGCTCGGTCGCCGGACGGTATGCCGTGCGACCCGGGGTACGTGAAGAGGACGGGCTCGACATGGTGCCGAGCCCGCTTCGCGTTACTTCTTTGTGACGGCCTTCTTTTTGCCGGCCACGGTGCGCTTGGGCCCCTTGCGGGTGCGAGCGTTCGTTTTGGTGCGCTGACCGCGCACCGGTAGCCCGCGCCGGTGCCGCAGACCCCGATAGCAGCCGATATCCATCAGCCGTTTGATGTTTCCCTGAACCTCGCGCCGAAGGTCACCTTCGACCCGCAGTTGGAGCGCGTCGATGGCGTCGCGCAACTTCTTCTCGTCCTCTTCGCCGAGGTTCTTCACCCGCAGGTTCGGATCGATGCCGGTGTGCGCGAGCAGCTTGTGGGCCGTCGTTCGACCGATGCCGAAGATGTAGGTAAGCGCAATCTCTATCCGCTTTTCGCGCGGTAAGTCGATTCCCGCAATACGCGCCATGTCGGTCTACTCCCCTCTCAGCCCTGCACTTGCTTGTGCTTGGCATTGACGTCGCAAATCACGCGCACCTTGCCGTGGCGCCGAATGATTTTGCAGCTTTCGCAAATTTTTTTAACGGACGGTCGTACTTTCATGGCTCTCTCGTTCTCTAGCGATACTAAACGGTGGCGCTCGGCATTAACCGATACGCTTGCGCCTCTGGGCGCTCGGCAAACTCCCGAAGCGTCAGGACCTTCGCGCCGGTGGCCGTCAGGGCGATGGTGTGCTCGAAGTGCGCTGCGAGTTTACCATCTGCGGTAACGACTGTCCAGCCGTCCTTCTGGATGGAGACCCGTGGCGACCCCTGGGTGATCATCGGTTCGATGGCCAGGACGAGCCCCTCGCGCAGCTCGGCGCCGGTTCCGGCGCTTCCGTAGTTGGGGACCTGCGGCTCTTCGTGCATCTCGCGGCCGACCCCGTGGCCGACCAGTTCGCGCACGACGCCGTAGCCATGCGCCTCGGCATGCGCCTGGACCGCCGCGCCGATGTCGCCGACGTGGCCGCCGACGCGCATGGCCGCGATGCCCAGCATCAGGCACTCCTGGGTGACCTCGAGCAGCCGCCGCGCGGCACTCGAGATCGACCCGACCGCGACGGTCACGGCGCTATCGCTCACGTACCCGTCCAGCGTGGTACCGATGTCGATCGAGAGGAGGTCGCCGTCGCGCAAGACGCGCTCGCCCGGAATGCCGTGGACGACCTCGTCATTGACCGAGGCACAGATCGAAGCGCTGAAGCCGTGATATCCCTTGAACGTCGGGATGCCGCCACGCGCGCGAATCCCCGCTTCGGCCATGCGATCCAACTCGGCGGTCGAAATGCCGGGGCGCACGGCCTGCATCAGCTCAGTCAGCACGTCGGCGGTCACCTGCCCGCTGCGGCGCATGACTTCGATCTCGCGGGGCGACTTGAGCGCGATCACGACGTCAGGAGCTCGTCGCTTCCAGGCCGAGCGCTCCCAGCAGCGCGCGGGTGACGTCCTGCACCGCCAGCAGCCCGTCGACCGCGATCAACTGACCGCGTCGCCGATAGTACTCCACCAGCGGCTCGGTCTTGGCCTCGTACTCGGCAAGCCGCGTTGCGACCGTCTCGGCGCGGTCGTCGTCGCGCTGCACCAGCGGTCCACCGTCGTCGTCGTCGATCCCGGCGACGCGCGGCGGATTGGAGAGCGCGTTATAGGTCCGGCCGTTGCGCGGATTGGTCCAGCGCGCACTCAACCGTGCGATCAACGTCGCCCGATCGGCCACGAAGAGTACCGCCGCGTCGAGATCCCATCCGCGACGCGCCAAGAGCGCGTCGAACGCCTCGGCCTGCGCAAGCGTCCGGGGAAAACCATCCATAATGAAACCGGCGGCGCACGTTTCGAGTTCATGCTCGATCATCCCGATGATGACCGTATCCGGTACCAGTTCGCCGCGCGCCATGTACCCTTCGGCTTCGCGCCCCAGCGGCGTCCCGGCCGTACGGTTGGCGCGCAGGATGTCGCCGGTCGACACGTGCTTCGCGCCAAAGCGCTCCTCGAGCACCCGCGCTTGCGTTCCCTTACCGGCGCCCGGCGGTCCTAAAAAGATCAGTCGCACGGCGTCTTATCGCTTGATAAACCCGCGGTAGTCGCGCATCGCCAGACGTGCCTCGATCTGCGTGATCGTGTCCAGCGCAACGCCTACGACGATTAGGAGCGACGTCGAACCCAGATAGAACGTCGTCACCGACAGACCTTGCTGTAAGGCACCCGGCAATACGGCCAGCAAACCGAGGTAGATGGCCGATGCCGTTGTGATCCGGATCAGAATTTTGTTCAGATAATCGACGGTGGGTTGACCCGGGCGAATTCCCGGAATAAACGAGCCGCTCTTCTTCAGGTTGTCGGCCACGTCGCGGGTGTTGAGAACGATACCGCTGTAGAAGAACGTAAACACGACCACCAGCAAAAAGTACACGATGTTGTACAAGACGCCGTTGGGGGTGAAGTAGACGCTCATCCAGTTCGAGACGGCCGCCGCCCAGCCATGTTGATTGGTCCGGCCAAACCACGAGAGCGCTTGCTGCGGAAGCAGCAAAATCGAAATCGCGAAGATGATCGAGATGACGCCGGCGTTATTGAGCCGCAACGGAATGTACGTCGAGCGGCCTGCGAACATCTTGCGCCCCACCACGCGACGCGCCTGCTGCACCGGAACCCTGCGCTGGCCTTGGTAGAGAAAGATGATCGACACGATGATGATCAGCGCCATCACCAAGAACAGCACGATGTTGAGGACCGACTCCGCCCCCTGGCTGGTGGACGAGAACGTCTGCGCGACGTACGTCGGGAAGCGCAGCACGATCCCGATGAAAATGATCAACGACACGCCGTTGCCGATGCCCTTGTCGGATATCTGTTCGCCGAGCCACATCAGGAAAAGCGTCCCGGCGACCATCGCGAGGATGGCGTAGAGCAGATACCACGTGCTGGTGTCGTAGAAAACGCCGGAGTTGCGCATGCTGATCGACATAAACGTGCCTTGCATGAGCGCCAATACGATCGTCAGCCAGCGCGTGTACTGGCTGATCTTCTTGCGCCCTTCTTCGCCGCCTTTCTTGGCCATATCTTCGAGCTGCGGCAGCACGACCGTCATCAACTGCATGATGATCGAAGCGTTAATGTACGGGGTGATCCCCATCGCGATGATCGAGAGCTTCTGCAGCGCGCCGCCCGAAAGGAACCCAAGCAAGTTGAAAAATACGCCGCTTTGCAGCACCGACTGCCAGCGCGCCTGGTTGACGCCCGGAAGCTGCACGTGAATCATAAAAATGAACCACGCAAACGCGAAGAATACGAACCCGACTCGCTTGCGGATGTCGGGAACGAGTAGGGCGGCGCGAAGGTTAGAGAACACTACGCTTCCTGCTCGTGAAAGCTCGCGCCGGCTGCGCTCAGGGCCTCGCGTGCCGAGTTCGAAAACAGGACGTCGCGAAACTGCAACCCCGCCGGAAGCGTCTTGCCGGCCTTCACGCCGCCGAGAATCTTGATTCCGTCGAGTGCGTTCTTGACCAGCCCGGCCTGACGCAACGACTCGGGATTGACCTCGATCGACGCATCCCACGCGGCAAGTTGATGCACGTTGATCACCGCGAGGCGCGTGCGGAAGTGCCCGGTGTCGCGGCCCTTTTGCGAATAGCCGCGCGCATGCGGTAGCCGCCGCGCCCAGGGTGTCTGTCCGCCTTCGAACGCCGGCCCCTTACCGCCGCCGGAGCGAACCGTTTGACCCTTACCGCCCTCGCCGCCGGTTTTGACCATGCCCGACCCGTGTCCGCGACCGATGCGCTGGCGCTTTGGCCAACTCCCGGCGGCGGGCTTGAGCGCGCCGAGCTTGAGGATCGCGCCGGATGCCGTCGCAACCGCGGCCTTCGCGCTGGACTTTGCGCTCGCCGC
>DAIDGS010000180.1 GCA_027459845.1 Vulcanimicrobiota bacterium | reverse complement strand
GGCCAGTCGATCCATGCATGTCCGTGCAAGAAGGCTTGGGCGAGCAAAACGTAATTGTCGTAGGGCGTCGCGCGCCCGCGCGAGATCAGCCAGGTGAGCGCGAAGGCGACCAATCCCGCCAGCACGGCGGGCGGAAGACGGCCGGAAGCGCGGGGCGACGCGAGCGAACTCACAGCGGAGCGGTGGTTGCCTCCGGCAACGGCTTGGGCGAAAAGAAGGTCGAGTCGGGCAGACGCGCCGGGAAGCGGTAGTCGCTCCACGCGATCTGCTCGCGTTCGAGACTGCCGTCAACCGTGGCGTGCACCGACACCAGCACCGGAACCCAATACTTGTCGGCCTTGGCGTAGGCGATCGTCCCGACGGCGCTGGCCGTCGCGGTGGTTACGCGAAAGCGGATCGTGCGCGGCAGAAACGTCAGGCCGTCGATGGTGAGCCGGTCGACGACGAACGATCCCGAGCGTACCAACGGCGCGGTGTCGTAGACGTAGTCGAGGTGGCGCCCGTCTTTGACGGTCTTGAGGAACAGCATCTGGTACTCGTCGACGCGCGGCGCGATCCGATCGATCGAGTACAGGTTCGGACGGCTTCCGATATGCACGCGGCGCACGTGCAGCGTCGCGCCGTTGACTTCGTAGGTTTCATCGCGGATTTTGGTGCCGCTGCGATAGAGTACGTGCCGTTCTTCGATGTTCTGCGGTCCGGCTTGTGAAATGCTGTAGTCGAAGACGACCACCTTGGGGATCGGCGTTTGCACCAGTTGCAGCGCGTAGCGCGCAAGCACGTACTGCGAATCGAGCACCACCGGGCGCGCCGGGGCAGCGGCGATGCAGGCCGCCGCAAGTGACAGCAGCGCGAGCCGGCGGCGCATCACGCGAAGACGGCGTCCCGCACGAGCGCCAGCGCGGCCTCGGCACCAGCCGGGTTCTTACCGCCGCCCTGGGCCTGAGTCGCCGCGCCGCCGCCCTTCCCGCCGATCGCCGGAGCCGCCAGGCGTACGAGGTTGCCGGCGTGCAGGCCGGATTGTACCGCGTCGTCGCTCGCGCTCACCAGGATGCTGACCGCATCGCCGTCGACGCCGATCAGCGCGATGATGCCGCTAGGAAGACGATCGCGCAGCGCGCCGGCTAAGTGACGCACCGCTTCGCTCCCGGCTTCGCGGACCACCGCGCCGACGAACGTCCGATCGCCGTGACGCTCGGCGCGATCGAGATACGCCTGCGCGTCGGCACTCGCAAGCCGCGCTTTGAGCTGGCCGAGCGCCGTCTGCAGGTCGCGCACGTCGCGCTGCAGGCGGTCGACGCGCGCTCCGAGCTCTTCGGGCGTGGCCGAAAGCGCGGTGGCGAGCGAACCGATCACCGCGCTCTGATGCGCCACGAACTCCTCGGCCGCTTCCGAGACGCACGACTCGATGCGGCGCACGCCGCTACCGATCGACGACTCGCTGAGCATGACGAAGAGTCCGAGTTCGCCGGTCGTGTGCGCGTGCGTTCCGCCGCAGAACTCGATCGACGGCCCAGCCTGCACCACGCGAATGCGCTCGCCGTACTTTTCGCCCGCCATCCAGATCGCGCCGGTCCGCTTGGCTTCCGCCAGCGGCAGTTCGCGGGTGACCAGGTGTGCGTCCTCGCGGATCATCACGTTCACGCGATGCGACACCTCGCGGCGCTGCTCCGGCGTCAGCGCACCGCCCGGCCAGCGAAAGTCGAAGCGCATGCGATCGATCCCGACCCACGATCCGGCCTGATTGACTTCGTCGCCGAGCACGTCCTTGAGCGCGCGCTGCAGCAAGTGCGCCGACGTATGATGACGGCGAATCTCCTGGCGCCAGTGCGGATCGACGGCGGTGGTAAGCGTGGCGCCGACCCGCACTTCCCCGCTCTCGACGACGCCGTGATGCGCGATCGCGTCGCCAACGTACTGCGTGTCCTCGACGCGAAAACGCAACCCGTCCGCACTCAGCGTTCCTCGGTCGCCGATTTGACCGCCGCGCTCGGCGTAGAACGAGGTGCGATCCAGCACGATTGCGCCGCGTTGGCCGCTCGCGAGCGACGCGACTTGCCGCTCGCCCGCCAAGAGCGCAACGACGGTCCCACGCGCGTCGAGGCCATCGTAACCGGCAAATGCGCTTTCGACCGCCGGCACGTCGGTGACCGCGATCACCTCGCGCTTGGCGGCAGCGTCGGCGCGCGCGCGTGTGCGCTGCTCCTCCATGCGCGTCTCGAAGCCGGCGCCATCGACCGCGACGCCGCGTTCGGCCGCCACTTCGCGCGTCAACTCGATCGGAAACCCGTAGGTGTCGTGCAGCATGAACGCGTCGTCGCCCGAGATCAGACTGGTGCAGTCCTCGAGCGCCTCGTCGATCGTGCGATCGAGAATCGCCATGCCGCGCTCCAACGTTCGCTCGAAGGTCTGCTCTTCGGTGCTCAGCGCGGCGACGATGCGCGCGGCATGATCGGTGAGTTCGGGATACCCCGGCGCCAGCGACCGCACCACGGCCGGCACGAGCTCGGTCAGGAAGCCGTTCGGGTAGCCGAGCAGTTTGCCGTTGCGAATCGCGCGGCGAATCAGGAACCGCAGCACGTAACCGCGATCGGTGTTCGACGGGTAGACGCCGTCGTTGACCAGGAAGGTCACCGCGCGCGCATGGTCGGCGACGATCCGCTGGCGGACGGCACGTTCGGGTGCCGTAAGCGTGGTCTTGCCGATCGCCGGCTGGGCGGCGATCAAATCCGTAAACAGGTCGGTTTCGTACATCGACGCCTTGCCGTTGCAGACGGCCAGCAACCGCTCCAGACCGGCACCCGTGTCGATGGCCTTGCGCGGCAGTTCGGTCAGCGTACCGTCGGCGGCGCGGTTATACTGCTGAAAGACGACGTTCCAAATCTCGACGTAGCGATTGCCGAGGTTCGGTCCGGTGTCGGTCGCATCGCACGCGTATTCGGCGCCGGTATCGTAGAAGATCTCGGTGCAGGGGCCGCACGGTCCGGTCGGACCCATCGTCCAGAAGTTATCCTCATCGAAGCGGCTGATGCGCGCCGGATCGAGCCCGATCTCCTCGCTCCAGATTCGCGCCGCTTCGTCATCGCCGGTATGCACGGTGACGTAGAGCCGCTCCGGTTCGAGATGCAGCACCGCCGTGACGAACTCCCACGCGAATGCGATGGCTTCGCGCTTGTAGTAGTCGCCGAAGCTGAAGTTGCCGAGCATCTCGAGGAAGGTCCCGTGCCGCCCCGTCCGGCCGACGTTTTCGATGTCGCTCTTGGCACCGGCGACGCGCAAGCAGCGCTGGACCGTCACCGCCCGCGGTGCCGGGGGCGCCTGCTCGCCCAAGAAGACCGGCACGAACTGCTCCATACCGGCAATGGTGAAGAGCGTGGTCGACATCTCGGCCGGCACCAGGCTCGCAGGGGGCAACAGCTTATGCCGCTTGGATACGAAGAAGTCGATCCAGGCTTGGCGGAGTTCTTGGCTTTTCATGAGTTTCAAGAGAGGATGATAGCAGATCGGTGTTCTGCGGGGTCACGGCGCGGCCTTCCGCGGGAAAGGAGGCGGGGGTCTGGCCGGGAACGCCAAGGGCAGAAATCCGGGTGATGCGCGCCACTTTCCAGCGTAAAGGACGAATCCCGGATGATCGATCGATCGGGGTCAGACCGGTCGGAAGCCTTGGCCGCGACGGCGTTGGAGCACGCCAACGACGCGATCGTCGTCGCGACGGCGCCACCGGGCGACTCCCGTTTCACCATCCGCTACGTCAACGCCGCCTTCGAGGCGCAGACCGGCTTTGCGCGCGCCGAGGTCCTCGAGCGCGGACTCGACGTCCTCTACGGCCCCGAAACCGACCGCTCCGTGGTTGCGGCGCTCACGGCGACCCTCCAGCGGTTGCATCCGGTCGTCGCCGACCTGCGCAAGTACCGTAAGGACGGCTCGGCCTTCTGGGCGCAAGTGAGCATTACGGCGATCCGTGTCGACGACGGCTCGCTGGTGGCGATCGTGGTGCAACGCGACGTCACCGAACGCGTCGAAGCCGAAGCCGAACTGGAGTTGCTCTCGGCGGCGATGGACTACGCCAACGACGGCATCGTGATTTTCCGCTGGGACGAGCGACAACGCGGGTGGCGTTTTCGCCACGTCAACGAGATGTTTCGCGCGATGACCGGCTACGACATCGGGGAGTTGATCGGGCGGTCGTCCGACGTGCTCCTGGGCGAAGCCTCCGATACGGAGCTCCTGCAGACCTTTCGCGCGGCGCTCGCGGCAGGCGAGGCGGTGCGCGGCGAGTTCGCATTCTATCGCAAAGACGGCACGGTCTTCTGGACCGAACTCAACGGCAAGGGACTGCGCGATCATACCGGTGCGGTCGCGCACTCGATCATCGTCTATCGCGACGTCACGGAAAAGCGCCGGCGCGAGCAGCGGCTCGCCTTCGAGGCCGATCACGATCCGCTCACCGGCATCTTCAATCGGCGATTCTTCATTCGCGCGCTCGAGGCGCGGCTGCAGTCGGGCGTGCAGTCGCGGCGCGATATCGTATTCTTCTTCGATCTCGACGGATTCAAGGCGGTCAACGATCGTCACGGGCACGAAGCGGGCGACCGTCTCCTGATCGAGCTGACCACCGCGCTCGCCGCGCGGTTCCGGCGCAGCGACGTCTTCGCGCGGTTAGGGGGCGACGAGTTTGCGGTGCTCCTGGCCGACTGCAGCCTAGAGCAGGGGATGGTGCTGGCGGACGACTTGCTCGGCGCGATTCGCGCGTTCGGGCTGCTGTGGGACGGGCATACGCTCGGCGTCAGGGCGAGCGTGGGAGTAGTCGAGATTCGCTCGAGCGATGCCGGTGCCGCCGAGATCATGCGCCGTGCCGACGAAGCCTGCTATGCGGCCAAGCGATCCGGGCGCAACCGGGTCGTCGCGGCCGGCTGATGCGCTAGTCCGCCAGCGCAGCCCGCAGCTTTTCGATCGCCTTGGCCTGCAGCCGCGACACGTGCATCTGCGAGACGTTGAGCCGAGCGGCGATCTCGCTCTGCGACACCGACTCGTAAAAGCGCAAAAAGACGATCGCGCGCTCTCGCCCCGAGAGCACGCGAAAGGCGCACTCGAGATTGGCACGGTCTTCTAGGAGCTTGAGATCCGCATCGTCGGCTCCAACCGTATCGGCGAGCGTTTGCGTCTTCTTGTCGCCGTCGCTTCCGATCTCGGAGTCGAGCGAAAGAAGGTTATACGCGTGACCGAGTTCTTGGGCTTCGAGAATTTCCTCCTCGCTGGCCTCGAGACGCTCGGCGAGTTCGGCAACGGTGGGGCTGCGGCCCAGCGCCACGGCAAGCGTATCGACGGCACGATTGACGGCGAGGTTGAGCTCTTGCAACCGTCGCGGCACCTTGACCGCCCAGCCTTTATCGCGAAAGTAGCGTTTGATCTCGCCGACGATCGTCGGTGTCGCGTAGGTCGTGAATTCCACGCCGCGCTCGGTGTCGAACCGATCGATGGCTTTGAGCAAGCCCAGCGTTCCGACTTGCACGAGGTCCTCGAGCGGTTCGCCGCGGTTGGCAAACCTAACCGCGAGAAAGCGCACCAGGTTCAGGTGGGCCACGACCAGCGCTTCGCGCGCGCGTTCGTACTCTTTTTCCGATCGGCCGCGCGCGCGTGCCAGACGCGCAAACAGCTCGCGCGTTCGCTCCTTGTCGAGACGCGTTCCCTCCCGCTCGCTCAAGACGGCGCCTCTAGCCTGCGCTCGCGCCGATTCGTTTAACCATGAACAGGCGCGTCCCGCGCTCGGGGTGCACGTCGAACGAAACCTCGTCCATCAGCGTGCGAATCAGAAAGATGCCCAGCCCGGCAATGCGCGCTTCGTCGAAGTCCACCGCGGTCGCGCCCTCATCGGCGGCGCCGTGCCGGCCGCCGTCGCGCACGTGAACCCGCAGCGCATCGGGATGCGCCTCGCACGTGATGTCGATGTACTCGCCGTGATGATCGTGCTGCATCACCGCCGTACATGCCTCCGCCACCGCCAGTTTCACGTCTTCGATATCTTCGATCGAGAGCTTGAGACGGCTGGCGATGGTGGCCGCAGTCAGTCGCGGGATCGCAACCCACTCGGGCCGGCACGGGATGCGCAGCTCGACGACGTCCGATCGCGTAGCATCGGTGGAGAGAAGACTCACACCAGCGCTTTCATGGCGGCGTCGTCGCTCTCGAAGATGCCGAAGATCTTTACCAGCCCGGTGATGTCGAAAATCTTGCGAATCTGCGGATTGGTGCAGACCAGATTGACCGAGCCGCCGTGCTCGCGCACGCGCTTGAGTCCGCCGATCAGCACGCCCAGCCCGGTCGAGTCGATGTAGCGGACCTTCTGCAAGTCGATCACGAGGTTGTAGACGCCGCGATCGATCAGCGCGCCGATCGCGTCTTTGACCTTGGGCGAGGTGTAGACGTCGATTTCGCCGGCGATATCGACCACATAGCAGTCGCCCGGCGTCTCACGCACGTTGACTTTGATATCCATCGCCACCTTAGCCTCCTGCATTGCGTTGCAGCTCGTCGCGTAGCCGCTCGGCGGCCGACTGGCCCTGCTCGACCGCGTCGTCGATCGCGCCGCGCGCTTCTTCGACGACCGCGCGACCGCGTTCGTAAAGCTCGCTCGCTCCGGCCTGCCACTGTGCGGCCACGTCGTTGACCTTGCCGCGCAGGTCACCGGTCGCGTCGGCAGCCACGTTCCCGGCTTCGCGTGCCTTGCCGACGAGCAAATCGCGCATCTCGTCCTGCGCGAGCAGGAGCGCGGCGGCACCACCGACCACGGCGCCGACGAGAAATCCCGGCAGAAATCCTCCGCCGTTCGAGCTAGCCATGTTGCATTCTACTCCTAGATCGGCTTACGAGGGGTCGTCTGAGCTTTTCCCAGCAATCAGCCGGCGTAAACCCGCCGTGATGCCGCCCAGCGTCGCGCCGACGTTGACGATCGCCGGGGCGAGGGCGCCTTTTGCAAGGTCGGCGGTCTTCGAGAGGCTCCCGGCGGCGCGCTCGAGCGCGCCGACCGCACCGCCCAAGCTCGTCAGGGTTCGATCGGTCGTCTCGACGATGCCGTCGAGATGTTCCAGTGTCGCGGTGACCGGTTTACCCAAAGCGACGAGTTGCCGATCGACTTCGTCCAACGTGACGTTCACGCGCTGAAGGGTCTTCGCCAGTGCGAGCATGCCGAGCAGCACGCCGATACCCACGAGCAACACGCCCACGCCGACCCCGATGTCGAGCACCATACCCCAGTCGAACGAACTTGCCACCATCAACCTCCGCGCGTCTGCGCCCTTCCGGCTTCGCTTCGCGTATTCCCTCGTAACGCCTCGACGGTGCGGACGATCGCAGCGACGGCGACGTCGATGTCCGCATCCGACGTGCTCCGTCCGAGCGAGAGGCGGATCGCCCCGTCGCGCCAGCGCGGTTCGAGGCCGAGCGCGGCCACCACGTGACTCGGTTCCGGCACACCCGACGTGCAGGCGCTGCCGGCGGCGGTCGCAACCCCGGCGAGATCGAGTGCGGCAACCAGTTCCGCCGCGGCGATCCCTTCGAACGCGAGATTACCGATGTTGGGCAGACGCGGCGCGGCACTGCCGTTCACCCGCACGCCGGGCAGCCGCGCGAGGAGCTCGCGTTCCAGCCGATCGCGCAGCACTGCCACGCGCCGCGCTTGGGTCGAGCGCTCGGCGACGGCCGCCTCGAGCGCCGCCGTCAACCCCACGATCCCGACCACGTCTTCGGTTCCGGGGCGCCGCCCAAACTCTTGACCGCCGCCGCGCAGCACCGGAGCGAGCGGCGTTCCGTTGCGCACGTAGAGCGCGCCGGTGCCCTTAGGCCCGCCGAACTTGTGGGCCGACATCGCAAGCGAATCGACGCCGAGCGCCGCGACGTCGAGCGGAAGCCATTCGGGCGCCTGCACGGCGTCGCAGTGAAAGGCCGCACCGTGTGCGTGCGCGAGGCGGGCCAGTTCGTCGACGGCGGCGACGGTGCCGATTTCGTTATTGGCGTACATGATCGCCGTCAGCGCTGCCCCGTCGCGCAGCGCGGCGGCGAGGGCCGCGGGGTCGACGCGCCCATCCGAATCGACGCCGAGCAACGTGGTGCGGCAGCCTTCGTCGCGCAGCCCCTGGAGGGCCTCGAGCACGGCATGATGCTCGGTCGCGGCGGCAACCGCGTGCGTACCGCGGCGCGCCCGCACGATGCCCAGCACGGCCAGATTGTCGGCTTCGGTGCCGCCGGCGGTGAACACGATCTCCTTGCGCGACGCACCCAGCAGACCGGCGACGCGGTCGCGACAGTCGTCGAGCAGGGCACGTGCGGCGCGTCCTTCGGCATGCGGCGAACTGGGATTGAGCGCGCCGCGATCGAGCGCGTCCAGCATCGCCGCGCGTGCCTCGGAGCGCAGCGGCGTCGTCGCCGCGTGGTCGAGGTAAACTCGGCGCTCACTCACAGTTCGTTCTCAGTCTCACCGTCTACAGTATGCACGTGCGATGCTCCAACGCACAACTCCGAGAAGTAGCAACGGGAAAAGCGGTCCGGGTACTACCCGGGCCGCTCTTTTTGCGGCGTGTAGTAGCGACGCCCGGCGAGCCGTTCGGGAAGAAACGCTTGCAGCGCGTCGGGATCGTCGTGGGTATATACGTAATCCCGCCCGTAGCCTAGGCCGCGCATGAGCCCGGTTGCAGCGTTGCGCAGATGCAGCGGCACCGGATCGTTGCGCATCTCCAGAACGTCGTCGCGAGCCTTGGCATAGGCGGTTCCCACCGCATTGCTTTTGGGAGCGAGCGCCAGATAGATGGTCGCGTGGGCCAGCGCGTAATGGGCTTCGGGCATCCCGACGAATGCGGCGGCCTGCTGTGCGGCAACGGCGATTCCCAATGCCTGCGAGTCGGCCAGCCCGACGTCCTCCGATGCGAGAATCACCAGGCGGCGCGCGACGAAGAGCGGGTCTTCGCCGGATTCGAGCATGCGCGCCAGCCAGTAGAGCGCCGCGTCCGCATCGCTGCCGCGCACCGATTTGATCAATGCGCTGACCGTGTCGTAGTGACCGTCGCCGCCCTTGTCGTACGTACCGCCGCGGCGCTGCATCGCCTCGCGTACGCGCGCGCGATCCAGCACGCGCACGCCGTCGGACGGCGCCGTTGACGCCGCCGCGAACTCCAGTGCGTTGAGCGCCGCGCGGGCGTCGCCGTTGGCGAGATCGATCAACAGCGCACGCGCACCATCGTCGAAGCGTAGCGCGGAACTCCCCAAGCCGCGTTGCGGATCGGCAACGGCGGCATCGACGATCGCACCCACCTCGGCGTCGGTCAGCGGTTCGAGCACGAAGACGCGCGTGCGCGAGAGCAGCGCGGCATTGACCTCGAACGACGGATTCTCGGTCGTTGCGCCGATGAGCGTCACCGTGCCGTCCTCGACGTACGGCAGCACCGCGTCTTGCTGCGCCTTGTTGAAGCGATGGATCTCGTCGATGAAGAGTATCGTTCGCGTGCCGACGCGGCTGCGCGTCTGCGCCTGCGCAACGACGCGGCGCAAGTCGGCAACTCCGGCATTGACGGCCGAGACGCGTTCGAAGTGCGCGCCGGTGGTCGCCGCGACGATCGATGCCAACGTGGTCTTGCCGGTGCCGGGCGGACCCCACAGGATCATCGAGGGAACGGCATCGCGCTCGATCGCGCGGCGCAGTGCGGTTCCGGGCCCGACGATCGCCGACTGACCGACGTACTCGTCGAGCGAACGCGGCCGCATGCGAGCCGCAAGCGGCTCGCGCTCAGCGTTCGCGAAGAGCGTGGGGTCCATGGGGTCGCCTCACGGCGACGCGCTTGGCGCGACGACCGGCTCCGTGAGCGGATTCTTGGGAAGTCCGATCGGGCGCGGCGTCGCGATTCCACGCGTGAAATGTCCGGGAAAGCGAATGATGACGTTGCCCTGGGCGTGCGCAACTCCGGTGATGGTGTTGTAGCGCGCGGTCGCCGAGTCGATGCGATTGGGGCCCTGCTTGACGTGCACGTTCCCTTTGAGGTAAAGCTCGTGCGTCGCATCGTTGAGCGTCCCTTGGTCGGCGGTAACGTCGGTATCGGTCTGAACGTAGTGTACGTGACCGAAAGCCTTATAGATCTTGGCTTCGCCGTCGATCTGCGCGCGATCGGCGGTGAGCGTCGAGGGCGGCGCCGCGTGCCCGGGGGCGACCGGGCCGTTGAGACCGCCGTAGTCGCCTTTGTCGTCGTGCATTACCACGTGGCCATAGAGATTGACCAGCTTCTTCTTATAGTTTCCGTCGGCACGATCGGCGGTTACGTCGCCGCCGTGGCGCGTCATCACCACCTTGTGCTTGGTGCTGAAGGTTCCGGTCTTGAAGTTCGCGTCGACCGAACTGGCGTGAACCGTCCAGACGCCCAAGTCGAACGACGCACCGGCCTGCGCGGGCGGATTGGACGCACGCGCGGCCGGCGCCGACGCGCGTGCGGTCGGCATGGGCGATCGCGCACCGACCGCGCTCGGCGACGGTGCCGGATGCGGCGTGACGGCGGCGGCGACCAGGAGTGCGCCAAGCAAGCGAATCATACGTGCGTGCGTACCTTTACGGTTGGACGTTCGATCGGCCCAAAGAGTTCCACCAGGCGTTGCGCCTTCACGATTCCCTCACGAATCAAGCGGGCCTGCGCTCCGGTGATGTCGACGATCGTCGACTCGCTGGCGTAGTGCGTCGGGCCGTTCTCGACCAACAGATCGGCCCCCGGCAGCATGCTGCGCTCGCCCTCCCCACCGTAGCGTGCCACCCCCGGAGCGTTCACCGTCGTCGCCGCAAGCGGACCGCAGCGTTCGAGAATCGCCCGCGCCAGCGGTTCGTCGGGGACGCGCAGGGCGAGCGTCTGGAGTGCCGCGGCAACGTCGTGAGCGACGAACTCGGGCTTGCGCACCAGCAAGATCACCGGCCCGGGCAAGAGCCGCTTGGCGGCGACCTGCGCGAGCGTGCTCCCGGGCGCGTACTCGAGAAACTCGGCCGGAGTCGCCACGTGCAGCGTGAGCGGCCGCTCGTCGGGGCGTCCCTTCGCGGCGTAGATTCGGTCGACCGCGCGCGTGGCGAACGGATCGCAGCCGATCGCGTAACTGGTATCGGTCGGGAAGATCACCGTCCCGCCCGCGAAGATCACATCGGCAACTTCGTCGACGACGCGCTGCAGCGTCTCACGGCGAGCGTCCAAGCTCGAAGCGATCGTCCTCGCGTTAGCGTCCAAAGCCGTACCGATGCTCGTGCCGGCTAAACGTGCAGCCGCATCCCGGTACCGATCGCCACGCACGAGAGCGGATCGTCGGCGACGATCGCCGGTACGCCGGTGACTTCCGAGAGGAGCTTATCGAGGCCGCGCAGCATCGCGCCGCCGCCGGTGAGAATCACGCCGCGGTCGATGATGTCGGCTGCCAGCTCGGGCGGCGTCTTCTCGAGCACGGCTTTGACGGCCTCGACGATCGCGCCGACCGGCTCCGAGAGCGCTTCGCGAACTTCTTCGCTGGTGATCTTCACCGTCTTCGGCAACCCGTTGATTAGGTCGCGCCCACGAATCTCCATTGCCAGCTCTTGCTCCAGCTTATACGCCGAGCCGATCTTGATCTTGACTTCCTCGGCGGTGCGTTCGCCGATCGAAAGGTTGTAGACCCGACGAATATAGCGCGCGATCGCATCGTCGAGCTTATTGCCGGCGACGCGCAGCGACTGCGCGACCACGATGCCACCCAGCGAGATGACGGCAACGTCGGTGGTGCCGCCGCCGATGTCGACGACCATGCTCCCCGACGGTTCGTCGATCGGCAGCCCGGCGCCGATCGCCGCGGCCATCGGCTCTTCGACGATGTCGACGTCGCGCGCGCCTGCCAGCTTGGCGGCGTCTTTGACGGCCCGCTCTTCGACGCTCGTGATTTCGGCCGGAACGCAGATCGTCACGTGCGGTTTGGGTTTGACGAGCGAGGCCCACCACGACCGGTCCTTCATCACCTTCTTGATGAAGTACGAGAGCATGGCCTCGGTCACTTCGAAATCGGCGATCACGCCGTCGCGCAACGGACGAATGGCCTGAATGTGGCCGGGCGTACGCCCGAGCATCTGTCGCGCCTCTTCGCCAACCGCCAACACGCGACCGGTGTTCATATCTTTCGCGACGACGGACGGCTCGCGCAAAACGATGCCCTTACCTTTGACATGTACGAGCACGTTTGCCGTACCGAGATCGATCCCAATGTCCAACGGAGATTGCCTTTCTAATGCGCCTTAGCCGGCGGCTGAAATTCGGGGATATTCGCTGGTTTCGAAGAATCCGGCCGAAGGTTCCACCAGCGGCGTCACGCCGCTGCTGCGCTGCACCTGCGCGCCGAGTTCCGAAAGCATTTCTTCGAGTCGCTCGTAACCGCGATCGATGTATTCGAGGCCGATGATTTCGGTTTCGCCCGAGGCCGCGAGGCCTGCGATCACGAGGCCGGCGCCGGCACGTATGTCGGGCGCTTCGACGGGCGCGCCCGAGAGTTGCGGAACCCCCGTGATGACGGCGGCGTTACTCTCCATCGTCACCTTGATGTCGGCCCCCATGCGTGCCAACTCGTTCACGTACGAGAAGCGCGCGTTGAAGATCGACTCCTCGACGACGCTCTTTCCGGGCGTCGTGCTGAGGAGTCCGACCATTTGCGGCTGCAGGTCGGTGGGGAAGCCTGGATAGGGCGCCGTGAGGATATCGGTGCCGCCGGTAATGCCGTGCGCTTGAACGCGCACCCAGTCCGACCCGGTCGTCGCGATCACGCCGCACTCGCCGAGCTTGTCGAGCACGGCCGTAAGGTGACCCGGCGCGCAGCGATTGACGGTCACGTCGCCACGAGTGACGGCGCCCGCCAAGAGCAGCGTTCCGGCGACGATGCGATCGGGGATGATCGCGTACTCGACACCGTGGAGTTCGTCGACGCCGTCGATCACGATGGTATCCGTTCCGGCTCCCGAGAGCTTGGCGCCCATCGCGCAAAGGAAGCCACTCAGATCGACGACTTCGGGCTCCATCGCGACGTTACGGAGCGTGGTCGTACCTTGGGCGAGAACGGCTGCGAGCATGGCATTCTTGGTTGCCCCGACACTGGGCGTTCGAAACTCGATGGTCGCTCCTTCGAGCCGCGCGCGCTTGCGTTCGGCGATCAAAAACCCGTGCGCGCTGCGCACCTCACACCCGAGAGCGACGAACGCTTGCTCGTGCATGTCGGTAGCGCGCGTTCCCAACACGCATCCGCCCGGCAACGGAACTTCGGCTTGGCCGAACCGGCCGAGCAACGGGCCAACGATGTCGAACGACGCGGCCAGCTTCCGGACGAGCGTGTACGGCGCGCGATACGACGCCACGTTGCTCGAGTCGATCGTGATCGTTCCTTCGCCCTCGAAGCGCAACCGCGCGCCCAGCGCCTCGAGCAGCGACCACATTACCGAGACGTCGGTGATGCGCGGCACGCGGTGCAGCGTCACCGGACCCTTGGCGAGCAGCGCTGCGGCCATGATCGGCAGCGCCGCGTTTTTCGCGCCGTGCGTCGCAACCGACCCTTCGAGGCGAGCCCCGCCGCGAACGCGCAGCGTGGTCTCCAATCTATCGAGCATAGCCAAGCGCTTTCGTTCGCTGGGGTTGCAGCCGAGTCATGTTTGCGCCCGAACCGGGCGCCCGACTCAATGCGCGGCGCCGTGCCCGGTCAGCCGCAGTTTTGCCGACTCGAAGTCGATCGTCGCCTGCTCGCGTGCGTAGGCCGCGGCATCGCCGGTCTCCGACTTTTGCCGTTCCACGGCTTGGGCCAGCGCCGCGCGGGCCTCGGCGACGTCGACGTCTTCGAAGCGCAGCGCCTCGTCGACCAGCACCGTCACCCGGTCGGGGAGGGCCTGCATGAAGCCTTCGCGGGTGGCCAGCTCGAGACGCGACTCGCGCCCATTCTCCACGACATTGGCCCGCAACAGCCCCGGCTTGAGCGCAGCCAGAAACGGCGCGTGCTGCGGGAGGATGCCTTCTTCGCCTTCGGTGGTCACCGCGATCACCAGATGCGCATCGCCGGCGAAGATCAGCCGCGTCGGCGTGATCAGCTTAAACGGAATCGTCGACGCCATCGTTAAGCCGTTGCAGCCATTTTTTCGGCGTTCTCGCGAACTTCGTCGATGCTGCCGGCGTAGAAGAACGCGGATTCCGGAAGATCGTCGACTTTGCCGTCGAGCACTTCCTTGAACGACGCGATCGTGTCCGACAGCTTGACGTACTTGCCGGGGCGTCCGGTAAACTGCTCGGCCACGAAGAACGGTTGCGAGAAGAAACGCTGGATACGGCGCGCGCGTCCAACCACGATCTTATCGTCCTCGGAGAGTTCCTCGACACCCAAGATGGCGATGATGTCCTGGAGGTCTTTGTAGCGCTGCAGCACTTCTTGCACGCCGCGCGCCACGGCGTAGTGTTCGTCGCCGATGATCTGCGGGTCGAGGATGCGCGAGGTGGATGCCAGCGGATCGACGGCCGGATAGATGCCGAGTTCCGAAATCGGACGCGAAAGTGCGGTCGTTGCGTCGAGATGGGCGAATGTGACGGCGACCGCCGGATCGGTGTAATCGTCGGCCGGAACGTAGACCGCCTGCACCGACGTAATCGAGCCCTTGCGGGTCGACGTGATGCGCTCTTCAAGGATACCCATGTCCGTCGAGAGCGTCGGCTGATAGCCGACCGCCGACGGCATGCGGCCCATCAACGCCGAGACTTCCGAGCCGGCTTGCAAATAGCGGAAGATATTGTCCATGAACAGCAGCACGTCGGCGCCGAGTTCGTCGCGGAAATACTCCGCCATCGTGACGCCGGTCTGCGCGATCCGAAAACGCACGCCGGGCGGCTCGTCCATTTGCCCGAAGACCAGCGTGGTCTGAGCCAGCACGCCCGACTCCTTCATTTCGACCCACAGGTCGTTGCCCTCGCGCGTACGCTCGCCGACTCCGGTAAAGACCGAGAAGCCCTTGTGCACGTATGCGATGTTGCGAATCAACTCCTGAATCAGCACGGTCTTGCCGACGCCGGCGCCGCCGAAGAGGCCGACCTTACCGCCGCGCGTGTATGGCGCCATCAAATCGATGACCTTGATGCCCGTCTCGAAAATCCGCGGCGTCGGGTCCTGCGCTTTGAACGGCGGCGCGGCGCGATGGATCGGCCAGTGGGCGGCCGCTTTGATCGGCTCGGTGGAGTCGATCGTTTCGCCGAGCACGTTGAAGATGCGCCCCAACGTCCCTTCGCCGACCGGTACTTCGATCGGGCCGCCGGTATTGGTGACTTCGGCGCCGCGCACCAAGCCGTCGGTCGAACCCATCGCCAGGCAGCGCACCTGATTGTTGCCGAGCTCGTCCTGTACTTCCAGCGTCAGCGTGCGCGCCTGCATGGCGGTTCCACCCAGGTCGATCTCGGCATGCGGCGCGGTGCCGTTCGCTCGCGACGTATCGTCGTTGAGCCGCACCGTCAACGCATCGTTGATGTTCGGGAGCGTTTCGGCGGTGAACTCGACGTCGACGACGTTTCCGAGTACTTGAGTGACTTTTCCGGTTGGCTTCGACATTCGGTAACTCTCTTCAGCGGTTCAGGGAAGGTTGATCAGGCTCCCAGCGCCTCGGCGCCGGCAACGATCTCGAGCAGTTCCTTGGTAATGGCGGCCTGCCGAGCGTTGTTCATCTCGATGGTGAGCTCGTCGATGAGCTTTTTGGCGTTGTCGGTGGCGTTGCTCATCGCGATCAGTTGCGCGGCGAAGAACGCCGCATCGGTCTCGAGCATCGCCGAGAATATCGTAAACTCGAGATATTTGGGGAGCAGTCGTGAGAGCACGAACTCCGGCGACGGCGCGAACTCGACCGCACCCTTGGGCTTGTCGTCGGGCACTTTCCCACCGGCCAGCGCCGCGAGATCTTCTTTGACGATCGGCGCCAGCTTGCGCGTCTGCGGGCGCTGCGACATCATCGACACCAACTGCGGTGAGATCATGACGATTTCCGAGATCCGACCCCCCGTGAAGTCGTCCGAGAGCCGTCGCGCGACCTCACGCGCGGCGTCGATCTTGGATGCCGCAGCGAGCGGCCAGCCCGCGGCCGCGCGAGCACCCATCCGGCGAACGGCGTTGCGCGCCTTGACGCCGACGGTGTAGAACGTGACGTCGGGCTTTTCGCGAACGTAGAGTTCGGCGGCGCGAATTAAGTTCGAGTTGAACGCACCCGCGAGCCCTTTATCCGACGTCATCAGCAACAGGCCCGATGGCGCGCCGCTCTTTCCCGGACGCATGAACGGATGGTCGACCGCATGGACCGCGCGCAACAGGTCGTGCAGCAGCTCGGCTAAGGCGTCGGCATAGGGCCGCGCGCGGCGCTGGGCTTCTTCGGCACGCCGAATCTTCGCCGCGGCGACTTGCTTCATCGCCTTGGTGATCTGCTGCGTGTTCTTCAGCGACCGAATGCGATCGCGAAGGTCTTTGACGGATGCCACCCTTAGAAGCTCTTGTTGAACTCCGCGATTGCCGCGTCAAGCTGCTTTTTGGTATCGTCCGAGAGCTGCCCGCTGGCTGCGATCGCTTCGGGCACCGCCGCATACTTGCGATGCAGGAACCCGATGAAGCCGCGCGCCCAGTCCTGGAGCCGCGGTGTGGGAACGTCGTTCACGTAACCCTTGGTGGCAGCGTAAATGATCGCTACCTGATCTTCCATAGCCTGCGGCTGATACTGCGCCTGCTTGAGCAGCTCGGTCATCTTCTCGCCGCGCATCAGCTGCATTTGGGTCGACTTGTCCAGATCGCTCGAGAGCTTGGCAAAGGCGGCCAGATCGCGATACTGCGCGAGTTCGAGCTTCAACTGCCCGGCCACCGACTTCATGGCCTTGGTTTGTGCCGAACCACCGACGCGCGAAACCGAGAGCCCGACGTCGACCGCCGGACGGATACCTTGGAAGAACAACTCCGGCGTGAGATAGATCTGACCGTCGGTAATGGAAATGACGTTGGTCGGAATGTACGCCGAAAAGTCGCCGGCCTGCGTTTCGATGATCGGCAGCGCCGTCATCGAGCCGCCCCCGAGATCGTCGGAAAGCTTGGCGGCGCGTTCGAGCAACCGCGAGTGCAGGAAGAAGACGTCGCCGGGGTAGGCTTCGCGACCGGGCGGGCGGCGCAGCAACAGCGACATCTCGCGGTACGACTGCGCGTGCTTCGTCAAATCGTCGTACACGATGAGCACGTCTTTGCCTTTCGCCATGAGCTCTTCGCCCGTCGCGCAACCCGCAAACGGTGCCAGCCACCGCAGGGCGGCTGCCTCCGAAGGGCCCACCGCAACGATGGTGGTGTACTCCATGGCGCCTTTTTGCGTCAGCATCTGCGCCAGCGCCGCGACGGTCGAGTTCTTTTGACCGATCGCAACGTAGATGCAGCAGACGTTCGCACCCTTTTGGTTGATGATGGTATCGATCGCGATCGCGGTCTTTCCGGTCGAGCGATCGCCGATGATGAGTTCGCGCTGTCCCTTGCCGATCGGAATCAGCGCGTCGATCGCGCGGATGCCGGTCTGTAGCGGCTGCTTGACGCCCTGACGCTGCACCACGCTGGGAGCGGTGTTCTCGATCGTGCGGTAGCGCTTGGTCTCGATCGGCGGCCCACCGTCGATCGCTTCACCGAGCGGATTGACCACGCGCCCGAGCAACGCTTCACCGACCGGAACCGAGGCGATACGGCCGGTCCGTTTGACCCGGTCGCCCTCTTTGATCTCTTGGTCGGAACCGAGAATCACGACGCCGACGTTGTCTTCTTCGAGGTTCAGCGCCACGCCCTGAAGGCCGTTGGCGAACTCGACGAGTTCGGATGCCCGCACGCCGCGCAGCCCATAGACGCGCGCGAGATTGGCCCCGACTTCGATGACGGTGCCGACTTCATCTTCGGCGATTCCGCCTTTGAAGTTCTGGATCTGGGCCTTGAGAATGCCCGCGATTTCGTCTGCGTTGATCATCGTTTCTATCCTAGTTGTGTGCGAAAAGGGTCCGAGCGAGGGCGTCTAGTTGCCCGGCGATCGTGCCGTCGACCAACCGATCGCCCATCAAAATGCGAATGCCGCCGATCAGCGACGCGTCGACCGTCTGGGTGGCGTCGAAGCGTTTCCCGTAGATGCGTTGCAGGCGGTCGACCAACGCCGCGAAGGCGCGGTCGTCGATCCGCCGGGCGGTCGCGATCGTGAGCGGCTCGGCACCGGTCGCGTGCTGCTGCAGCTTGCGGTACTCGTCGAGCAACGTGCCGAGAATCCGTTCGCGGTGTTTACGCACCAGGAGCAAGACGACGTGCAAGGCGACGTCGTGCGTGCGACCGGCGAAGGCCTCGAGCAGCATGTTTTCCTTCTGCGCGCGGTCGACGACCGGCGAGAGGAAGAACTCGCGCGTCTGCGCGTCGCTCGCGATCGCCGCAGCGATGGTTGCAAGGTCGTCGCCGACTCGGTCCACGGCACCACCGTCGTTCGCCAGCGAGAAGGCGGCCGTAGCGTAACGGCGCGCCAGCTTTTCGCTTACCATCCCTTACGCCTTCCGCTCCAACGTTGCGAGGAATCGTTCCACCAGCACCGCGTTGAGCGCATCGTCGATTCGTTGCCGCGCCTCGGCTTGGGCGCGCGTCACGGCTTTATCCAAGAGTTCGTCGTGCAGCCGATCGCGTGCGCTCAGACGTGCGCGCTCCAACTCGCCGGCGGCGCCGTGCAGTTCGCGTTCGCCGGACTCGGTGGCCTCCGCCACCGCCTGCTCGTACTCGCGTTGCGCCTGAACTTCAGCGCGCTCGACGATCGCCGCAGCATCCTGACGCGCGCCCTCGATTTCGTGCCGGAGCCCTTCGAGCGCCGCCTGCATTTCGTCGCGGTGACGCTCGGCCAGGGCGATGCGGTCGTTGGTTGCCTGTTGCGTGCGCGCGACCGCCGGCATCACGTACTTTTGCCACGTCCAAATCAGGACGGCAACGAACAGAACGAAGGCCGCGATTTGGCTCCAGTACGAGACGAGCGCGTAGTTCATCCGCGATCGCCTCCCGGGATGGCCTTGGCGAGCATGGCGTCGGCGAGCTGGCCCACGAGCGCTTCCGCACCGGCCTGCGCAGCCTCGAGTTCGCCGGCCGCCGTCTGCTGGGCTCGATCGACGCTCGCCTGCGCGCGGCGATGGTAGTCGGCCGCGATCTCGGCAGCCTTATTCGAGGCCTCGCTGCGTTTGCGCGCCAGGTTTTGCTCGGCCTGCCGGCGCGCCTCGGCACGGAGTTGCTCGGTTTGATGGCGCAGGTCGTTGGCCGCCTTCTGGGCGCTATCGTAGTCGGCAGTCAGGCTCTCGATATAGGCGCGGCGCTTGGCGATGGCCTTGCCGACGGGACGCAAAAAGACGTAGTTCAGCACCGCGAAAAAGATCGCGAAGTTGATGAGCTGTACGAAGAACGTCCCGTCGAGTGATAGGAACATCGGTTTGCGGGTGCGCTAGTGTCCCGCGAGCAGCGTTGAAACGATCTTCGGCACGTTGGCGACGCCGAAGAAGAGGTAGAGCCCGAGGCCGAGCGCGATGAAGGCGTTGGCTTCGACGAATCCGACGCCGATGATCAGAAACTGCATGATGTTCGGCCGCGCCTCGGGCTGGCGTGCGATGGCTTCCACCGCGCGGGCGCTCACGAGACCGTCGCCGATCGTCGCACCGAGGGCGAAGAATGCCGTGACGAGCGCAAATCCGAGTGCGCCGACGGCAGCGATGATGACTTGTGGACTCACGATAGGTTCCTTTCCAGAGAAGTCAGTGTTCGTCGGCGAGCGCTAACGAAAGGTAGACGATTGAAAGCAGCACGAACACGAATGCCTGCAGCAGGCCGACTAAGAAGTTAAAGATTTCCAGGAAGAACGGCATCACCGAGGCCGCCAGCGAGAGGTTGAATCCGCCGACTTTGATATGGCCTTCGATGATCTGCACGATCACGAAGAGCAGCAACTCGCCGATGAAAATGTTGAAGAAGAGGCGGAGCGCCAGCGTGGTCGGGCGCAGCAGCTCTTCGAGAATGTTGATCGGCAACATGACCGGCATCGGCCTGATCAGGTGCTTGTAGAAGCCGAGGCCTTCGCGGCGAATTCCGCTGATCTGGATCACGAAGAAGACCATCACGGCGTAGGCGGCGGCGGTGTTCAGATCCGCGGTCGGCGATCCGCCGAACGGCAGCGCCATCGGGTCCTTGAATGGAAACGCTCCGAACTCGTTGAGGAAGAAAATGAAGACGCCGAGTGCGATGAAGAACGGCACGAACGGCTCACCCTTGGGTCCAATCGTGCTGACCGTCAGATCGGCGATGCTGTTGATGAGGCCCTCGAGCACGCTCTGGCGCTTGCTGACGAAGGCCGAACGGTACGACGCTCCGACCCACGCAAACAACACCAACGCCACGAGCATGACCAGCCAGGTGGTCAGGATCGTGTCGGAGTGCAGGGTACCCAGCACGGGCACGTGCCAGAGCGCGTGACCGCCGATTTGATCGTGCACAGAACCTTCTACGTTTTTTCGTCGGCGTCGCGCATCAGGCCGGCGACATGAAGCGCGAGAGGAACGAACAATCCTACGATGTAGAGCGTCATCGGCCATGGGCCGACGACCGCGAAGAACCCTGCGACTATAGCGAAGAGACCGAGCCGAAATAAACTACTAAAGACGAAGGGTTTCGCCCGCCCGGAGTCGGCCAAGCGTCGACCGGCCGCCGTCAGCAGCCAAAGGTTGAGCGATCCGCAGATCAGACCTGTGGCAACGGCGAGGATCGAGGTCACGGCTTCCGAGCCGGGTGGTTGTACGGCACAGCCGCTTACTTTCCCGCTTCGAGCAGCGACCTCATGGCGGCATAGCCGCCGATCACCACGCCGAGCCCCAAGCCGACCACCACCAGGATCGGGCGCGCGGTCCGATTTGCCAGCCAGAGCCCGAGCGCGAAGCCGACCCCCACGCAGCCGGCGAAGGTCGTCCCGGCGAAGAGCGCTGCCTTCACGCGCCGAACGGCGCCGGGTACGGCCCCCCGCGAAGGCGCGCCAGCAGCCACGCGGCGATCCGGCCGGCGGCGCGGCC
Source organism: Vulcanimicrobiota bacterium (assembly GCA_027459845.1). Classification (GTDB taxonomy): domain Bacteria; phylum Vulcanimicrobiota; class Vulcanimicrobiia; order Vulcanimicrobiales; family Vulcanimicrobiaceae; genus DAIDGS01. The sequence goes on along the minus strand of DAIDGS010000180.1, from coordinate 3,429 downwards.
GTCCCCGTACGGATTGGCTGCCTGCGCCATCGCGGCGTAGGCGTGCGGATCGGCAAGCAAACGACCGGCCGCACCCACGATCGCGTCGCGCGCGTGGCCGACCAGCTCGAGCGTGCCGGCCGCCAACCCCTCCGGCCGCTCGGTCTCCTCGCGCATGACCAACACCGGCTTGCCAAGACACGGAGCTTCCTCCTGGAGCCCGCCCGAGTCGGTGAGTACGAAGGTCGCCCCCTTGACGGCGGCGACCATCGCCGCGTAGTCGAGCGGCTCGGTCAAGATCACGCCGGGAACGCCGTCGAGTATGGCATGCACCACCGGAAAGACGCGCGGCGACGGGTGCACCGGCCAGTAGATCTGCGGGCGCGACGGCAGCCCGGCGATGCTGCGCAGCGCCTCGCCGATGTCGCGCATGTGGGGATGGTTCTCGCGCCGGTGCGCGGTGACCAAGACCACCGGCCGGGCCGCATCCAGCTCGCTCCAGCGCGGCGGCGCCGGGAGATCGGAGCGCTGCGCGGTCGCCAGGAAGGCATCGATGACGGTGTTGCCGGTGACGAGCACGTCGGCGGCGGCAACGTTCTCGCGCAGCAGGTGCTCGCGCGCCAGCGCGGTCGGCGCAAAGTGGTAGCTCGCAATCGCTCCGGTCAGCCGGCGGTTCATCTCCTCCGGATAGGGCAACCAACGATCGCCCGTGCGCAGCCCGGCCTCGACGTGCCCGACCGGAACGTGCGCGTAGAACGCGGCCAGCGCCGCCGCAGCGCTGGTGGTCGTGTCGCCGTGAACCAGGACGACCTCGGGACGGGCACGATCGAGCACCGGCTCCATCCCGGTGAGGACGCGCGTGGTGATTTCGGTGAGCGTCTGATCCTCGGTCATCACGTCGAGGTCGAAATCCGGTTCGATCGCGAAGAGCTCCAGCAACTCATCGAGCATCTGGCGGTGCTGGGCGCTCACGCACACGAGGTGTTCGATCTCGGGATGCTCGCCGAGCGCGCGCACGACCGGTGCCATCTTGATCGTGTCGGGGCGCGTCCCGAACACGCTCATGACCTTCAGCCGGCCGTCGTTCACGTGACGTGCCGAAAGACGTGGATGAACCCGCCCGAGAGCGCCAGCGCGACCAATCCCAGCGCGAAGCAGACGGCATAGATCAACAACACCGCTTGCCGAACGTTCAACCCGAAGCGAAAGATCAACTGGTGATGGAAATGCCCGCGATCGGCCTCGGTGATGCGCCGTCCGGCCTTGGCGCGACGCACGATCGTCGCCGCGGTTTCCAGCACCGGCAACGCCAGCACCACCAGCGGAACGATCACGCTGATGGCGATCGCCGTCTTGCTCGTCCCGATGATCGAAATGGTCGCAAAGACGTAGCCGATAAAGAGCGATCCGGCGTCGCCCAGAAAGATGCGCGCAGGATTGAAGTTATACGGCAGAAATCCCAGCGCCGAGCCGGCCAAGGCGATCACGACCAACGCCTCGACCGGATTGCCGTGCAGCACGGCGATCGCGAACAGGAATACGCTCGAGATCGCCGCCACGCCCGAAAGCAGGCCGTCCAATCCATCGATCAGATTGATGGCGTTCATCATCCCGACGTACCAGATCAACGTGAGCACGACCGAAAGCCAGAACGGGAAGTCGATCCAGTTGGTCTGCGGATTGGGATCGAACGGATTGGTGATTCCCTGGATGATGAAACCGTAGAACATCGAGATCAGCGCGACCGCGACTTGCGCGATCAGCTTGTTTCGGGGACGCATCTGCATGATGTCGTCCCAAACGCCTACGCCCAGAATCAATAGGCTCCCAAAGAGCAATCCGACCAGGCGGTGCGCCTGATCGAACTGCGCCGTCAGCATTTCGATGTGCTTCACCGGCGCTGCATGTGCGGCGTTGGGGAAGAGCCCCAGCGGCGAGGCCAGCGAAAAGCCGAGCACGACGAAAAGCGCGACCGCAAACCCGAAGAACACCGCGATGCCGCCCACGCGCGGGGTTGCGACGACGTGGACGCGACGCGCGTCGCCGGTCTCGTCGATCACGCCCAGGTGGGTTGCGAGGCGGATGACCAGCGGCGTTCCGAGCGCCGTGACGGCCACGGCAATCGCAAAGGTGGCAAAGTAGGTCAGCGCGGCGCCAAGCGCCGATCCGCTCATACGCGCGTTCTCTCGGGCAATGCGACGTGCATCACGGCAACGCCGGCTTCGGCCAACAGTTCGGTGGCCACGGCATCCGGATAGGGTGTCTCGTAGACGATCTTTTCGACGCCGGCGCTGATGAGGAGTTTCGAGCAGTTGACGCAGGGTTGATGCGTGCAGTAGGCAACCGTTCCCGCCAAACCGACACCGTGTAGGGCGGCTTGGACGATGGCGTTGGCCTCGGCATGCGTGGCGCGCTGGCAATGCCCGTCGACCATGGTGCAGCCGACCTCGTCGCAGTGCGCGACGCCGCGCGGTGCGCCGTTGTAGCCGCTCGTCAGAATGCGGTGATCGCGCACCAGCACGCAACCGACCGTCGCCCGTGGGCACGTCGCACGGGTGCTGACCGTGCGTGCGATCTGCATGAAGTATTCATCCCAACCGGGGCGCATCGCGCTCCTCTTTCCAGCGGGGCGAGCGACGCCCTGCGGCGTACCCCGCACGGGTGAGATTTCGTACCGCGATCGTCATCGCGCTCGGCGCCGTGCTCTTGGCAACGCGCGCGCCGGTACGCGCTGCAGAAACCGCCGCGGCGGGTTCCTCGCCGCGCGCCGTCCTGGCGCGCTTGCTTTCGTCGCCGCACATCGCGCAGGACTGGCTCGCGCCGGATTTTCGCGCGCAGATTCCCGCCTTTAAACTCGAGCGGTACATCGAGCAGTATCGCAAGGAGCTCGGGCCGTTCGATCGCGTGCTCGGCAGCGGCACGAACGGTCAGTACCTCGCGGTCTTTGCGAAGGGCACCTTACCGGCCTTGATCGTACTGGATCAGCGCAAGCGCGTCAGCGAACTGCTCTTTCGCGTGCCGAAACTCTACTCGCTCGTGGGCGCCTTGCGCAGCCTCCGCGCGCTCGCGGGGTCGATCGGCTACACGGTATGGAAGGACGGGCACGAGGTCGCACACGCCGGGCAGCGCGCACCGCTCGACGCGCCCTCCGGGTTGGCGCTGGTCGCACTGGCCAAGCTGGACGGTCGGATCGATCGCGGGCGCGCGCACTGGGACGACGTCGTGCGCTTGGCGCCGGGTTGGAAGGTAGCGCCGTCGCAGGTGATCGGCGACTGGCCGAACGGCGCGCCGCTGACGATCGCGACCCTAGCGACGCTGGCCATCGCCAACGGGGATCGCACCGCCGCGCGCGGCCTCGCCGCGTTCGTCGGCATGCCGGAGACCCACAGCTACAGCAACCGTGCGCTCTGCCACGCGATGACCCGCGTCCAAGCGCTGCCGATCCTCGCG
>DAIDGS010000179.1 GCA_027459845.1 Vulcanimicrobiota bacterium | reverse complement strand
ACGCCCTTTCCCTGCTTGTGCAGGACGTGTACTTCCACCTGACTCTCTTTCGTAAGCATCGCAAACAGATGTTCGCGATCGGGTCAGATGGGTCAATTTTCAACGTCCGGGGTGGGTCAGTTTTGGAAGTCCGCTAACAGCGCAGGCAATGTAGCGCGAGTGAGACGTTTCCGGCGTCGATGAAGCACCCGGGCTGGAACGGGTTCCCCGTCGCGATGTCGCACGTAGATGCCGGTGTATAGATGCTTTCGTATGTTGGCGTTTGGAATGCATCGGGTAGATTTGCGCCAATGATACGGCGAGCCCCGAGGTCGAACTGCCATACCTTATTCGGCTGCCAGTCGATCGAGGCGCGCTCCAACCATTGATCGGTAGAAAGTTCGCCGGGATGAGTGGTGAGATACTTGTCCTGGTCGGCCTCGAGCGCGAAATGGATGCGACGCGTGACGGGCAGCGTGGTGAGATACGTCCATGCGTTGAGCTCACCGTGGTTGTACGGGCCGCCGGTGTATTGCACGTATGACGGCGTGTTTGTGTTCTCGCGGTACCCAAAGTTGAGACCGTTGCCGTTAAAGGGTAGGAGCTCGTCCTTGACAGTGCGGATCCCCTGTGAACTAGCGAACACCGTTACGGTTAGCAGATTTTTCAAGTCGACCTCGATTCGCGGCTTCTCGTCCGTTTGTGCAAGTAGGCCGAGGTGATTGTCGTACCGCGCGTAGTAGTTTGTCACATTAATGTCGTGAACCCAAAACGCGGGCGTGAACGTGAACCTTTGCTGCAGGAGACTTTGATAGCCGCGTATGTCGTTTTGCGCGACATAGCCGTCGAGGGGATCAAATTGATCGCCGATCCGCTGGACGCCGACTAGGAATGTGCTCGTTGCCGTCGAGTACAGCAAACCATACTCCCGGTCTTGGGCTTGCGCGCCGTCGGTAACCAGTGATCCCGACTCCACGATATTATTGCTGTAGATGCCAAAGTGCGTATGTTGGTTGATATAACCCATGCCGAGCGAGGCGGTGTAATCATTGAGTCCGAAGGCCCCGACTGCGACACGTTCGGCATCGATGCCATACTGTTGCCGTGGGTCCTCGTAGTCGTAGTTAGCGGCTTCGGCTTGGTCGGTGCGCGCAAAACCGAGGGCATCGAACGCGGCGAACGTCACGCGCCCCTGATTGCCCTCGACGCCATAGCCCTGCGAAAATGTCGGGATTGCTGGTGTGTAGAGCGTGAGAGGGCATGAGATGCAGATAAAGTTTTGGTAGAAGTTGCCCGCGATCTGAGTAAAGAATGGCCGGACCTCGTTGTACTGACGCGCAAAGGCGCTTGGTGCAATGCTCTGTTGGTCGGATTCCACACTCGAGTAGTCGGGATGCAGCGCGCCGACGAGCGATGCGTTTGGCGACAGTGGGAGCGAAAAATCGGCGCCGACACGTGAGGTGCTGCCTCCATTCTTCGCTGAGGTGGACTCGGAGAGCGCATATAGTTGGACGCGCGCTGGGTTACGCGTACTCGTCGATCTCAATCCGGCCGGTGCAACGCCGATCCCGTTAACCCAGCCGAAGAACGTCGGATCCGACGCAGAGATTGCGACGGGCGAATAGGCCCAAACGTCGAGCGAACCCGTCGCTTGGGAAAAGCGCACGAATTGCACGCGCCAGCGGTGCGATCCGTCCGATCGAATGATGCTCAATGGTATACCCATCGTGACTACATAACCGCTCGGGGTCGCGTGGGCGATGGCGGTCCATTCAGGTGAGTATGCGGTGTTCTCGCTCGATGTTTGATAGCGCGCACCGATCGAATTGGCAAAGAACGCGTACGAAAAGCCTTGGGTGCCCCGCGGACTGAGATAGACGCCAACATAGTCATCATTCAAAACTGAGCTGCCATTTGAGTGCTGATTGGCGATAGGTACGCTCTTTTGCGTGACTTCAAACGCGACGTAGAGCGCGGCGCCATCTTGTGTTACACGCACCATTTCTTGCGTCGCCGACGCGCGGCGATACGTGAAATCGTGATCGAGATGGACGGCTGCAGCGGCGTCCCAGGATTGATTCACGACCCCGTTTATTACGGGCGCTATTGCGGGGGATAGCGTGAGCGTTGGTGGCATGTCCACGCTCGCCGGTGGAGCAGCCGAACACATGAGCAGCGAAGATAAGGCTAGTGGGAACATCGTGGCAGCACGAAACAGACCTCGCGCGAGGATGCTCATGAAAGATTCCTTTAATAGCGTCTACTTAATGATTTTGGCGCGCACCTTAGTGTGCGCTATCTAAATTGTATCTGAATGGCCTGGCTAACTCCGGCGCCGATACACATTGCGGGTATGCCTCCGCAAAGTACAATCCAGGCGGCAAGTGGCGCCTCAGAGCCCCGGTGGCCGGCGAGCGCTGGAACGACAAAACAGAAAACAAGAAAAAGTGATGCAAGAAAGGTGACGCGCAAGCCGTCGGGGCGAACCAACCATGCAAGAAGCGCGCCGAATATTATGGCGTCTGCATAATTGATTGAAATGTACATCCAACCTGCAATTCGATCTCCGCTTCCAAGTATCGTATCGATTGCCATGAGAACAGCCAACATCGCAACTAATGTAGCGAGCGCAGTGAACGCGACACCAATTCCGCGAAGCACAGAGACATTTGATCTCGAGTACGAAAGCAGCGACGGTATTGAAAGCAATGCTTGGGTCCAATACCAGTGGTTTGCAGCCGCTACTCCCTTTAAGGATACGATCCTAAGGTATTCCTCGTGCAGATCGCCGGCAACGATTTCGTACTCGCTCGATGGCGCGGCTGCCGCGATAAGCGCCTGAGCGAGCGCAGGCGGTCTCACGCGAGGACCATCAACAGCGGTACACCTTCCCGAAGGCGTTCGACCGTCAACCATGCGGCCTTAAGCGCAGATACACCATCCGCTTCGAGCTTGAAGTGGCGTTTTGCTTTGCCCCCGCGCTCGGCGGTCGGTTCGCCAATCCAAGATGCTACCAGCCGTTTACGTTCGAGACGCTCGAGTGTCGCGTGGACGGTGCCGATCGTCGGAGAACGACCCGTAACGCGCTCGATTTCAGCGCGAATCATTGCTCCGTACGCGCCGTCTCCAAGACGGCGTATTGTGAGCAGAACAATATGCTCGAATTCGCCGAGGTATTCACCCTTCGCCATATTATCGACATAGTAGGTTATATCAACGCTGTTGTCAAGCCTTTCGTTTTTCCCGGTGAGAGGCGGCGGAGCGATCTGCGCGCGTCGAGATCGCGGACGACTCTGGGAGTGGCTCGCCGGCGCGCCGTTGCGATCGGCTGAGCGCGGACGCGGATCGTGCTCGACGGGGGACTACCCATTATCTTGTCTTGTTGTACCCGTCCATCTTGGCGAGAATCGTCGCGGAACGCCGGTTAAGGGCACTTCACAGGATGCTGCGCCAGCCAGGTGGCGGCGAGCGTCAAGGTCGTCTTCATCAGGTGCCGCGGGATGCGCGCGCCGTCTGCGTAGACGCCTACGCCAAACATCCACGCCTTGCGATACTGCAGCTGATCGCTGCAGAGCGGTGGTGCATAATGTTCGTAGTCGAACCTGCCATACGGTCCGACGTTGCGCCAAAAGGCAAGGATGCGTGCGATTGGCCACGGCTGGCCGATGTGCAGCGTGCTGGTGGATGAAGGCGAAAATACCGTGCCGTCGGCGAACCTTGGCTCGATTGTGCGAACCCCCGTGGCATCGCGAAGAATAATACGCACGTGCACGACCGAGTCTACGGCCGCAGCATTGATTCGGGCGTTGGCACGTTGGAACGTTGCATCGCCGCGCGCGCCTTTTGCCGGCGCTTCTGATGGTCGTAACAGCGCTGGAATCGACACACTGTGCGTGCTTCCGGTCACCACCGTGATTGGAACCCCGATGAAGGCGGTAGGTCCTAGGAGGAACGCGTTGGGTGGAGTGCCTACGGCGCTGTCGCGGGCAAGCCGCGTCGGCTGCAGCTCTACATCCTTCGTGGGAATGAGCGTTGAAAGACAAACGTATGCGCGTCGGGGCCGCTCGACCCATGCACCTTCCAACCGTCCTGCCTTGCCGCGTCGACGCCGAACGCAAAAGGTCCCCCAAGGCGCGTGGCTGCGGCGAATGCTCCATCGTCAAACGTTTCGGTGTAGGTGATTACCCGGCGACCTTTGGCGGTCGCATCAATCGTTTGCGTGACATCCAACCTGCATGCAGACAAGATGAGAAGCGCGAGGATCGTCATGAAGTGACGCATCATTTCGGGCAGCACGTTCCCGAGTGGATCGATCGCTCCTGCGGTTGAGGCGCCGCGCTCTCAGCTCTACGTTCACGCGTACTTCGCCGACGCTCGACGGCGGCGCAGATCTCGCTCAAGCGCGTGAGATTAGCGAATAGACGGGCCGGTTTTAAACGGCCTTGGTTTGATCGCGCGAACGCAGGCGAGATTCGGAGCCAGCGGGTGGTCGAAGAACGACGTGATCACGGTTTGCGCGCAGGGCGACGCGGCAATCGCCATATGCGCGACTCCCGGGATCTCGACGACCGTGGCTCTGGAAAGGGTGCGCGCGGCATGCCGGCCCCACTGCGCCCCGGATTGAGCGTCGAACGTCGCCGACATCACCAGAGCCGGAATCGCGTTTCGCGTTGCGTCGCGAATCGAGCTCGGCGCTTTAGCAACCGGCCACTCGCGGCAATCGGTCCGCATGTACGCCAACTGCGGTCCCTGCGCGAGAACCGAATCCGGAAACGTCGGGAAGGCGCGCCGCCCGGCCGCGAGCACGGCGCCAGCCGGCTCGTAGGGGATCCATTCGCTGCAAAAGATGCTGTAGGCCAAGCCGTAGGCGTAGATCCCGTACTGTTGAGGATCGCCGATCTGGCGCGCCGCCCACTGTTGGGCGATCGCGCGCGGATGACCCTGCGCGAGTTCGTGGATCAGTTGCGGCAGCGATGTGGGATTGTGCGTTGCGGGCACCGCCCAGTTTACGAGCACGCCGCCGTCGATGACCACCTTGACCGGCTGCGTACGCTCGGGAAGCGTCACGGTCGTTGTAATCGGATGGGCTTCGAGCCGGCGGACCAAGTGAATGAACGTCGCTGCGAGCTTCGGATAGCGCTTGTGGCAAGCCGGCTGCGCCGCGCAGGCGTGAAAGACGTTGTAGAGCCCCTCGTGCAGGCTCGGCCACGTCATTGCGGCGCCCGCGATGTCGGGCGGGACGACACCGTCGATTCCGAACGCCCGAACGCTCTTGGGATAGAGCCGCACGTACGTCAGAGCCAAGTCCGATCCGTACGACATTCCCCACACGTTCCACCGCGGGATTCCCAGCGCCGTTCGGAGGTCATCGTAGTCGGCGGCGCTTGCGGTCGTATTGTACGCGCTCAGATCGATCCCGCGAGCGCGAAGGCTGCGGTAACAGGCCGCGACGGCCTGCGCGTGCAGCTTTTCGGTTGAGGCGGCGTCATAGCGCAATCCGACCGAACGCGCGTTGAATCGATCGAGGTTCGGGCATACGAGTGAGGGTTGCGACGAGTACGTCCCTCGCTGCGACATCAGAATCACGTTGCGATCGCGATTCAAGCCCCAATCGAGTACGTACTGGGCTTGCGTGTATGCATCGAAGCCGGGTCCGCCGGTCAGCCACAGGATGGGGTCGCGCGCCGGCTTCGCCGCGACTGCCGGGATGATGGCAACCGGCAGGCGGATCAGTTTTCCGTCCGGTTTGCTTCGGTTCTCCGGAACGGTCAGATACCCACACCGCGCGCCCTTGATCCCAGCCAAGGCCGATGGCTTGCCGGGGCACGCGCCGCGTACGAATCGTGCTTGCGGGGCGGGCATTACCGGAGACGCCGGCACCAGCGCGGCGGCCATAACGAGCAAGAGCGTTGCGAGTCGCATGCGCAGGCCTCTCGTAAGGAGCATAGAAGGCATTTGGCGATTTCGTCTGCAGCCGCCGCATGCCTCCAGTCGGGCCGTCGCCGCAGCGTGGAGCGCTTACGTTGCACGACGGGACGCGCACGCTTTAGAGAGACCGGCACGAACGAGTATGGCTGCATCTAAAGTACCCTCGCATACGGCCGCCGCCCGCGGGAGCGCGCTGCGCGAAGCCTGGATATTCATCACGCTCACGTTCGCAACGACCTATCCGCTGTGGTTCTATATTGCCAACGATGCCTCGAGAGCACGGCTCATACCGCTGGGCATGCTCCTCCCAGCGCTCTGCGCGATCGTCACGAAGTTGGTCGTACGGGGATCCCTTCGCGCGATGGGCTGGGGAATCCCGACCTGGAGGTGGCTGCTCGCGGGATGGCTCGTGCCGCTGGGTTACAGCACGCTTGCGTACCTGCCGTTGATCGCGTTGCCGGCGCTCGGCGGCCCCAACGCGCAGAGCATCGCGTCGGCCGTCTCGCAGTTTCATCTCGCACGTTTTCCGGCACCATCGGTGGTTGCGCCGCTCGTCGAGTTCCTGTACGTCGCGACCTATGTGACGATCGTGAGTCTGGTGACGGCGGCCGGCGAAGAAATCGGATGGCGAGGTCTCCTGGTTCCCACGTTCGCACGAGCCTATGGGGAGCGCAAGGCGGCGATTTTCAGCGGCCTCATTTGGGCGGCATGGCACTATCCGATCGTCATGCTCGGGATATATCACGGACGCAATCCCATGTGGTTCTCCATCGTCGTCTTCTCGCTCGCGGCCACCGCGGCGGGGATCTTCCTGGCGTGGTTGCGCCTTCGCTCGCACAGCATCTGGCCGGGCGTGATCGCCCACAGCACGAATAACTCGATCGTGCAGTCGTTCTTCGATCGCTTGATCGCGCCGACGCCGCTCAACGGATATCTCGCCGGGGAGTTCGGCGTTTTTCTGATGGCGGCGATCGCTGCGGTCGCGGCCTGGTGCCTGCCACGTCTGCGTCCTGACCTCTCGCGGGCCGGATAGCGTTCCTTCGAGAGGCGGCTCCCGGGCCGTACCACGCGTCGTTCGTGCTCCAACGCAGCCCAGATCGCTGCGCACCGCAGCACCCTTCGACGCGGCAGCGCGGCGCGCGCTATGCGCGGGTAGGCGCGGCCGGCGGGCAGGCAGCGCGTTGCCTGCCTTGCTAACGCAACTCGACGCAATCCAGCAACCGGCGAGCGTGACGGCGCCGTCAGCGCGCAGCCGAGTTGCGCCCCTCTCACCATGGTGCCGATCGCGCCTTCCCAAAAGCACGACCGTCGCTACTGCGCCGAAGAACGACGTGCAGCTCCCAACTGTCGAGGGCGCGCTCCTGGAGCCGGGTACGTCGGCGCGCCTGCCGCGGACGCACGTGCCGACTCCGAGCGACGGCGCGGCAATCGGGGCGGCCATCGGATCGGGAGCGGCGCGCATGCGCGGTGGTGAGCCGGCTCACAGCGCGGCGGCGTCGCGCGCGGTACCCTTGCGGCACACCACTTTGTCAAGGAGACCCGTCATTTTATGAACCACCTTCGAATGCGGCGGCTCGCGAGCCTGACCGCAACGCTAGCCATCGGCCTGCTCGGTGTTCCCGCGATCGCCGCTATGATGGCTCCGCCCTCGGTCTCGATCGTCTCACCGGCGATGGGTGCGACCGTAACCGGGGCAAGCATTCCGGTCAGGCTTGCGGTCAAAAACTTCAAGCTCGAATGCGCAAATATGGGGAAAACGAACGCGCCGATGGGCGAGGGACACGTGCACGCGATGATCGACGGCATGGACATGCCCCATCTCACCACCGTGGCTTGCTCCAATCGCTTTGCGATTTCGGGACAAGGACTCAAGCCCGGCAAGCACACGCTTGCGGTAGTGCTTGCCAACGATACGCACGCCATGAACAGCCTGCCCGCGATGACCACGTTCGTGTATCGTCCGGCAGTCGCAAACCCGCTACCCCAGGCGATCGGGGGAAAACCCTCGGTTTCGATTGTGTCGCCAACGAATGATGCGACGGTTCCCGCCCGGTTCAATCTGGTGTTGGCCGTGCGCAACTTCAAGCTCTCTTGCGCTCTCGAAGGTAAGCCGGATGTCCGAGGCTGGGGGCACATTCACGTCTTTGTGAAGCAGATCGGCGAGACCAGCGCCAATCCTGCGACGCCGATGATGGCGCTGATGAACACCCCCGAAGGAATGGCAATGGGCAAGCGATTCATGCAAGCGTCACATATGACGATGAGCCAGATGCGGCCGATGATGACGATGGCCGAGCCGGGACTGATCGGCATGCCCTGCACGAAGACGATACCGATCGACCTATCGACGTGGCGCAGCGGTAAAGCGACCATCATCGTCCAGCTAGCCAACAACGACCACATGCCGACGATGGGCGTGTCTCCGGCCGTACTGACGGTCAACGTCAAGCAGTAAAGCCGAGAACATCGAGCGCAACGAGTGAGCCGTTTCACCCAGCGCGAAAGCGGCTCGCTCGATGCGCGGTGCAGTAGAAGATGCAGATCGTGCGCGCGCACAACAAGCTTGATGCGATCGAAGCTCTCTTTGCGGGTTTAGGACGCGCCAATGCCGGATGAGCCTTGTATGTCGGGTCTAGGCGCGGCTAGCGCCTTAGCGCAGGCGCGACCGAAGCACCACTACATTCGCATCCGGCATCGCGCGAGCGGTACCGTGATTGCGGAGGGAAGAGTCGGCTGGGCGATCACGCCATTCGAGGGGAACTATTACATACATCGAGCGTCGTTAAAGGGACAGTTTAAGCCAAGCTTCATTCCCGGTTTCTGCATATACAAATTTCTCTACGTTTGGATGGATCTCGTACTCCCAAGTGGCCGACGGGAAAAAGCGTTGGGCTGGCTCTACTGGTGTCCGAATCCCCTGCTTCCATTCATCTGGTACCGCGTTGCGGTGCCACAGCAGCACCCGTCTCTTGCCGTCGAAGAGCTGGGACCCTAGCATGGGGGTGCCGCGAGTCGAGCGCGATACGCTCGTCGTGACGCTCTACGGATGCCGCGAGTGCGACTTCACGCAGGTCGTCAGGCGTCGTGCGCGCGAGATACTTGATAACGTCGAGGGCATCGATCTACGCGTCCGAGAGCGATCGCAAGCTGACGCGGACGGCGTGAGGATCGCCGTGACGCCTACGTTGCTGTTGCCCGACGGGCGCCGCCTCACGGGGACACCGAGTGCGGAACGCCTGCGAGGGGTGTTCGCGGAACTGCTCGGGAAGCAAGCCCCCGTGCCCAATAAGGTGTGGTACCTCCAGCACAACCGGCTCTTCCACGGAGTTCCACCGGGCGAGGTAGAGAAGTATGCGCACCTCTTCCGCGAACAGGACTTCCCGTCAAAGGAGATCGTATTTTCGGAAGGCGACCTCGGCGACGCGATCTACTTATTGAAGACCGGGCACGTGCGGTTATACCGCCTCACCGAAGATGGCAAGGAGCTAACCCTGGCGATCCTCGGACCCGGCGACATTTTTGGCGAGCTCGCGTTGTTTAAGGAAGCGCATCGTCAGACGTTTGCCGAGACGCTCGAGGCGTCGCACATCTGCGCCGCGTCGATCGATGACTTCACGCGGCTGATGGGTCATAAGCCGCAACTCACGATGATGATTGCCGGCGAGATCGCGCGCCGCCGGAGCGAAATGGAGACGCGTGTTGCCGGTTTGGCCTACGGTTCCGTCAAGGCGAAGTTGCTCGTAGTGTTGCGACATTTGGCCAGAGAGCACGGCGAGCCGCTGCCCGATGGGAAAATCCGCATCGCGATCAGGCTCTCGCATCAGGAGATCGCGCAGCTCATCGGCGTCACACGAGAGTCGTGTACGATCGAGCTTGGAAAGCTCCAGAAGACGGGTAGCGTCGCGTTCGACGACGAGCGCTACCTCGTGGTCGACCCCGACGGTCTTGAGCCCGGGATTCTCGACCGCGTGTTGCAAAAGGTGCTTGGAGCCCAAGGCTAGTGGAGCAAAGTGGTCTCACGACGAGAACGTCGACGAGCGATCGGCTGTGAGCGCGCGCACCGCGCGAGGTAGACCCTACGATGGTATGGTGACGTTATGACAACCAAACCTTCGCGCCTCGTGATCCGCGAGGCGGTCTCGGGCAGGATTATCGTCGATGCCGATGCCGGGGCTTTTCAAGAAATTGAAGGCAACTGGTACGTCGATCCCTCGGCGGTCGACCCTAAGGCCCTCAGGCTCACCGAGCATGAGTATCGGTGTCCGTATAAGGGGCGCTGCTTTTACGTCGATTTCGAGGAGGGCAACCGAAAGGTGTCGCGCGTGGCCTGGGTTTACGACGACGTCAAGCATGGCTGGGAGCACATCCGCGGCAAATACGGATTCTATGCCGGCGCCACGGCGCGGAGGCTCGGAAAGACGAACGACGACGTCACGCAGCTGGTGCGGTGACGGTCGACCGCCGATCCGGGTTTCGACCCGCAAGGCGTTGCGGTCGTCCCCGGCACCAACAATCTTTGGGTTGCGGACAAACGCCCGCTCGGACAGGTTTCAAAAGATCGGATACGTCGCAAAACGGCGGCGCGGCGCAGCCCATCGGCGGCTTTAGCTTCCCGCCACAGACCGATGCGCGCGCGATTGCGGACGGCGCTGCGATGCACGCATCCGGGAACGTCTACGGCGCTGACGCCGGGAGTAAAGAGGTCGTTCGGCCCTCACCCTAGCGCCGGTCGATAGCCTCCGGGAGCCGATCGCGTAGCGGTGGCGAACCCGTAATGGATGAGCACCACCCAAGCCGACCTGCTACACCTCGAGCGCGACGGGGCCTGCGCCATCGTCACGATGAACCGCCCGGAGCGGCGCAACGCTCTGTCGCTGGAGATGATGCGCGCGCTGGAGCGCGCGCTCCACGCGCTCGGCGAGGATCGCAGCGTGCGCGCGATCGTGTTGCGCGCCGAGGGTCCGGCGTTTTCATCCGGACACGATCTTCGGGAACTCTGCGGCGGCGACGAAGCGCGCTATCGCGAGATCTTCGATGCGTGCGTGGCGCTGATGTTGCGGATTCCTGCCGTCCCACAGCCGGTGATCGCCGAGGTTGGGGGAGTGGCTACCGCGGCGGGTTGCCAACTGGTCGCGACCTGCGATTTGGCGATCGCTTCCGAGTCGGCCACCTTTGCAACCCCGGGCGTGCGCATCGGGCTCTTCTGCAGTACGCCGATGGTGGCGCTCTCGCGCGCGATCGGGCGCAAGCACGCGATGGCGATGCTACTGACCGGCGAGCCGATCGACGCCACGACGGCGGCCGCATACGGGCTGGTCAATCGCGTCGTTCCCGGTGCGGTGCTCCATACCGAAACGCTGGCGCTGGCCGAACGGATCGGTCATGCGAGCGCACGCGTCGTCGGGATCGGGAAGCGCGCGTTCTACGAGCAAATCGATCGACCGATCGAGCAAGCCTATGCGTACACCCGCGACGTGATGGTCGCCAACGCGCTCGAACCCGACGCGCAGGAAGGCATCGGAGCCTTTCTCCACAAGCGCGCGCCCGCGTGGCCTTCGGACGCTATGTAAAATTCCCCAATTGAGGGTATTTCACGTAGGGGAGAAATCTGCTACAGTCTGAACACCTCTCGCAGCGACGCGTGGCCCGGTGGGCGGCCCGCATCACGCAGTATCACACGACGTCGCCCACACCCGGTATGCTGGAGCCCGAACAAAAAAGGGCAGAAGGCATACGCGACGGCAAGGGGGCTCGCCTACGGCGGGCCCTCTTGTTTTCTCGGGCGGGGGCCTTGGCGGGCGCCGGTCGAAAGGGCGGTCCGTGAGCCTCTTCCAGTCACGGACGCGCTATGCGGCCGTCCTCTTGATCGTCGGCCTCCTGGCGGCCTTGGCGGTCGCCGCCTTTCGGGTGCGCACCGAGTCGCACGCTCGCCGCGTCGAACTCGCCATGGACTATCAGGATTTCCTGAGCCTGGCGCGCTCGTACGACTACAACCCGGCCAACTTTCTGATCGCCCTGCGTCGCGCCGGCCTTACCTCCTTGGCGCTCACCGAGCAACTCGGGGCGACGGTCGGCGACGGCGGGCGCTCGTACGCCCTCACCGGTGCCGCCCTGATCAATCAGGCGCGCGTGGCGCCGGTGGCGGATCCGCTGCTGGCGGCGCTGCTGCGCGAGCATCGAATCGATCCCAACGCCGTCTACCTGATGGTTTCCGATCCGGCGACGTACGCGCGCTTTCGCGAACAGCTTGCGCTGCACTTCATGCCCAAGTCGGTGATCGTATTGCGGCGCACCCGGCCCTGGCTCATCGAGGTGCGCACCCAGCTCGACTACTTCGATCAGACCGCGCTCGGCATTCCCATCGATCAGCTCGAACTGGCGCGCCGCCTTGGATTGCTGGTCGTACCACGGCTGCAAAACGACGAACGCGTCAACGGCGCGCAGATTGCCGCGATGTTTCACGATATCGCGCGCTACGATCCCAAGATTTCCACGGTGATTTTCTTCGGCTTGCGCAACCAGGTTCTCGGCTATCCGAAACACCTGCGCGATACGGCCGCCGTCTTTAAGCGCTATGGCTTCAACTTCGGCTCGATCGAGGTCTACGACCCAAGCCAACTGCAGCGCGGCAACGCAACTCTGGCGCGCCTGATTCCGGGACACACCGTCCGCGTTCAAGCGATTGCCAAGCTCGAGATGGACAAGCTGCGCTTGGATACCGTGGTCGCCCGCTTCGCGCTGGGCGTGCGCGAGCGCAACATTCGCGTGGTCTACCTGCGTCCCTGGGCGCACCGCGACGGAAATCTCTCGATCGAGCAGACCAACGTCGAGATGGTCTCCGAAATCGCTCAAGCGCTGCGCGACGACGGTTTCAAACTCGGGCGCGCGACGCCGATTCCGCTCTACCGTGGTAACGATCGCATCCTGGTCGGCGTCGCGGCGCTGGCGGTGCCCTCGCTCTTCGTCCTCTTGCTCGGGTTCTTCGGTTGGTACCGCCCGAGTTGGGCGATTGCCGCCTACGCGGCGACGATTCTGGTCTATCTCGCCGGAGTCGGGCTGCACCACGACATGGGCGTGCGCTCGTTGATTGCATTGTGCGGCGCGCTGCTCTTCGAAACGGCCGCGATCGTGTGCTTGATCCCGGCCTTCAATGCCACGCCGGCCGAGCGTTTCGGCGTACAGTTTTGGCGCAGCTTGGGCTGGACGCTGGTCGCGACGTTCGTGGCGCTACTGGGAGCGCTGGTCGTGGTCGGCGTCATGAGTTCGCCGCTGGCGATGGAGGAGATCGAGCGCTTCCGCGGCGTGAAGCTGGTGCTGCTGGTGCCGCCCATCGTGGCGCTGGTGCTCTACGTCTTCGACCGGCGATTCGGATCGGGGGTCGAGCGCCCGCGCGACGTGATCGCCGCACCCGTGCTGGCCTACCAGCTTCTCCTGGGGCTGGCGATCGTGGCGGCAGCCGCGATCCTGGTGATGCGCAGCGGCAACCAATCCGACATCTCACCGTCGCCGTTCGAGATGCTGTTGCGGCACGTTTTGACCAACGTCCTAAGCGTGCGCCCACGCTTCAAGGAGTTTCTCATCGGCTATCCGTGCCTGATGCTGATTCCGGCGCTGCTGCCCTTACACCGCCGCTTCGCCGGCTGGCTTTTGGCGTTGGGCGCGGGTGTCGGCATCGGCGACATCGTCGACACGTTCTCGCACCTGCATACGCCGCTCTACATATCGGTGTGGCGCATCGCCAACGGCCTGGTCATCGGAGTTCTGATCGGCGCCGTCGCCATCGCGGTCTATCGCTGGGTGGTACGTTTGACGACGGCACCGCGCGTCGTGCCGTCACGCTAGGCGCGCGGCGACGGCGGCTGCACGCGTGCGCGTCCTGCTCAGCGGCTACTATGGCTTTGGGAATCTCGGCGACGAGGCACTGCTGGAAGTGATCGTGCGGCGTCTGCGCGCGCGCTTCCCAAAGCTCGCGATCGAGGTGCTTTCGCAGACGCCGGCGGCGACGGCGGCGGCCTACGGCGTCGAGGCGACGCCACGCTGGGAGTGGAGCGGGGTGCGCCGCGCGGTCGCGCGTGCCGACGTCGTGCTCTCGGGCGGCGGTGGTCTGCTGCAGAATGCGACCTCGCTGCGCAGCCTCTTCTACTACGCGGCGATCCTGCGCGAGGGGGTGCGGCGCGGCCGGCGCACGATGATCTTTGCGCAGTCGATCGGCCCGCTCGATGCCGTGGGCAGGTTTATGGTTCGGCGCATGTGCCGCGGGGTGACGCGCGCAACCGTGCGCGACGCGCGTTCGCTCGAACTCCTGCGCGAGGTACTCGCAGCGACTCCGGTCGAACGCACCGCCGATCCGGTGTTTTTGTACGACGCGCCGGCCGAGGAGACCGACTTGGCGGCCGAAGGCCTCGCGACCGACGGCGCGCCGTACGCCGTCGTGAGCGTCCGCAAGACCCCCGGTTTGCGCGAGGGAATCGGGGCGATCGTTCGGGCCGTCGATCGGCTGGAAATCGACCACGGCATTCGCGTAGCCTTCCTGCCGCTCGGCGGAACGCCCGACGCGGAGGTTTCGACCGAGATCATTCGCGCGGCGCGTAGCGCGCCGATGCTGCTTCCCGAATCGAGCCTGGCGAAGACCGCCGCCATTCTGCGCGGCGCCCACGCGGCGATCGGCATGCGTCTGCACGCCCTGGTCTTGGCGGCGCGCTACGCCGTGCCGTTTCTTGCGATACCGTACGATCCCAAAGTGGCCGCGCTCTGCGACGACTTGGCGTATCCACTGGCGCCGCTCTGGGTACCGGGAACGCCGCGGCCGGACGACGCCGCGGTCGATGCCGGCGTCGATCGGCTGGTGCGCGAGCGCGCTGCGCTGGCCGGGCATCTCGCGCAGCGCCTTGCGACTTTGCGCGCAGCGGCCGAACGCAACTTTGACGTGCTCGGCGAGTTGCTGGGGGAGTAGACCCCGCCTCGCCACGAATCCGGGACGTTCCGATGAGCGAGACCGTGCGGCGCGACTATCGCGCGACGTTGAATCTCCCCAGCACGTCCTTCCCGATGAAGGCCGATCTGCCCAAGCGCGAGCCGGATCGCGTGCGTTGGTGGCGCGAGCAGCACACCTTCGAGCGCCGTCTCGCGGCCAATGCCGCAAACACCGCCTGGACGCTCCACGACGGCCCGCCTTACGCCAACGGCGAGCTGCACATGGGACACTTTTTGAACATGGTCCTGAAGGACATGTTCGTGAAAATTGCGCTCCTCGCCGGCAAGCACGCACCGTTCGTGCCCGGCTGGGACATGCACGGCTTGCCGATCGAGTTGGAGACGCTCAAACATCTGGGAATCAAGGACTTTCATAGTATCGATCCGATCGCGTTGCGCGAGGCTTGCCGCGAACGCGCGCTGTATTGGCTGGATCGCCAGCGCACCGTGCGCACCCGGATGGGAAACTTCGGCGACTGGGAGCATCCGTATCGCACCATCGACGCATCGTTCGAAGCGACGATCGTCGAGACGCTCGCCGAGCTGGCGGAGCGCGGACAGATCTATCGTGGGCTGCGCTCGACGCTGTGGTGCGTGCACGACGAGACCGCGCTGGCCGAAGCGGAGATCGAATACGAGCCAAAGGTCTCGCCCGCGATCTACGTGCGCTTTCCGGCCGATCCGGCGCAGCGCGCGGCGCTGCGGGCGGCTTTTGGCACCGCTGCCGAGCCCGACCGTCCGATCGCCGTCGTGATTTGGACGACGACGCCGTGGACGCTGCCGGCAAATGCGGCGATCGCGCTGCGTCCCGACGCAGTCTACGGGCTCTATCGCGTCGGCGACGAGGAAGTCGTGGTCGCCGAGGCGCTGGCGCGGACGGCGCTGGGCGAACGCTGTCCGGGCGATCCGGTCGCGCGTGCGACCGGCGCGCAACTCGACGGGCTGGCGGTGCGCCATCCGTTTGCCGACCGCGACGCGCCGATCGTGTTGGCCGATTACGTCGATCTCGAAACCGGTACCGGTGCCGTCCATACCGCGCCCGGTCACGGTGCCGACGATTTCGAGACCGGCATGCGTTACGGCTTGCCGGTCCTCAATCCGGTCGACGCGAGCGGACGCTTCACCGCCGAGGCCGGCCGTTACGCGGGCCAGTTCATCTTCAAAGCGAACGCGGCGATCGTCGACGACCTGCGGGCAAGCGGTTTGCTGTGGAGCGCCGCCGACTACGAACACTCCTATCCGCACTGCTGGCGTTGTCACAATCCGGTGATCTTCCGGGCCACGGCGCAGTGGTTCATCGCGATGGATCAAAACCTGCTGCGCCAGCGCGCGATCGACGCAATCGATGCGGTCGCGTACACTCCCGACTGGGGGCGCTCGCGACAGGTGCAGATGATCGAAACGCATCCCGAGTGGTGTATCTCGCGCCAGCGAACGTGGGGCACGCCGATTCCGGCGTTGATCTGCCAAGCCTGCGGCGATTCGTTTCTCGATCCGCGCGTGGCTCGGCTGGCAGCCAAGCGCTTCGCCGAGGTGGGCGCCAGTGCGTGGTGGAGCGACCCGGTCGACGTCTACGTGCCGGCCGGATTACGCTGTCCGTCGTGCGGTGGCGCGTCGTTTGCGCAAGAGCGCAATATCGTGGACATTTGGTTCGAGTCGGGCGTCACGCATCTCGCCGTCCTGGGCAAGCGCGGCTTGCCGTGGCCGGCCGATCTGGTCGTCGAAGGCGGCGATCAGTACCGCGGTTGGTTTCGCAGCTCGCTGATAACCGGCGTCGCGATCAAAGGGCACGCTCCTTACAAGCACGTCGTCAAGAACGGATGGGTGAACGACGAGCAGGGCCGCCCGATGTCGAAATCGCGCGGCACGGGCATCGATGCGAATACCGCGATGGAGCGCTGGGGAGCCGACGTGCTGCGGCTGTGGGCAGCCTCGGTCGAGTTCGTCGACGACGTGCGCTTCGGCCCGACCGTCGTCGATCAGGTCGGCCGGGTGTACCGTAACCTGCGTAACCGGATTCGCTTCATGCTCTCGAACGTGGCCGATCTCGACGCCGCGGCGATCGTTCCGCTGCCGGCGATGGAGCCGCTCGACCGGCTGGCCTGCGCGGTGGCCGACGATTTGGCGGCGGCCGTGCGCGCCCACTACGAGCGCTTTGAGATCCACGACGCCTATCTGCGCATCGTCGAGTTCGAAAGCGCGCTCTCGAGCCTATACTTCGATGCGATGAAAGATCCGCTCTACTCGCGTGCCGCCGGCGACCCACGACGACGCAGCGCGCAGTCGGCGCTACTGCACGTGCTTCGTCGCTTTCTCACCGCGGTGGCGCCGGTACTTTCGTTTACCGCCGAAGAGGCTTGGCAGACGCTACCCGAGCCGCTGCGCGCCGGGGCCGCATCGATCTTCGATACCGCATTCGTCTCACCCGACATGGGCGAACGTACGGCCGAACGCGCCCTCTGGCAGACGTTGCTGGAACTGCGCGCGCGCGTCGCGGCCGGCGTAACGGTGCGCGACTTCGAGGCGCGCGCGCGCTTGGTGGCGGCGCATCCGCTCTACGACCGGCTACTCGAACTCGGCGACACCCTGCGCGAAGCGCTGGTGCTCTCGCAGCTGGATCTCGTCCCAGCCCCCGCGGCGACGACTGCACCGAGTCTAGAGTTGGCGCCGGCCGAGGGCGCCAAGTGCGCGCGCTGCTGGAAGTACCGTTCGCTCGGCGCCGATCCCACGTATCCCGACGTCTGCGCCGACTGCTCGGCGGTGCTCTCAGCGCTCGAAGCCTAAGCCGTCGCGAAAGGCGCGCCAGCGCCCCGCCTCGATGGCCGTTCGCGCGTCGTGCATGAGGGTGTTGAGTAGCGTGACGTTGTGCAGCGAGAGCAGCCGCGGTCCGAGCATCTCCTTGCTGCGAAAGAGATGCGCGAGGTAGGCACGCGAGTAGGTGCGGCAAACGCTACAGGCGCAATCCGGATCGATCGGTCCCAGATCGCGCGTAAAGGCAGCGTTGAAGATGTTGAACTCGCCCGTGCGCGTCATGGCGCGCCCGTTGCGGCCGCAGCGCGTTGGATAGACGCAGTCGAAGAGATCAATGCCACAGTCGACCGCCGCGATAAGATCGCGTACGGTTCCGACGCCCATGAGGTACCGCGGCTTGGCCTGCGGCAGCAGCGCTGCGGTCGCGCGGGCGGTTTCCTCCATCTGCGCGCGGGTCTCGCCGACCGAGAGCCCACCGATGGCATATCCGGGAAAATCGAGCTCGACGAGTTCCCGTGCGGAGCGCTCGCGCAGCCGCGCATCCAAGCCGCCCTGCACGATTGCAAAGACGGCCGTGCCGGCGGCCGGCGCAACCGCGCGCGAGCGTCGCGCCCACTGCGTGGTCAAACGCACCGATTCGCTCAAGGCCGCCGGTTCGGCTGGAAGCTTCACGCAGACGTCGAGCACCATTGCGACGTCGACGCCGAGGGCCGCTTGAAACGCGATTACGCCCTCGGGGGTAAAGCGATGCTCGCTGCCGTCGAGGTGCGAACGGAAGGTGACGCCGTCTTCGTCGAGCCGCCGTCGGCCCTCGAGGCTGAAGACCTGAAAGCCGCCGGAATCGGTGAGAATCGGCGCGTCCCAGCTCATGAAGCGATGCAGCCCACCGGCGGCTTCGATGATCTCGCGTCCGGGACGCATCCAGAGATGATAGGTGTTGGCGAGAACGATCTGCGCACCGCTCGCGCGGATCTCCTCCGGGGCGAGACCCTTGACGGTCGCAGCCGTGCCGACCGGCATGAAGGCCGGCGTTTCAACCCGGCCGTGCGTTAGGCCGAGCGTGCCGCGTCGTGCCGCGCCGTCCTGCGCGCGCAGCGTAAACGCACTCATCGCAGGCATTCGAGCGTGCGCAGGTATCCGGCCGGTGGGGCGACCTCGAAGGCGAGCGGCGCGCCGGTCCGCGGGTGCGCGAAGCGCAGCCGCCAGGCGTGCAGCGCCTGACCGGGAAGCTCGCTACGCGGTTCGCGCTTGCCGTAGACGCGATCGTTGACGATCGGATGTCCGCTCGCCGCCAGATGCACGCGAATTTGGTGCGTGCGCCCGGTCTCCAGCGTGAACGCGAGTTCGGCGTGTTGCGCGAGCTGCTCGCGGACGACGAAGTGCGTGATTGCGGGTTTGCCGTCGCGGACGATGGCATACTTCAGGC
Organism: Vulcanimicrobiota bacterium; assembly: GCA_027459845.1. GTDB lineage: Bacteria > Vulcanimicrobiota > Vulcanimicrobiia > Vulcanimicrobiales > Vulcanimicrobiaceae > DAIDGS01. The sequence goes on along the minus strand of DAIDGS010000179.1, from coordinate 18,838 downwards.
GATGGTTCGGATCGCGCCCGATCGGGCCGTCGATCGTGCCGGTAGGATGCTCGGGATGACCGCGCACCAGGCCGAGATACTCGCGATGGATCGTGCGTGCCCGCATCGCCTCGCCCAAGGCGCGCAGCGACGCTTCGGTTTTGGCGACGACCAGCAACCCCGAGGTGTCGCGATCGAGCCGATGCACCAAGCCGGCACGTTCGGGATCGCCCGGCAACGCGTGCGCGTGGGCGAGCAACGCGTTGACCAGCGTTCCGCTACGCGCGCCGTGGGCGGGGTGCGTCACCATGCCGGCCGGTTTGTCGACCACCAGAACGTCGTCGTCTTCGTAGACGATCGCCAGAGCAATCGCCTGCGGCTCGACGGTGCGCACGGCCACGGCTTCAATCGTAAACTCGAGCACGTCGCCGGCTTCGAGCAGATGACTGGGACGGATGGTCTCACCGTTGACGCGGACCGCCCCGGCTTTGACGGCGCCGGCGACGCGCGAACGTGAGGCGCCGCTGTACGCTGCCACCACCACGTCGGCGCGTTTGCCGGCGTCGTCAGCTCCGATGTCGTACCGCAAAGCTCGAGAGAAACAGCAGCGCGACGCCGATCGTGATGCACGCATCGGCGACGTTGAACGTAAAGCGCCAGATATTCGGAAAGCGGTAAAAGTCGATGAAATCGATGACGTATCCGTGCTGGATGCGATCGACGATGTTGCCGATCGCACCGCCGGCGATCATGCCGAAGGCGACGCGCACCAGTATCGAGCGCGCGGCGATGTCGCGGAAGCTGTACCAAAAGACCACCAGCACCACCAGTGCCATGCCGATCAGCAGCACGGCGTTGTTGCCGAAGAGTCCGAAGGCACCGTGATAGTTCGGTTCGAGCGCGATCTGCAGCCAGCCCGGTACGAGTACCTTGTGCCCGCACAGCGGTAGGCAGCGGCCGTCGAAGTAGAGGTGGCTGGTGAGCCACGATTTGGTAAACTGATCGAGCCAAAAGACCGCGATCGCGACCAACGCGATCGTCAGCGTCTTGGTGAGGTTAGAGTTGCGGCTGCGGGACAAACTGATAAAACCATCCTGCGACGTTGAGGAATGCATCGTTGACGAGTACCAACCCGACGACCACCAAGAACGCCCCGGCGGTGAACTCGATGGCCGGAAGGAAGCGCTTGATGCGATCGAGCAGCGGCAAGATCGCGCCGATCGCGACCGCGGTCAGCAGAAACGGCACCGCCAAGCCGGCCGAGTAGACGGCTAAGAGCCCGGCCGCTTCGGCGGTGCGCGCTTGCGAGGCGATGGCCAGGATCGTGGCGAGGATCGGCCCGATACAGGGCGACCACCCGGCCGCGAAGGCCATCCCGACCAGCAGCGACGACCAGTAGGTGCGGCGGGCGTGCTGCACGTGCACCCGCGCGTCCATGAGCAAAAACGGCAGCCGGATCATGCCCATCATCTGCAAGCCGAGGACGATCACCACGATCCCGCCGATCTGCGCGAGCAGGGTTCGGTGGGCGGCCAGCACGCCGCCGACGGCGCTGGCGCCCAGGCCGAGCGCGATGAAGATCAGGCTGAAGCCGACGACGAAAGCGAGCGCGTGGGCGATAGCGCGCGCGCGCATGCCCGCGCTCGCGCCGCCGCGCAGCTCCTCCAGGCTCGATCCGGTGAGCAACGAGAGGTAGGCCGGCACGAGCGGAAGGACGCACGGCGAAATGAAGGAAACGAGGCCCGCGAGAAAGGCGATGCCGACGGTCACGTGCGTCGTCGAAGTCATGCTCCGAAAATGGTTATCCCGCCGCACCGCTAAGGCCTGTAGGAATGCACCACTGGTTCTCCTATCCGACTAATGTCTCTCCGATTGCCCTGCAGTTGGGACCGGTCAAAATACACTGGTACGGCATCGCCTATCTGGTGGGGTTCGTCTGCGTCTACCTGTGGCTCAACCGCCCGACCGGGCGTCGCCGGCTGGGGCTGACCTCGGAGCAGATTCAAGACTTTCTGTTTTACGCGCTGATCGGCGTGCTGGTCGGCGGGCGAACGTTCTTCGTCTTCAACGACATCATCAGCAAGCACGACCTGGCGTTCTACACCAGCAATCCGCTCAATTTGATCGCCGTGTGGAACGGCGGCATGGCCTTCCACGGCGGTCTGGTCGGCGTGATGATTGCGGTCGCGCTCTTCATCCGCAAGCACCCGGCGCTGAAGTACATGGTGTTGGGCGACGAAATCGTGATGATGCTGCCGATCGGGATCACCCTGGTGCGGATCGTCAACTTTATCAACGACGAGTTGTGGGGCGACGTCTGCCGACCGGATCGCCCGTGGTGCATGGTGCCCAATCGTCCCGGCGACCTCGCGATCTGGGGCGCGGCATACCGCCATCCGGCGCAACTCTACGAAGCGATTCTGGATATCTTAACGCTGCCGGTGCTGTTGCTGATCTATCGCACCAAGCCGAAGGACGGCGTGGTCGCCTGGTCGTGGTTCACGATTTACGGCATCACGCGCAGCGTGGCCGAAATTTGGCGTCACGCCGACTTCGTGTGGCATGGAATCACCGGCGGGCAGCTCTATGCGTTACCGATGATCCCGATCGGCATCATCGGCATCGTCTACTGCGCGCGCCGGCCGGAACCACGTACCGAAGCCACGCCGGTCGCCGTCAAGCCATCCTCCACGTAGCCGAGCGCTTCGAAGCGCTGCGCGCCGAAGTCGAGCGCGAGCGGCTGCGGTGCGGCCGCGCCGATCCGGTGGCGATCGTCGGCGTGAGCAAGCGCCAGCCGGCCGCGGTGGTGCAGGCTGCCATCGACGCCGGGCTGCGCGAGATCGGCGAAAACTATCTGCAGGAGGCGCGTGAAAAACTGCCCGCCATCGTTGGCGCACGCCGCCACTTCATCGGGCACCTTCAGACCAACAAGGCCAAGGCGGTGGTGGAGCTCTTCGACGTGGTGCAGAGCGTCGATCGCCGCGAGGCCGGAGTCGCCCTTTCGCGCGCCGCCGTCGCCGCCGGCAAGGAACTCGAGGTGCTGGTGCAGCTCAACATCTCCCCGACCGAACGCTTCGGTTGCGACCCCGCCGAGGCCGGGCGGTTGGCCGAGGCGCTGCGCGGCCTGCCCAACCTGCGCGTTGGCGGCGTGATGGCGCTCGGGCCGATCTCCGACGACCGCTCGGTCGTCGAGCGGGCCTTCGCGCGGGCCGCCGCGGTGCTGCCGCAGGTCGGCGGAACCACGCTTTCGCTCGGAATGTCGGCCGACTGGCGTATCGCGCTACGCGCCGGATCGACCATGATTCGCATCGGCACCGCGATCTTCGGCCCGCGGGAGGCACCATGAACGCGGGGCCTCGGCCGCGAAAGGAGGAACCGTGCGCTACGTGACCGGAGGGGCTCGACGATGAGCGTGTTCAGCAAAATCGGCTCGTTCTTCTCGATCCGCGAGGACGACGAGGGGGACTACTACGAGGACGAGCCGATCGGCCATAGTCGCGTGGTTCCGATCGCGCATGCCGGACGGCGCGGCGGGACCGAGGTGAGCGTCTACTCGCCGCGCAGCTATCAAGACGTGGTCGAGATTGCCGATTCGCTGCGCGGACGTCAAGTCGTGATCCTCAATCTGCAGAATGCCGATCGCGCGCTGCTGCAGCGGGTGGTGGATTTCACCTCGGGCGTCGCCTACACCATCGACGGCAAGATTCAGAAACTCGCCGAAGCGATCTATTTGGTCGTTCCGGCCGGCGTCGCGGTCAACGCCGCCGGCTTGCGCGAGACCATGATGGCCGACGGTTCGCTCGACTTTCTCTCCAATCGCGGATAAAGCACACGATGGAAAAAATCACACCGATCGACATCCAGCACAAGAGTTTCAAGAAGGCGCTGCAAGGTTACGATCGCGCCGAAGTCGACCAGTTTCTCGACGAACTCATCGAGACGTTGGAAGACGACGCACAGCATCGCGTCGCGCTGGAGGCCGAGATCGCCGATCTGCGCGAACGCATCAGTCACTTCAAAGCGATGGAAGAGTCGCTGCAGAACACGCTGGTGCTGGCACAGCGAACGGCCGACGAGGTGAAGGCTTCGGCGCACAAGGAGGCCGATCTCATCCGCGAGCAGGCGCGCATGGCGGCCGACCGCGAGATGGCCGGCTACAACGATGCGATCGCCGAAGTGCGCCGCGAGCACCAGCGCACGCTCGAGGCCGGCGAGCGGGCGCGCAGCGAGTTGCGCAACCTGCTGATGACCCACTTGGCGCTGCTCGACCGTAGCGGCGGAACGGCCGCGCCGGCGACCCCCGAGCCGGCGGCGTCGACCGCCGCCCAGGAAGCACCCGTTCAGGAACCGCTTCCACACACCGAAACCACGCGTATCGTGGTCTCGTAAGCGCGGCGGAGCGCGCGGTGCAGATGGTGATCTCCGCTCCGGCTAGGATCGCGGCGCTGGGAATGTACGTTCCCGAGCGGGTACTCGACAACGCGTACTTCGAGCGTATCGTGGAGACGAGCGACGATTGGATCGTGCAGCGCACCGGCATTCGCGAGCGTCACGTGGTTGCCCCCGAGCAGTACACCAGCCACCTCGCGATCGGCGCCGTTGAGGATCTCTGCGCGCACCATCCGGAGGTGCGCCTGAGCGACATCGATTTCATCATCGTCAACACCACCACGCCGGACTACGCCTATCCGACCGTTTCGACGCTGCTGCAGGCACACTTCGCGCTGCCGCGCTCGGTGGGGGCCGTCGACATCAGCACCGCCTGCGCGGGCTTCGTGTACGGCATCAATCTGGCTGCCGGTTTGATCGGGACCGGGCAGGCGCGGCGCGTGTTGGTGGTCGCGGCCGACGCGTTGACCCGGTCGGTAGATTATACCGATCGTTCGACCTGCATTCTCTTCGGCGACGGTGCCGGCGCCGCGCTGATCGAGCGCAGCGACGTTCCGGGCATTTTCGGCATGGATGCCGGATCCGACGGTACCGGCGGCAAGTTTCTGTATCGCACCGGGCTGCGCCACGAGATCAACGGCGTAGAGGATGCTTCCGGCTTGCTGCGACAACGCGGGGCCGAAGTGTATCGCTGGGTGCTCGAAAACGTGCCGGTTGCGATCGATCGCGTGCTGCAACGGGCCGGAATGACGCTGGGCGAGATCGACTGGTTCGTGCCGCATAGTGCGAACCTGCGCATGATCGACGCGCTCTGCAAACGGATCGGCTTTCCGAGCGAGCGCACCCTGACCAGCATCGAGCGCTACGGCAACACCTCGGCGGTCAGCGTTCCGCTGGCGCTGGTTCCGGCGGTGCGCGCGGGTCGCATTGCGGACGGGGCACGCGTGCTGATGATGGGTTTCGGAGGCGGGCTCGTAACCGCCGGGAACGTGCTGCGCTGGAGTAGCGCTTCGGCCACGATTTCGTAACCGCCCGCACACATCGCGCGGCTAGCATCGCCGCATGGATGGAATCGCCTGGGCCGGCAGCGCCATGGTGGCCGCGCGGACGCGACTGGATATCGCCACCGAAAACCTGGCCAACGTCTCCAGCGGATCGTTTCGCGGCTACGTTGCTCGCGGTCGCCTGACCGCGCACGGCGTGACCATTGCGCGCCGGATCGCGACGCGGCAGGGCGGGCTAACTCGCACGGGACGCGCGCTCGACTTCGCGATCGTCGGGCCGGGAGCGTTTCGCGTACGCAGCGGCGACGGGAGGATCGAGCGCACGCGCGACGGTGCGCTCACGCGCGCTGCCGACGGTACGCTGCGCGATCGGCGCGACCGCGTCGTGCTCGGCGCCCGCGGGCCGCTGCACCTTCCGCCCGGCGCGCGGATCGCGCACGACGGTCGCGTGAGGCTCGCCGGTCGAACGCTCGACCGGATTGCGTTGCCGCTCGGCAGCAGCCTGCACGCCGGCTTTCTCGAACGCGCCAACGTCGATGCGATCCGTCAGATGGTCGACGTCCTGGCCGCCGAGCGGTCGTTCGAGAGCGCGCAAAAGGTGGTGAGCGCGATCGACGCGGTGCGCGGTACCGCCGCGCAGAGCGCGCGGGTGAAGTAGGCCGTGGACCGCGCTCTCTATGCGGCCGCGACCGGGATGGCCGCGCAGCAGCAGACGCTCGACGTCGTCGCCAACAACCTCGCCAACGCCGACGTACCGGGTTTCAAAGGTGCGACGGCGCGCTTCACCGAGCTGGTCGCGCCGGGTGAGGGCGGTATCGGGACCGCCGAACTCGGCGTCGAGGCGCTCTTTACGCAAGGCAAACTGGCCAAGAGCGCGGGCGGCTTCGATCTCGCGATCGACGGGCCCGGATTTCTCCGCGTTCGCGACCGGCGCGGACGCGTGGCGTACACGCGCGACGGTGCATTTGCACGCGCGGCCGATGGGTCGCTGCGCAACGCCGAGGGCTGGCGCCTGGACGGCGTGCACGTACCGGCCGATGCCGTCAAACTTTCGGTCGCCGGCGACGGCCGCGCGAGCGCGACGCTCGCGCACGGCACGCGCGCGCTCGGCCGCATCGCGATCTATACGTTTCCGGCTCCCGAGCGGTTGCGCGCGCAGGGCGGAACGCTGTTCTTCGCCACGGCCGCGGCGGGACGCCCCCAGATGGAGGTACCGGGCGGGGTGCATGGGCCGCACTTGCGCTTTGGAATGCTCGAGCGCTCCAACGTCTCGATCGTCGAAGCGATGATGCAGATTCTTGCGGCGCAGCGTGCCTACGAGGCCAATGCCAAAGGCGTCCAGGCGGCCGACGAAATGCTGCGTATCGCCAACAACCTGCAGCGTGGATAGCGTAAGCGCGCAGCGCGTCGGCATGCAGGTCGAGGCGCTGCTCTTCGAGCCGCTTCTGCAGTCGCTCTTTCCGGATAGCGGCCCGCTCGGGGGATACGGACGCGGCGAGCTTGCGTTCGAGTTGGCGCGTGCCGATCGCGGTGGGTTCGGCGCGATTGTGGCGCGTGCGCTGGAGCCGAACCGGTGAGCGACGCGCGCGAGGCAGCCGTGCGGCGTCTGCTCCCGCTGGTGCGCGGATTGGCCCGACGCGTGCGCCGTCTGATTCCGGCGGCCGATTTCGATGATTTGATCGGCGACGGGTGCGTCGGATTGATCCAGGCCGTCGATCGGTACGATCCGCAGCGCGGCAGCACGCTGCCGCGCTATGCGCGCCGCCTTATCGTCGGGGCGATGCTCAACGGGTTGCGCCGGATGGATCCGGTGTCGGAGCGCGTGCGGCGCCTCATTCGCGAAGCCGACCGCCAGCGCTATGCGACCGCTGCAACGCGCGGCTGCCTGCCCACGCAGGCCGAGGACGCGCGCGATCGCCCGGCCCTGGCGGCCGCACGCGCCGCTGCGCTGCGGGCGCAGCCACTCTCGCTGGATGCGCCCCTCCCCGACGGATGCGACCCGGTGCTGGACTGGAGCAACGATCCGGCCGCAATCGTCGCCGAAGCGCTGGCCGGTGCCGCGATGCGTCGCGCGATCGCAGGGCTCTCGCGGCGCCAGCGGAGGGTCGTCATCGAGCACTATTACGGCGGCCGGTCGTTGCGCGCGATCGGCCGCGACATCGGAATCTCGGCGCAGCGCTCCTCGCAGATTCATCTGGCTGCCCTCGAACGGCTGCGCGCGGTGCATCGTGCTTAGGAGCGTCGAGCTCGACGACCCCGTCGCGCCGCAACTGCTGGCGCTACGCGGCGAGGAACCCGGCGCCGTGGTGCCGGTCGTCACCGGCATCGATCCCGATGGCCCGCCGCTGCCGCGCGATCACCCACCCTGGCCACGCGATGCGATCGCGCTCTCGAACCGGGCGCGCGCCCTCTTCGCGCGTGCCAAACCGATCGTGCTGCGCGTGCTGACGTTTTGGGATCACCGCGTGCGCAGCATCCTGATCGCGGGACGGCGCGTCAGCGTCGACCCGAGCGGCTGTTATCGCATCGGCTCGCAGTAGAGGCTGGAAACGCCCGGCTGCCTGTCTTCATACCCCGAGCATACGTGCGTCAACGCTGAGACGTGCGGGGGTCGAGATAGAACGCTGCACGCCTCACCGCGTGCTCGGCGCTTACCGGCGCGCAACCATGGGGAGCGGCGACGCACAACGCTGCGCGTGGCACCGGCGTGGCGTTGAGGCCGCCCCTTCGTGATACCGTCGCTAGGGTGAAAACCAGCCCGAAGGCGCGACGTCGAGGTTGACGTTGATCTGCTTGACCTCGGTGTAGGCATCGTATCCGTAGGTGCCGAGTTCGCGCCCGATGCCCGACTGTTTGTAGCCGCCCCAGGGCGCCTCGTTATACGTGGGATGGTAGGTGTTGATCCAGGTGATGCCGGCGCGCAGCTTGCGAATCACGCGATGCGCTTTGGCGACGTCCTGCGTGAAGACCGCGCCGGCGAGGCCGTAGGGCGAGTCGTTGGCCAGACGTATCGCGTCGGCTTCGTCGTCGAAGGCTTGGACGACGAGCACCGGTCCGAAGATCTCTTCCTGCACGATCCGCATGGTCGGCGTCGTGCGATCGAAAATCGCCGGCGAGAGAAAGTTTCCATCGGCGAGCGCGCCCCCGAGACGTTCGCCGCCGCAGCGCAAGGTCGCGCCCTCCTCGCGTCCGATCGCGAGGTAGTTCTCGACGCGTTCGCGTTGGATCGGCGATATCAGTGGCCCCATCTCCGTACGTGGGTCGAAGCCGTCACCAACGCGAATCTTCTGCGCGCGCTCGACCAACCGATCGACGAAGCGATCGTGCAAGGATTTCTGCAGGATCAAGCGCGAGCCGGCCGAGCAGACTTGACCGGCGTTGGCGTAGATGCCGAAGAGCGCATAGTCGATTGCGGTTTCGAAGTCGGCGTCGGCGAACACGATGTTGGGCGACTTGCCGCCCAGCTCGAGCGAGATCTTCTTGAGGTTTCCGGCTGCGGCGTGCATCACGCTGCGTCCGGTGACCGTGCCGCCGGTGAAAGCCACCTTGTCGACCAGCGCACTGGCTGCCAGTTCGTGTCCGGCGGTTTGGCCGGCGCCGGGGACGATGTTGACGACCCCGGGCGGGAACTCCAGCGCCTCGATCAACGTCGCCAGCCGCAACGCCGAAAGCGGCGTCGTTTCGGCGGGTTTGAGCACGCACACGTTGCCGGCGGCCAGCGCCGGCGCCAGTTTCCACACCGCCATCAGCAGCGGATAGTTCCACGGAACGATTTGCCCGCAGACGCCGATCGGCTCGCGCACCGTGAACGTCTGCGAGGGTGCCGGCACGTCGAAGGTTTGGCCGTGCGGCTTGGTCGCGAGACCGGCGTAATAGCGAAAGCAGTTGGCGGCGTCGATGACGTCGTACTCGGATTCGCGCAACGGCTTGCCGTTGTTGAGCGTATCGATGTGCACGAACTCTTCGCGCGCCGCGTCGATGGCGTCGGCCAGACGAAAGAGCAGCATGGCGCGATCCGACGCCGCGAGAGCCGTCCAAGGTCCGTCGTCGAAGGCGCGGCGTGCAGCTGCGATCGCGCGCGCCGCATCGGCGGCGTCGCCATCGGCGACCTGCGCAATCGTGCGGTTGTCGGCCGGATTAACGATCGCGCGGGTCGCGCCCGAGGCGGCGAGCTCCCAGCGCCCGCCGACGAACATCGGCACGGTCTCGCCGATGCGCGGCACGTTGCGCAGGATCGTGGCAGTATCGGGGCGGGAAACGGTGTGCATACGGTTAGACTCCCGAAGCGGCCGGTTGGGCCATGGCGTTGAGGCTGTCGCGCAGAGCTTGGCACACGTAGTCCACTTGCTCCTCCGTAATCGTGAGCGGCGGCTCGAAGCGAATCACGCGGGCGTTGACCAGCGTCCCCGAAACCAGCACGCCGCGCTCGAGCATTCGCTTGCCCAGCTCGAAGCCGGTCGCATGGTCGTGGAACTCGAGCCCGATCATCAGCCCGCGGCCGCGTACGTCGAGCACCAGGTCGGGATGCGCGGCCGCCGCATCGCGCAATCCGGCCAGCATCCGCGCGCCGACGGTTGCCGCGCGTTGCGGTAAGCGCTCCTCGATCAGCACGTTGATGGTGGCGAGTGCGGCTGCGCAGGCGAGCGGATTGCCGCCGAACGTGGTCGTGTGCAGGAACGGGTTGGCGAAGAGTTTCGCAAAGACTTCGCGCCGGCCGATCACCGCACCAGCCGGCATCACGCCGCCGCCGAAGGCCTTAGCCAAACACAGGATGTCAGGGGTGATGCCGTACTGTTCGAAGCAGAACATCGTGCCGGTGCGCCCCATGCCGGTCTGCACCTCGTCCAGCACCAGCAGTGCGCCGAACTCGTCGCAAAGCGCGCGCACGCCCGGAAGATACGCATCCGATGGAATGATGATTCCGCCCTCACCCTGGATCGGTTCGAGCAGCACGATGCCGACGTCTTCGCCGACCGCGCGGCAGGAGGTCATCATGTCGCGCAGTGCCAGCAGATCGTCGAAGGGCACGTGCTCGATGTTCGGCAGCATCGGTCCGAACGGAATCCGGAACTCGGCTTTGGCGCTGGCCGAGAGCGCGCCGTAGCTCTTGCCGTGGAATCCGCGCGTTGCGGCGACGATCGTCTGCTTTTTAGGATCGTGCGCGCGCCCGAGCTTGAGCGCCGCCTCGACCGCCTCGGTGCCGCTATTGCAGAAAAAGGCGTACTCGAGTGGAGCGGGGGCGAGCATGGCGAGGGTCGTCGCGAGCATCGCGCGCAGCGGATCGAGGAGATCTTGGCTGTGGAGCGGTTGACGGCGCAGCTGGTCGGCGACGGCTTTGACGACTTTGGGATGGCGGTGGCCGACATTGAAGATTCCGAAGCCCCCGAGACAGTCGATGTACTCGCGTCCGTTGACGTCGCGATACGAGTTGGGTCCCGCGTCCGACCACTCGACCACCGCGCCCGCACCGGTGCCGTTGCCGGCCTTGCGATACTCCAGAAAGCCGGGATTGACGTGCTCGCGAAAACCTTCAACGGTTTCGTGCGTGATCCAAGCCGCATCGTCGGCGGCGATGCTCGGCTTGGCGATGAGATCGAGGACGCGCTGGGTGTACTCGTACACGTGGGTGTCGCGGTCGGAAATGATGGACTCCTTAGGTGCGTGCGAGCGCGTCGTCGGCGCTCGCGGTGAGGATGGCAAGGGCATCATCGAGTTCGGCATCGGCGATGACGAACGGAATCAGGAAGCGCACGACGTCGTGATGGCCGGCCAGCATCAACAGGAGGCCGCGCTCGCGGGCGGCGGCAACCACTGCTTGAGCGCCGTGCTGGAGTTCCATCGCCAGCATCGGGCCGAGCCCGCGGACGTCGGTGATGGCCGGATGACGCTGCTGCAGCGCGCGGAGCGTCTGCTCGAGCCGTTCGCCGATCGCGCGCGCCCGCGCCAAGAACGCGTCGTCCATAACCTCGAAGGTCGCGAGCGCCGCAGCGCACGCCACCGGATTGCCGGCAAAGGTGCCGCCCAAGCCGCCGGGGAGCGGTGCATCCATGATCTCGGCGCGGCCGCAGACGCCCGCCAGCGGCAACCCGCCGGCCAGCGACTTGGCGACGGTGATGAGATCGGGTGCGACGTCGTAGTGTTCGCTGGCGAAGAATCGGCCGGTGCGACCGAAGCCCGTCTGAATCTCATCGAAGATCAGGACGATCCCGTGCCGATCGGCGAGCGCGCGCAGCGCGCGCAGAAACGCGGGCGGCGCCGGTACGAAGCCGCCCTCGCCGAGCACCGGCTCGACGATGATCGCCGCAATTCGCTCGGGTTCGGCGCGCTCGGCAAAAAGCGCGTGCAAGCCCTTGAGTGCGGTCGCCGTATCGATGCCGTGATGTTCGTACGGAAACGGCGCGTGGTAGACGTCGCCGCAAAACGGCCCGAAGTGCTGTTTGTACGGTTCATCCTTGCCGGTCATCGTCAGCGCGAGCAGCGTTCGGCCGTGGTAGCCGTGCGTGAAGGCGATCACGCCGGGGCGGCGCGTGTGCTCGCGCGCGATCTTGACGGCGTTCTCGGTCGCCTCGGCGCCGGTCGAGAGCAGCAGCGTCTTTTTTGCGAAGTCGCCGGGCGCGCGGCGGTTCAGTTCCTCGGCGACACGGACGTACGGCTCGTACATCGCGACTTGAAAGCAGGTGTGCGTGAAGCGCGCCGCTTGCTCGGCGATCGCGGCCGTCACGCGCGGGTGTGCGTGGCCGATGGCAAGCGTCCCAATCCCGCCGACGAAGTCGTAGTAGCGACGGCCGTGGGTATCCCAGAGCTTCGCCCCTTCGGCGCGCTCGACGAAGATCGGATGGACGGTCGCGACGCCGCGCGCGACGCCGGCTTGGCGTCGCGCCAGCAGATCGGCGGTACGTTCGGAGAGCGGAGTGGCGGTCACGCGTAGATCCTTCCCGGGAGGGCGTCTCGGGCAATTGTACGGGTTCGCCGACCGGCAATCCAAGGTGCCTTCGGCACAATTTCCACGCAAATTTTAGAGGTTTAGGCCAAAAGCGTCGACCTTTGCGGCTGACCGGTCGCCGCCGGCGCCGATGCGCGTCGATAACGGCCGGGCGGATAGCCGAAGGCGTGCTTGAAACGGCGCGTAAACTCCGAGAGATCGTTAAATCCGCACGCCGCCGCAATGGCGGTCACGCTGTCGTCGCTAGTCGGCAGGAGACGAGCGGCGGCGACGAGGCGCACTCGCAGGAGGTACTGATAAGGCGTGATGCCGATCGCCCGCTGAAACAGTCGGATCGCCGTCGCGCGCCCGACGCCGGCTGCGCGTCCCAGATCCGCAAGCGTGAGCCGCTCGGAGGAATGCGCTTCGACCATGCGTGCGATCGCCGCGGCGCGCGCGAGGTCATCCGATCGCGATACCGTGCAGTCGGCGGGCGCCGCTTCGTTGGACCGCAGCGTCGTCGCGGCCGCAAGCTGGCTGAGTTCCTCGAGGGCGAGTGGATCGCGCGTGCGCACCTGGCCCAGCGAGCGAGCGAACAACGCCAAGGTGGCAGGCGTGGGGCGGATCTGATGCATACGGAGCGTCGCATCGGTCGCGCCGGTCTCCGCGGCGAGCGCTTGGAAGGCGGCGCGCTCGTACCGGAAATCGATGCAGTGGTCGCCGCGGCTATCGTCGTGACGGCACTCGAACTCGAGATCGCCGTCGGTCACGAGTATCGCCCCCGGTGCCATCAACACTTCCCCGTAGCGACCGCGAAAGCGAAAGGTCCCACTGACGACCAGCGCGATCGAAACGTACGGGCGCGACTCGACCAACGGCGCGTCGTTCGGGCCCGCGTTGCAGCGACAATCGTGGACCGACCAACCCCGACCTTCCGCCAGCGGTGCAGCGGCAATCATCGGTCAACTTTCCCCAAGCTCTCCGGTGCGGCATCGGATAGCATCGTGACATGGAATTCGCCCGTGGATTTGCCGATGCCTTGATCGCTTCCAAACCCTCGCCGGCGTTGGGAGCACGCGCCCGCGACCTCGACTGGCTGGTTGGATGCTGGTCGGCGGTCGTGCGCGACCACGCGGACGACGGCAGCGTTACCGAAAGCCGCGGCGAGTGGTGGTTCGCGTGGGTGCTCGACGGGCGCGCGCTGCAGGACGTGTGGATCGTCCCGACGCGACGCAAACGGCAAACTACTGACGCGTACACGCGCTACGGAACCTCGCTGCGCTTTCTCAATCTTGAGGGCACGGCCTGGAACGTGACGTGGATCAATCCGGTCACGGGAAAGCAGAACCTTTTAGCGGGGTCGCGCAGCGGCGATCGTATCGTGCTCACGGGCCTCGATGAAGGCACGCCAATCCGCTGGAGCTTCAACGATATCACGCCTACCAGCTTTCTTTGGCGCGGCGAGCACCAAAGCACCGACGGCCTATGGCACATGGGCTCAGAGTTTGCCTTAGTACGTGGCGAGGAGTGACTGCCGTGCCCCTTGGCCTTTGGGATCATCTCGACGTTCGGGTGCGCGACCTCGCGCGCGCCCGAGGCTTTTACGATGCGTTTTGCGCAGCCGTTGGACTCGGTGCCGTCTCGACCTCGGAGTGCTGGGTGTCATACGACTCGCCGAGCGAAGCCGGGCCGTTTCTCGCAATCACGGCCGAGCCGGACATGGCTCCGTCGCACACGCGCATCGCCTTTCGCGCGGGCTCGCGTGAGGCCGTCGATGCCGTCGCTGAGGCTGCTAAGCGCGCCGGTGCTACCGAGTACGAAGCACCGCATGACTGTCCGGAGTACTCCGAGGGCTACTACGCTGCGTTCTTTGCGGACCTGGACGGCAATCGCTACGAAGTGTGCCATCGCCCTGGCAAACCTCTTGTCGCGCGGCTTTGGCGTGGGCGCGTCAAGCCCGGCTTGCTTGCCGCATATCGCGGGTACGTAGCCGAGACGGGGCTTGACGATTACCGCCGAACGCCGGGCAACCTCGGGTGGGTCCTCCTCACCGGCGATCGCGGCGACTACGGTGAGATCGTTACGCTTTCGTTGTGGGACACGGTGCAATCCATCACGCGCTTCGCTGGAGATCCGCCTGAGGCGGCGCGCTACTATCCGCAAGACCGCGACTTTCTCGTCGATGCTCCTCCCAACGTGGAAATCTTTGAGGCGCGTAGCTCATGACTGCGGGCATCGAGGAAAAGTGGTCCGGCCTACCTCGCCGCGGGCATTGCGGTGCAGCCGATTGCGGCCCAAGACTGGTCGCGCTGTAACGCACGGGTGCCGAAGCTCTGACGAAGAGCGTGTGACCATGAGAACGTGCCTCGCTTGGCCCGTTACAGGAATGGCCGATCGCACGATGCGCCGTAGCCCATCTCAACCGGGGTCACGGCCCGGGCCCGTAAAAGCAAAAAAGGGCAGCGCCGCATGCGGCGCTGCCCGGTGGGCGAGATTCGATTAAGGCCGCGCCTTAACTTTGAAGAGGTATTGCCCCGCTACTGGCTTGCATTGCTTTACGGCGGGTGCGTAGGTCGACTTTAGCGCGGCCGTCCGCGTCGCGTTGTCGAGCACGGCGTATCCGCTGGAGTGGGCAATCTTGACGCCGAGCACGTTTCCGTTTTGGTCGAGGCTGACGAGCGCCGTCGCGTACCCGTTGGCGTGGAACGAGGTCGGGATAGCGGGCACCGCGGGCGTCACAACCGAGGCGGGGTGATTGCACTTCGTTCCCGCCGTGCTTGTGGTCGCCGAAACGACTCTCGGCGTACCGAGCGCGAGGCCAAGGGCAATAAAGAGCGCCGCGCTGGCGCCGAGCACGAAGTAGTTGATTCTCACCTGGGGAACCTTTCCGTTCAAGAGGCGCGCGATACGGTCCACGATCAAATGCCGCGGTCCGATCGCGCTGGGAGTGAGCAGGGGCGTACGCGAGCGCCGCACGCCGCAAGCGAGCTGCGCCAGGCATGTGGCGTATCGATTCGAGTAGTTCGTCGAGTAGATCGCCCGGTCGTCGCAGGCGGCCTCGCGTTCGACGATGAGTTGGCGGCCGACGATAAACACCCACGGATTAAAGAAGAGCGCCGATTCGATCAGGCGTTGAACGAAGTTTCCCGCGACGTCGCCGCGGCGAATGTGCGCGCGTTCGTGCCGCAGGATGATCTCCAGGTCGACCGGATCGAGCGTCTGCACCAGGTCGGCCGGCATCACGATGCGAGGCGAAACGACGCCGACGGCGATCGGAATCGTCACCTCGTTCGACAGCAGCACGTCGTTCCCGAGCTTTGGCACCGCAGTCGCACGTCGAACGATCGTACGAATGCGCGCGTAACTGATGGCGAGCCGTGTCAGCGAGAACGCGAAGCCGCAGAGCCAGACGATCGCGATCGTCGTCCCGGCGTGTGCCGCCTTAGCGGTAAAGAGCGCGGTGGCCATCGTCATGCCGTCGGCCGCTGGGAGCGCGATCGCCGGGGTCGGCGCTGGGTGCCATAGCGTCAGTATCGGAACGATCGGTAGTGCGAGCAGTGCGACGAACCACACGGCGTAGCGCGTTGCGGCGCTGCGCTTGGGAAGCATCACCGTCACGAGCGCCGCAAAGACAACCACGAGCGCACCCTGCCAGAGCGAATCGACGATCAGTTGCACCATCATGGCGTAGCCTTTCTGCGGCGCTGCAGCATCCGCTCGATCTCGGTGGCGTCGGCATCGCTGAGTGGCGCCTCGCCGAGCAACGCGACGGCGAGCGCACCCGGCGAGTTGCCGAAGAAGCGGCCGAGCAGGTGATGCATCGCCGATTTTGCCGCCTGATCGCGAGCCACGACGGGACGATAGATGTACGCTCGCCGCTCCTCGTCATGCGCGACGTAGCCCTTCTGCTCGAGCGTGCGCATCGTCGTGAGCACGGTGCTGTAGGCAAGCGGTGGCGGCGGCAGCGATTCGACTACCTCTGCGACCGTAGCCCGGCCGCGCAGCCAGAGTACGTTCATCAATCGCAGTTCGTGATCGGTGAGGATCAAGGACTTCTTACGCGACACGTTCCCTCCAACGATTAGGAATGTAATAGTATCCTAAGCGAGTCGCGGCCGCCTGTCAACTAGATTTCTAATGGAATCGCTGTGAGGCTCGCACAGCCCGAGCGGCGACCCGTCTTCGGATGAGGGCGCCCCGCGCGGCGCCACTTCACCGGGGCGACACGCGCGAGCCGATCGGCCTTCCCCACGCCCATGCTTGCCGGCCTCGCTCGAAAAGGCCGGCGACGCTCGCGTCCGCCCGCTGGTTGGGCGCGGCCGCGAGCGTCGCTTCAAGGCTGCCTACGACCTCGCGTTCGCGACGACGCAGGAAGCCTCTCTTACACGACCTTGATGACGCCCATCATGCCGCGGTCTTCATGAAAGAGCATGTGACAGTGAAAGACGAACGTGCCGCGGCGCACGTGCCGAAAGTCCAAAATCACGCGCGTGACCGACGGAGCGATGAGCGGATAGTCGCGGCTTTTCAGATTGGGAAGCAGGCGTCCGAATGGGACCTCGACCGTATCGAGCGTCATCGGACCGCCGGGCACGTTGACCGCGACGAAGTTCATTTGATGGATGTGGAAGCTATGCGTTTCGAGGGTCGTGTTGAACAGATACCACTCCTCGATCGTCCCGCGTCGTACCACAACTGTGGGATCCGGCGTCATCGCACCCTTCGCGTAGGTTGGCCAGAAGGGCGTTTCGTGGAATCCCGGGCGACTCGTCTCGGTGAGGTAATAGGCGCCGTGCGCGCCGCGACCGTGTGCCTTGGGTAGGACGTATTCCGTATAGGTAAATGCGCGCTTGCGGACGAGCTGCGGATGCGCACGGACGTATGCCACCAGTTTGGCGGCCGGGCTCTGCGCGGCCGTGAGCGGGCGCGTCGCAACGACGGTCGGATGCGCGAGTGGTGCGGATGCGCGCACCACCAGTAGCGGCTGCGTTCGAGCGACCGCGTCGGAGGGAGCATTGCAGTGGCGATGGGTGTAGAGCGTCACCTTCTGTCCCGCTTTGAGCGTGAGCAGGATATCGACGCGGGCAGCCGGCACGAGCGTGGCCTGTCGCGCCGCGATGAAGCGTGCCAACGGTGCGGCGTCGTCGCCGCCGACCGGCGTTCCGTCGCGACCGACGATCTTGAACGAACGGTCGCGGCCGTGCGCGCGCACGCGCATGTACACGATCGAGTCCGAGGTTGCGTTGAGTACGCGCAGCAACTGCGGCTCGCCGGCCGGGACGCTCAGCTCGCCGGGGGCGTCGACGCCGTCAACCGCAAGGCGACCGTCGGGGCGGCTTCCGCAGCGCGCGACATAGATGCCGTGGCCGCGCATCGGCACCGCGCTGGGCCACGGCGGCGGGTCGAACGGATCGAACGCGACGGGCGTATGTGGCGCGAGCGTTGCTTCGTGCGCCGCGGCAGCGCGAACGAGTGGCAGCTCGCTCGGGACGTAGTTCCAGTTGGCGAGGAAGGGAATCCGATAGCGCAACACGATCGCGTGTTCGTCGCGTACGGGCAACTCCGTCGTAGCGGGCTCCACGATCCACATACCCGAGAGGCCGCCCGCAACCTCGTCCTCGGCGGCCCCGTGCGCGTGCGGATGATAGAAGTAGGTCCCCGGCGGTTGAGTGCGCGGCACCGTGATGTCGTATTCGCAGGCGCGTGCGGGCGTACTCAGCGTGGAGAGGAAGATGTTTTCTTCACTCGCCGGGCCGACGAAGCCGTGAAAGTGCATGTTGACGTCGGTATCCGAGAGCTTCATCGCGCGCGCTTCGATCGTATGGTCGAAGTAGCCGACGAAGGGCCGCGGCATCACGTTGGGCATCGGACGCGGCTTGCAGGGCGGCACCGCGCTGGCCGCCATCCTCGCGCCGCTGGCCGGACCGGTCAGTTCGTTGACCACGCGTACCGCAAACCGATCGCCTGGGTGGACGACCATAATCGGCGCGCGGTGATACGTTGTTCCGTCGTAGGCGTAGCGATAGCAAAAGCGTTCGCCGCGCGAGCGCACCCGCAAGATGAGTTCGGGCCAGCCGAGGTCGTCGTGCGGCAGCGCGGTCATGTCGATACGCGGGCCCGAGGTGATCGGGCCGGATGGAAGCGGACCACCGCAGATCGGCGGCAGGCCTTTGGGCACCCGCGCGCTCGCGGGTGGCCCGCTCAAGAACAGCGCGCCGAGCGCGCCCACGATGAAGAGCAGGGCATACTGGCGCACGGTGCGCCAAAACCGCATTGAGAGCATCATTACCTTCCGACTCGGCTCGACGCGAAGAGAGAGCATAAAAGGGCGAGCGGCTCATACCCGCGAGTCCGCTCGCCCAGGGACCGACTAAGACCTCGTGCAGACCTGGTGCGACGTGAAGGCTTTGCCGTGGCTGGTTCCGCTTGCGTCGAGCGTGTACTGGGTCGTGCCGTGCAGGCGAAAGACGGCGCCTCCACTGCCGCGCGGATAGCCGTCCGACCACCGCGAGCCGTCGAGGGACGGCGAGGTGCTGTAGTAGAG
>DAIDGS010000178.1 GCA_027459845.1 Vulcanimicrobiota bacterium | reverse complement strand
TCGAGCTGGAATGGACCGAACACGTAGACGCTCATCGCGCTCTCCCTTGGCTGCGAACCCAGCCGGTTCCTAAGAATCTTTGATGGTTTTCTGAGGACGCTTTCGCCGTTCCCGATGTGACACTCGTGATACCGCTATGCGTTACCTCGGTTTCGCGCTGCTCGCGCTGGTCGTGGCCACTTCGACGATGCCGTGCCAAGCGGCCGTCTCGGCGACCTTTTCGTTTCGGGTGGCCCGAGCTCCCCATCCCCTGGCGCTCGACCCGTCGCTGCGCGATCCCGCCTGGGCGGCCGGAAAGGTGCCCAGCGAGGGGCCCTGGGAGGATGTGACGACCCGCGCCCCGGCGCGCCTCGCCACTACCGCCTACCTGCTGTACGACGACCGCAATCTGTACATCGGTTTCAAGGCCGAGCAGCGCGGGACGCCGATCGTCGCCACCCAGCCGACCAACGACGTCGGCTTCGGCACCGACGACTTCGTAGGGATCGGCATCGACACCAGCGGCGCCGCCACCCAAACGTACTACTTCGAGGTGACGCCGCGCGGCACGCGCTACCAGGAGGCCAACGAGAACGTTCGCTATCGCCCGCACTGGCAGGCGGCCGCGCGCATACGCGGCGGGAGCTGGAGCGCGGTGCTGATCGTGCCGCTCAAGGTGCTGCGCGTGGCGCACGGCGGCACCCAGGGCTGGGGGCTGCAGTTCGTGCGCGGGATCGCCGCCCACGGCGATCACCTGGTCTGGGCCTGGAACTCGCTGATGAACGACCAACCGGGCGGCAACTGGCCGACCCTCTACGACAGCCGCTGGTGGCCGACCGGCGAGCTGACGCTCGGGCGGTCGGCCGTCTCGCGCGAGGGCGGGCGCATCGACGCCTACGCGCTGGCCAGCATCGGGCGCGACCGCACGCAGTTCGCGCAAGCCAGCGGCGCCTTCGCCTCGCAGCGGGTGCGCTCGTTCGGCCTCGACGTCGCCTACCCGCTGACCCCCACCATCAGCTTCGTCGGAACCCTGGCACCCGATTTCTCGAACGTCGAGGTGGATCAGCAGACGATCGCA
This sequence comes from Vulcanimicrobiota bacterium, assembly GCA_027459845.1. Taxonomy (GTDB): domain Bacteria; phylum Vulcanimicrobiota; class Vulcanimicrobiia; order Vulcanimicrobiales; family Vulcanimicrobiaceae; genus DAIDGS01. The sequence goes on along the minus strand of DAIDGS010000178.1, from coordinate 4,096 downwards.
CCGCAAGAGTTCCGCCGCCAGCTCACCGAGTACCGGCCGTTCTTCGCGCAGGGTGCCAGCTTCATCAACGCCGACTCGGGCTCGCGCGCGCCGACCGGCCCGTACTGCTGCGCGTCGAATCTGATCTTCTACTCGCCCGCGATCGGACCGTTCGACTGCGGAACCAAAGTCGAGGGCACGTTCGGCAAGCAGAGCTTCGGCGTGTTGGCCTTTCGCGGATTCGATCAGCTCACCGGCGACGAGTTCGCCGACGAAGCGTTCGGCTACCATCACTCGCTTCCCGACGGCGCCTTCGACTACTGGACCGACGGCGTGTTGGCGCATCACAGCATCGCCGGCAACGATGCCACCATCGAGGCCGGCGTGCAGGGACGCGACCTCAAACACGGCTGGATTTGGTACTTCGATCACGCCTTCGAGAACGGCAGTTGGGTACCGAACGGCCACGCCGATCTCACCCAGGCGTTTATCGACATGCACAAGCCCAGCTACGAACTCAACCTGGGCTACTACGATGCCTCGCCCAACTACAATCCGATCGACGGCTATACCGCCAACTCCGACATCCGCGGACCGATGTTCTACACGTATATCCCGGGAACGGCGCGCGGCTTGAAGAGTTGGAGCGTGAACTTCGAAGCCGATCGCTTTCTCGACGAGTCGGGAGCGGTGCATCAGGCCGACACGCAGGCAACGCTCAACGCCGTCTTCGACGACGGCTTTTCGCTCGACGGGCTGGGCCCGACGGTCGGACAGCTCCGCGCCTACGCGATTCCGAGCGGGCCCGGCTGCGGCGGCAAGATCGTGACCACCTCGAGCTTCACCGGCTACCCGTGCTACCTCGACGGGGTTACCAGTGCGTACAACCTGATGGTCGTTCCGATCGGCTATCGCGACGGGACGCCGGCGCCGATCGATGCCAGCTACGCCTACGGTTCGTACGGCACCAACGACGTACACCTCTTCACGCTGGTCACGAGCCGGCCGCTGGGCTCGCGCTTTTCGCTCGGCTTGGAGTACGACGGAACGTACGAGCGCGCGTTTGCGGGCGGCGCGCTGGAATCACAGTGGCTGCGCCGCGTCACCCTGGGCGTCAACCTTTCGAGCGACTCCACCGTGACGTTCGCGCTGCGCGACATCAACGGCCTGGGCGGGTTTGCGACACAAGTCGGAAACAACCTCGCGATCGCGTACATGCAGCGCTTTCGCAGCGGCGACCAGCTCTACGTCAACTACGGCACGCCGGCCGCCGGCGCGACCCTCAACCGTCTGATCGTAAAGTTCGTCTTCCATGCCGGAGCCGCCGAGGGCACCTGAAACTCGCGGTGCGCTGCGCCGTAATGAACGGTGGAACTCACCGACATCACAAGGAGAACACCGTGAACACCCCGCGTCAGCCCCAGTACCGCAGCACACGCGTCGTCGACGACGCCCCGGTCACCTCGTTCACCCGGATCATCGCGATCGCACCGGCCGCCGGCGGCTTCGACGGGTGGGGCCCGTCGCGCTGGAACTGACCGCCGCACCGCGGTCGGCGGCGCGCCGCATCGGTCGCGATCGCTACGCCAGATACGGTTCGTGCGGCGCGACCGGCGCGAGTAGCGCGTCCATCTCGGCGAAAATCGCCGGATCCACCGCCAGGTCGCCGGCCGCCACGTTATCGTCGACGTGCTCGACCTTGGTCGCACCGACGATCGTACTCGTCACCGCCGGCTGGCGGAGACACCACGCGAGCGCGAGCTGCGCGAGCGAGCATCCGGCGCGTTTGGCGAGCGGCTGCAGCCGCGCAACCGCATCGAGTACCGGCTGCGTGAAGTAATCCTCCATCATCTCGCGCGCGCCGCCGGCGGCGCGCGTTCCGGGCGGCGGCGCCGCCGCATCGGTGTACTTTCCCGTGAGAATGCCCATCGCCAGCGGCGACCAGACGACGTTGCCGACGCCGTAGCGCGTACAGGTCGGCAACACGCGCTCCTCGATCCGCCGCCACAGCGCGCTATATTGCGGCTGATTGGAGATCGGCGCCGCCCAACCGTTCGCGTGGCACAGCGTCACGGCTGCGGCAATCGCATCCGCGTTCCACTCGGAGACGCCCCAGTAGAGCGTCTTGCCGGCGCGAACCAAATCGTTCATCATCGCGCAGGTCTCTTCGAGCGGGGTGCGGGTATCGTACCGATGGCACTGATAGAGATCGACGTAGTCGACGCCGAGTCGCGTCAGTGATGCGTCGATCTGAGCGCGCACGTGCTTGCGCGAGAGGCCGCGCTCGTTGGGCGTCGGACCGGTTGGAAAGTACACCTTGGTCGCCAGGACCAGCGCACCGCGATCGAGCTCTTTGATGACCGGCGCGAGCACCCGCTCGGCACCGCCGTGCGCGTACATGTCGGCGGTGTCGATGAAGTTGACGCCGGCCTCCCACGCGCGCAGCACGCACCGCCGGGTGAGGTCGGCATCGACGTTGCCGCCGAAGGTCAGCCACGACCCCAGGCCGATGACCGAAAGCTGGAGGCCGGAGTGTCCGAGCGTGCGATACCGCATGTGCGACTACTCCGGCACGAAGACGCGCAAGGCCTTCGGCAGCAGCGTGAACCGTGCCGGCGTCATGCCGGCCGGCTCGCCGTCGGCGGTGATGTGGTGTGGCCGATGCGTCTCGATCTCGAAGGCGTGTGCACGATACGCGCGCAACCCCGGAACGCCGCTGCGCCGCCCCAGCCGCAGCGCGTGCGCGACCCCGACCGCCTCGAGTGGGTTGGCGATCTCGACGCTATAGAGGTCGAGCCAGCCGTCGTCGATGGCGGCATCCTCGACGTGCACGACCCCGCCGAAGCGGTGGCTGTTGGCGACCGTCAACTGGATCGTCTTGAAGCAGTGCTCGACATCGTCGAAACGCACGCGTACGTGGATCGGGCGGGCGTGCGCGAAGGCGTGAAAGGCGCTTGCAACGATCGCCCAGATGCCGAAACGACGTTTTTCCTGCGGGGTTTGCAGCGCGGCGATGCGACTGGAGATGCCGATGCTGGCTTCGCTGAGATATGCGACGCCGTTGACCTGCGCAACGTCGATCGAACGCGTGCGCCCGGCCGCGATCGCCGCGGCCGCCGCATCGATCGACGGCGGAATGTCGAGCGTGCGCGCCAGCTCGTTGAAGGTCCCCAAGGGAACGACGCCGACCGGCACGTTGAAGGCCAGCGCCTGCGGCACGACGCCGGCAATCGTTCCGTCGCCGCCGGCAACGACGATCGCGTCGATCGGCCGCGGCACGCCGCTCGGCCGACCGCTCGCGACGACCTCAACGCCGCGCGCGGTCAGCGCCGCGCGCACGCGCGCCTCGACACCGCTGCCACGCCGAGCATTGGGATTGACGACCAGCAGCGCACGCATCGGCGAGCCTCCGGTCAGCGCGCGTGCCGCATCCGGCGCCACACGTGCCAGGCGCGCACCGCGGCGATCAGTGCCAGCAGCGCGAAGATCGCCGTGCCGCCGATCATCGTGAGGTATCCCAAGTCCAAGCCGACGTGCGTGGCGGGATCGACCGACCCCATCGCTTGCGTCGTTTCGAAGAGGTTGGTATAGGCGGCATGGGCGATCAGGTAGATCAGTAGCGCGATCGGCGCGCAGCAGCCGGCGATGATCAGATTGCGCTGCAGCTCGGCGCGATCGGCACTCGGGGAAGGTACCACCGTCCCGCGCTTCGCCGCCGCCGCGGCCGCTCATTCAAAGCAGCGCTCCCTCGCATCGAGCGCAGAATGGTTCAACCCCGGGCGTTCTTGGGTACCACCGTGTGGCCATCATTTTTCGAGGAGGCACACCATGCTCCGACCCATTCTTTTCGCCGCCCTGTTTCTGGCGCAGACCGCGCTGGCCGTAGCCGCCCCCTGCTCGGGGCCCGATCCGGCGATCGTGAACGTCCGGGTTCAACGCGTCGCGACGGTCGGCTACCTGAACGACTACCACCTGCTCGGCACGGTTCGCAACGTCGGCAACGCCGACCAGTCCGGCGACACGCTGCAGTCGGTCGACATCTTCATGAACGGAGCACGCCTGGACACGCGCTCGATCCCACCGCTGCGCGCCGGGCAGTCCTACACCTTCACCTATC
>DAIDGS010000177.1 GCA_027459845.1 Vulcanimicrobiota bacterium | reverse complement strand
TTGCCCCCTACGTCTTACCGCGGCTGCTGGCACGTAGTTAGCCGGGGCTTCCTCCAAGGGTACCGTCAATATCGTCCCCTTCGACAGTGGTTTACGACCCGAAGGCCTTCTTCCCACACGCGGCGTCGCTCCGTCAGGGTTTCCCCCATTGCGGAAAATTCCTCACTGCTGCCTCCCGTAGGAGTCTGGACCGTGTCTCAGTTCCAGTGTGGCTGGTCGCTCTCTCAAGCCAGCTACCCATCGGAGTCTTGGTAGGCCATTACCCCACCAACTAACTAATGGGACGCAGTCCCCTCTCTTCGCGGATTGCTCCTTTCATCGTCAAGTGATGCCACTCGACGATCGTATGCGGTATTAGCTAACCTTTCGGCTAGTTATCCCCCACGAAAAGGTAGGTTGACTACGCGTTACTCACCCGTCTGCCACTAAGTATTGCTACTTCGTTCGACTTGCATGTGTTAGGCACGCCGCCAGCGTTAGTCCTGAGCCAGGATCAAACTCTCCATAAAAATTCTTATGGAGCCTTGATCGGCTCTAAAATTCGCATGCTGCTTACGGAATCGCTTGCGAAGGCGACCCACTGCGGACGACCCCACCCTTGCGGATCGAGCCGGCCGTAGCCAGCAGAATTGTACGTTCTCGCGACTCAAAAGACATTGCCAAAACGACCTTGTCTTCGAGGTCGGAGACCCACAGACTTATGCGCTGCTGCACTGTTCAGTTTTCAAGGAGCGAACCCTAAAGGCGCCTTCACCAGAGCACGGATCATTTGACCGCGCCCGGTGACCGGCCCAAGAGTCACGACCGCTATCGTATCGCTCCACCTAGTCCGTGTCAAGCGAACGGCCAAAGAATCTTCATCGCCGGGCCGACGAACGAGCGCTCGCTTGGTCGTCTCCGAGTGGCGGGGCGCTCGCGACCGGCCGGCTAGAGCTTGCGCGCGATCGACTTGGCCTGAAGGAAAAGCAGCAGGTAGTCGGGACCGCCGGCCTTGCTGTCGGTGCCCGACATGTTGAACCCGCCGAACGGGTGCGCCCCGACCATCGCACCGGTGCTCTTGCGATTGAAGTACAGATTGCCCACGAAAAAGTCGTCGCGCGCACGAGCGATCTTGCGCTCGTCGCCGGTGTAGAGCGAGCCGGTCAGGCCGAACTCGGTGTTGTTGGCGATCGCCATGGCATCGTCGAACGATTCGGCTTTGATGACCGCCAGGACCGGGCCGAAGATCTCTTCCTGCGCGATGCGCGCGTCCGGGGCGACGTCGGCGATAACCGTCGGCTCGAGATAGTACCCAGGACCCGCCAGACGATTGCCGCCGCTGATCAGACGTCCCTCGCGCTTTCCTTGCTCGATGTATCCCGCGATCGACTCGGCGGCTGCGGCGTTCACGACCGGGCCCATACCGATACCGGCTTCGGCCGGATCACCGACGCGGATCGCCGCGACCCGCGCTTTGAGCTTTTCCAAAAATGCGTCGTAGATCGGCGCTTCGACGATCGCACGCGAACACGCCGAACACTTTTGGCCTTGAAAGCCGAAGGCCGAAACCGCCACCCCTTCGACGGCCGCGTCGACGTCGGCGTCAGCCGCGACCACGATCGAGTCTTTTCCGCCCATCTCGGCGACGACCCGCTTGATCCACTTCTGCCCCGGCTGTGGACGCGCGGCCAGCTCGTTGATATGTAGCCCGACCTCCTTCGAGCCGGTAAACGAAATGAAACGAATCTGCGGGTGCGCGACGATGGCGTCGCCGATCTCACCACCCGAGCCCGGGATGAAGTTGACGACGCCGTTCGGCAGGCCGATTTCATGCAGGAGGTCCACGAACCACGCCGCGACCACGACCGAGTCGCTCGATGGCTTCAGAACCACCGTATTGCCGGTGACGATCGCCGCAGCGGTCATGCCGATCATGATCGCGCCGGCAAAGTTCCAGGGTGGAATCACCGCCCCGATCCCGAGCGGAATGTAAATCATCTCGTTCTGCTCGCCGTCGAGCGGCACGATCGGGTGGGGTTGCGCGTAGCGAATGGCTTCGCGCGCGTAATACTCGAGGAAGTCGATGGCCTCGGCGATGTCGCCGTCGGCCTCCGGCCAGGTTTTGCCGACTTCGTAGGTCAACAGCGCATCGTAGCGCAGACGCCGCTCGCGCAACAGTTCGGCAGCGCGAAAGAGGTACTCGGCGCGTTCGGGCATCGGCACGCGCTTCCACGTCTCGAACGCGCGACCGGCTGCGTCGATGGCGGCCAGAGCATCCGCCTTCGACGCCGACGCCGACTCGCCGACGACCTGATCGGGATGCGCCGGGTTGAGCGAACGAATCCGCTTTGCCGTCTCGACGCGGCGACCGTCGATGACCAGCGGGTAGGTGCGTCCGAACTCGGCCTTGACCTCAGCGAGCGCGGCTTCCATCGCGGCGCGCTCGGCCGGGTCGGCAAAAGTCTTGACGGTTTCGTTGCGGAACGGGGCAATGCGATCGAGCGTCGTCACGGGTAACCTGTCTTCCTGATGCGGGTGGAGGTCGTTCTCTTCCCTCCGGCGGCCCCGGGCACCCTGCCACTATTGCACTAAGCGGGCAACCCCCGCCCGTGCGAGAATGAGCGGCGCATGACGTACGATATCGCCATCGTCGGCGGCGGGATCGTGGGACTCGCAACCGCCCGCGACCTGCTCCTGCGCCACCCGCACCTCAAGCTGATCGTGCTGGAGAAAGAGCCCGAGTTGGCGGTTCATCAGACCGGCCACAACTCCGGGGTCATCCATTCCGGCATTTACTATAAGCCCGGCTCGCTCAAGGCGACGCTATGCACGCAAGGGCGCCGAGCGCTGTGGGAGTACTGCGACAGGAAGGGCATCGAATACCGCAACATCGGCAAGCTGATCGTCGCTACCGAGGAACACGAGCTTCCCAACCTCGACGAACTGCATCGACGGGGCGTGGCCAACGGCATCGAGGGCCTCACGATCGTCGACGCCGACGGCATTCGCGAGCGCGAACCGCACTGCCGCGGCATTCGCGCGATATTCTCTCCAGTGACCGGCATCGTCGACTACGGGGTGGTTGCGCGCAGCTACGGCGACGACATTCGAGCCTCCGGCGGCGAGATACGCACCGCGAGCGAAGTGACCGGCATCGATCGCCGCAGCAACGGAGCCCTCCTGCACACGCGCTCGGGCGACGTCGAAACCAAGTACGTCGTGAGCTGTGGTGGCCTCCTGGCCGATCGTCTCGCGAAGATGAGCGGCAGCGCAAGCGATCCAAAGATCGTTCCCTTCCGCGGCGACTACCTGATTCTCAAGCCGGAGAAGCGTTACTTGGTCAAGGGGAACATCTATCCGGTACCCGATCCGAGCTTCCCGTTTCTCGGGGTGCATTTCACGCCCCGGATGAACGGCGATATCTGGCTCGGCCCCAATGCCGTGCTCGCGTTTGCGCGCGAAGGCTACAGCTTCACCACCATCAACCCCGCCGATCTCTTCGAAACCCTCACGTATCCGGGCTTTATCGCCCTGGCGAGCAAATACTTTTCCACCGGCATGGGCGAGATGTATCGCGACGTGGTGCGTACCGCCTACGTCAAGGCTCTGCAGCGCTACATCCCCGAACTCACGGTCGCGGATACGCTTCCCGGCCCGGCGGGCGTTCGCGCCCAAGCGATGATGGCCGACGGCTCGCTGGTGGATGACTTCGTCTTCGACGGCGACTCCGGCGTGGTGAACGTACGCAACGCACCCTCGCCGGCAGCCACCTCGTCACTCGCGATCGGACGTTTCGTCGCCGATGAAGCCGACTCGCGATTTGGCCTCGGAACGACACCCGCGGCGGTATAAGCGTCTAGGACTTTCACCGGCGCCCTGGGAAGCCAGCGCCATGACGCAAACTCGTGCGGTCGCGCTTGCGGCGCTGTTCCTCGGGGCCGGACTGGCGGGCGAACCGTTGGCACCGCTGCGTCTGCTGATCGCCGCGGCGATCTTGGCGTTGCTTGCGGGCGCGCTCCAATCGCGGGAATCCGGTCTGGGCGTCTTCGTGATGGGTTTTCTCGGAACGCTGATCGCGTGCTACGCACAGCACCGCGACCTGTATCCGGGGACCGGGGTGGTCGGGTTCGGCCTCGGTGCGCTCGCCACCGCCTCGCTCGGCCGGCGCGATGCACCCAAGGCGATCGCCGCGATCGGCGTCGTCGTCGGAACGATCGTCTTCTTTCTGCTCTAGGCGTGCGCCGTCGATGGCGGCCGACAGGCCGCCGCAAGCTCGCGCGCACAGGCCGCGACCCGCGCGACCGCCGCATCGCCCCGATACCCCGCGTAGGCGTCGATTAAGGCGCTGCCGACGATCACCGCATCCGCGAGGCGAGCCGCAACGCGCACCTGCTCCGGCCGTGCGATCCCAAAACCGAGCGCAAGCGGCATATCCGTGACGCTGCGTAGCGCCGCCATGCGCTCCGCGAAAACCGCGCCCTCGAACCCGCGATCGGCGCCCGTTACGCCCAGCCGCGCAACGACGTACACGAACCCGGTCGCCGACGCGCATAGCCGACGCGCTCGCTCGAGCGGCGTCGTCGGCGCAATCAGTACCGGGTACAGCAGCGCGCGCGCGTGCAGCGCAGCGCGCAGCGGAGCCGCCTCCTCGAACGGTACGTCGGGAACGATCACCCCGACCGCGCCGGCCGCCCGCGCGGCGTCGGCGAAGCGCGTCAGACCGTAGCGATCGATCGGATTGTAATAGCTGAACGCGACGATCGGCGCGCAGCCGCGCTCGCGCGCGCGCGCGATCAGTGCGAGCACGTCGGCCGGCGTCA
>DAIDGS010000176.1 GCA_027459845.1 Vulcanimicrobiota bacterium | reverse complement strand
TCCCAAGGCCGGAACCGTCGTGCATCAGGGTAAACTCTCGGTGAAGATTGCGAATGCGACCACGATCGGGCAAGGCACCGGCTTGGTGACGTGGCGCTTGGACTTTAAGGGTCTCACCCAGACGCAGTACGATCATCTGCCCGTTTGGCATCCCGGCTTGGCAGCGTGCGGCCCGCAAGCCAAACCGATGGGACGAGTCAGCGTTATCGGCGGCTCGAAGACGTCGAGTTGCACCAACGGTGTCTGCGACGGTCACCTTACCTATACGATCCGCTTGGTGCCACCGCCGACGTTCCCGGGAAACAAGCCCGTCCGCTTCAACTTGTTGCGCCTCTCGCCAAAGCCCAACACCGAGTACAAGTTCTTCAACGCCGTCGTCTGGCTGGCCAAACCGTAGCGATGTCCGAGTGGAAGGTCGCGCGCGCGACCGACGTTCCGATCGGTGCCGCGGTACGCGTGGTCGCGGATTCGCTCGAGCTCTTGCTCTGCAACGTCGATGGGACCATCTACGCCATCGAAGACGTCTGCACGCACGACGGCGGCGCACTCGACCAGGGGCGGCTGCAAGGTGCCTGCATCGAGTGTCCGCGCCACGGTGCGACCTTCGACGTGCGCAGCGGCGCGGCGCTGACGCTGCCGGCGATCCTACCGGTTGCCACCTTCCCGGTTGCGGTGCGCGACGGGGACGTCTACGTAACGGTATAAGCGGCGCATGAAGCTCGCGATCCGTGTGGTGCTCGGTGCGTTTGCACTGGTCGCGCTCTTGGTGGCGATCTACCTTTCTTACGCCGCCCTCGGCCTGCGCGCCCACGCGCGCACGCACGGGACGCTGCGCGGACTCGCGTTGCGCGCGCCGGTCGAAATCGTGCGCGATGGGCGAGGCGTGCCGCACATCGTGGCGGACAACCTACACGACCTGTTCTTCGCGCAGGGATACGTCGAGGGCTCGGATCGGCTCTTTCAAATGGACCTGCTGCGCCGCTACGTGACCGGGCATCTCGCCGAGATCCTCGGAAAACCGGCCCTGGCCAGCGATGAAGCCGAGCGCGCCGTCCCGGTCGCCGCCATCGTCGCGCGCCAGTGGCGGCGTTTAGGCCCGCACGAGCGCGCGATCCTGCGCGCTTTCAGCGCCGGAGTCAATGCGGCGATCGCACGCGAGCCGTTGCCGGTTGAGTTTCGCATCTTGGGGTATCGCCCAGCGCTCTGGACGCCGCGCGACTCGATGGCGGTGGCGATGGCGACGGTGCTGGACCTCATCGACGACTGGAACGCCGTCGCCGATCGCGATCGCGCCTACCGCCACGGCGGGGCGGCGGCGCTCGCGCGACGCTTTCCGCTCAGCGACCCGTGCTACGACGCGCCGCTCTCGCGCACATCGCTCCCGGCCCGCACTGCCGGATCGAGGCCGCGCTCGACGCGGAGCTCGCCTACGCCAAACCTCCGGTCGGCAGCAACGAGTGGGCGGTCGGGGCCGAGCGGTCGCTCACGCACCGCGCCTTGCTGGCCAACGACCCGCATCTGGGGCTGCACATTCCGGGGGTGTGGTACCTGATCGATCTGCGGGCACCCGGCTTTCATGCGGCCGGGGCGACCTTTCCCGGCGCACCCGGCGTGGTGCTCGGACACAACGACGATCTCGCCTGGGGTGCCACCGACGGCACGACGACGTCGCTCTC
>DAIDGS010000175.1 GCA_027459845.1 Vulcanimicrobiota bacterium | reverse complement strand
GTTGGGGAGCGCCGACGTATTCGTCGCCGACACACCGCGCGGACGCGGCGAGTATCGCGCCCTGCATGGAGACGCGTCCCTCGGCGATCCCGCCCGCGGCTGGGTCGCCGCCTGGGTTGCCTTCGCGAATCATCCGCACCTTGCTCAACCCTACGGAGGCGCGTACACGACATCCTCACTGCCGATTCGGGTCAACGCACCTGCCGTACTGGCAGCCGTACGCGGGCAGCTCGTCGCGCTCTCCGGGCGTACGCTAAGCGGCTCCACCCACGGCTACGCGTGGGTCAAACTTCCCTCGACTACGCGCGCAGTGCGGTGCATCGGGCGGTGCTTGATCGCACTTGGCGGACCTCTTCCCGCCATCACCGACGCCCCCGCACGCCGCGCGTTTCGCCCGCTCGCATACGCCGCGCTGCCTGCGTTTATCTACGTGATCAGGACCCCGAAGCCAACCATCGTGCGCTACAACGCCAGCTTCGACTCACACTGGCTTGCGCTCTCGCTTCGACCCCTGCACCTCTTACGACACTTCCGCATCGCGGCGAGCGCAAACGCCTGGAACGCCCCCAGCGCTGGAACCGTCGTTATCGCGAACTGGCTCACGCTACTCGACCTTGGGTTGATCGCGCTCCCGCTGGGATACCTCGTTGCCGCCGTCGTCGCCGAAATTCGGCGCGCACTGTTCGCTTGAGTTGCTCGATGCGTATACCGCCGCGTGAAGATCCGCGGGACGCGAAAAGACGCGGCCGAGGACAGCCGCCCCGAGTTCGCAGCTCTTCATGATCGCGAGGCCGAATCCATCGATTGGGTGTGCGACGATCGCCCCAAAATTTCCAAACAACGATGCGCGAAACGGGCTCAGCCGCTTCTTAGCCTCCGCACCGTGCTTGGCGAGAAAAGCGCGGTGGCTGCCGCCGTAATAGAACTTTTTACGCATCAGTTCCAAAAGACTCAATCGGCCTTCGTCGTGATAGATGCAGGCTTCCGCGCGAACCAGTGGGCGTAGCCGTTGTGCGCGGATCGAGATGTCCCAGTCTTCGGCTGCGTGCAGCGACTCGTCAAACCCGCCGACGTCGAGAAAGAGGCGGCGCTCGAAAAACCTAGCGGCTGCTACGATGTCGTCGTGCGAATACAGCGAACGCTCGAAGGCTTTGCAGCGCGCCCAGTACCCCGCGCCAAACGACGTCTCGGCGATCCACACGATTGACGGCGTCCGGCGCCACGCCGCCACGCAGGCCTCGACCACGTTCGCCTCGAGCACCATATCAGAATCCAGGATTAGGACAAACTGCCCGGACGCTGCGCGCGCCCCGGCGTTGCGCTGCGCCGACCGCTCCGGACCGACCTGCAGCACGCGGTCAGCGAAGCGCCGCGCGATGTCGGGCGTAGGGTCGCTCGAAAAATTGTCGACGACGACCAGTTCGAGCGCGGGGTAACTCTGCCGGCGAATGCTCTCCAGGCACGCCTCTAACGTGCGCGCGGAGTTCCGGGTGGTAACGATCGCCGATACGAGCGCGTGCTTGAGGGCGGCCGGTTGACCGGACACTACGCGACAGATGTGCTACGCCGCCCGGAAAGCATTTGCTGCTCGATCCAAGCGTAGGTCCGTTCCATGCCGGCGCGCAGCGAGGTTGTCGGTTCCCAACCAAGCTGAGCCCGAATCAACGTATTGTCGCTGTTGCGACCGTTCACGCCCTTTGGCGCGTCGAGTTGGTATCGACGCTCCAGCGTGATACCGGCGATTTGCTCGACGATCGAGACGAGCTGATCGATCGTCACCAGTTCACTGCTGCCGATGTTGAGCGGTTCGCGGATCGAGCTTGCCATCAGACGGGCGGTTCCCTCGACGCAGTCATCGATGTAGGTGAAGCTGCGCGTCTGCTTGCCGTCACCCCAAATCTCGATGGTTTTAGTTCCGCCGTTGAGCGCGGCGATCACCTTGCGGCAGATCGCCGCGGGCGCCTTTTCGCGCCCCCCGTCAAAGGTGCCGTTAGGGCCGTAGACGTTGTGGTAGCGCGCCACGCGCGTTTCGATACCGAAATCTTCGGTGAAGTGGCGGCACATCCGTTCGCTAAAGAGTTTCTCCCAACCGTATCCGTCCTCGGGCATCGCAGGGTACGCGTCGGCCTCGCGCAACGGGATTACCGCCGGGTCCCGCTGCTTCTCAGCGTTATAGACGCACGCCGACGAGGAGAAGAAATAGCGGGCGACATCGGCATCGCGCGCCGCAACCAACATGTGCGTGTTGATGAGCACGCTAAGCATGCAGAGCGCCTTGTGATTCTCGATGAATCCCATACCGCCCATGTCAGCAGCCAGGTTGTACACCTCGGCTCCGGCCGCGCCGCGCAGAGCGCTCCGGCAGGCATCGAGGTCCTGCAAATCGAGGCGGAGGTTCTCGACGTCGTCAAAGCGCTGATACCACTCATCGAGCGGTTTGCAATCGACGGCGCGCACGGCGTGCCCGGATTCGAGCAGCGCGCGCACCAAATGCCCCCCGATAAACCCACCCGCTCCGGTAACGATCCGCATGAAGCCTCCTACGATGTCCTAAACGGGTTCGGTCGCCGGCGCCGGTCGCCTTCCCACCGGAAAGGGGCCGATTCCGGGCGCGAGTGCCTCGCAGGCACGATAAAGTAACCTAAAGACCGGCGATTTCGCCCCTCCCGGGAATCGCCGCCCGATCGCCCGCCAACCGAACCAAAGGTGGTTCCGCACGGTGCTAATCTCGTAGCCCGATCGCAGCAAAAATGCGCGCAACGACGCTGGAGTGAAGTAGTGCAGGTGCCCCTCCGGCATCACGTATGGCGTGCCGCGGACGCGATGCTCGATATTCCAGTTCCCCGTGCCGATCAGCAAGATTCCACCGGGTTTCAAGAGGTTACGCAACGATCTCAGAAACTCGGTTGGGGAGAACACATGCTCGATTGTTTCGAGCGAGACGATCGCGTCAAACGCTTCCGCCTGAGCGTACAAGTCATCGAAGTCGCCGATCACTGGAATGGACGATCGCGCGCAAAGTGCTTGTGCGTACGCCGACGTATCGAAACCGATGGCATCGGCCCCGGCGAGTCGTAGCATTTGCGTGAGCCAGCCCCCGGCGCAACCGACTTCGAGGATACGACGACCTTTCAGACCGTCCAGCGCCAACTCAAGTGTCAGGCGTGCGTCGTTGAACCGGCGCTCCGCCTTTTCATCCAATCCGCGCGAGACCGCATCATAGTCGATCGTTCGATCGAAACCGCCACCGTGGTAATACGCCTCATCGTAGAGCGCTTCGACGAAGTCGTCGCGCAATCGCGGATTCACATAGACGTGCTGACAAGCCGTGCATCGCACGATTGAAAAGCGCCGCTTCCACACGACGCCCTCCTTTACTGCGACGGTGACCGTGCGCGCCGATCCGCACCCGTCGCAGACGACGTCCACGAGTTCCGGAGAGCGCAGCGAGGCCCCCTCGGTGTCGCGACTCACGATCTCGCTTAGCCTTCGGCCAGGCCGGCGACGTCGCGGACCGATGAGGGCCCTTTGGTGACCAAACCCAGCGCCATGCGCGCGTAGTCGCCGATCTCCGGGAGGCGCTTCCAATAGCCGCGCAAGAAGCGCCACGAAACAACGTTACGCAAGGAGAAAAATCCGGCCTCGAAGAGCGAGAGGGCGGTGCACGCCAAGAGGTGTTTCACGAGGCCGCCTCGGCGCACGTACACGCGCCAGCGCTTCGAAACATCGATGTTCGAGAAGACGGCGTTGCGCAGCGCAGCCGAAAGGACGGCCGGAGTTACGGTCAGTTCGACGGTGTAATTCTCGCGGCGCTCGAGCGAGCGCGCCGTCTTCCCGGTGCCGAAGTCGTAGGACCAATGCTCGACTGGGCTGCCATCGATCGGGAACGACCACACGACGCCACGCAGGGCTAGCTTTGCCGGACCGAGCGCACGCGCAAGCCGCCCGAAGTAGCTCGCAAACTCCTCGTAGCGCACACCGCGTTTGGCCTCGCTATCGTAGATCTTCTGCAAGCGCTCGGCTTCCTCGCTCGCGCGTTGGCGCGCGTACGAAACCGGATCCTCACCGCCGCGCGGGGCGGCGAGGGCAAATGCGCCGTCTTCCCAGCTACTGCCCGGCGGCATGATGACGATCTCGGTCCGCGGGTCGAGTCGATCGCCGCTCTGAGCGAACGCCTTGAGGCGATCGGCGCTCACCAAGAAGCGATTGTCGTCGATCACCTCGCGATGCAGATGACAAATGCCGCTTGCAAACGGCACGGCATAGCGCGGCGCCACGGTCTTTGCGGCGCCGACAAACGCTTCCATATAGGAGCGCTCGTCGAGCACGATACGATCCGCATCGTCTTCAAAGCTGTAGCGGGTAGGATACGACCACGCCGGGGAGTGGCTCCGCAGCATGACGTCGACGGTGGGAAAGTCGCGCTTGATGCGCCGCCAGCCCGAGGGGAGCGGCTTGGCATCGTTGAGGTTGACAATCGTGGTATCGCCCAAGCGGACGACCGCGACGCTGTCGTCTTGCAGGGCGGCCTGGTACGACGTCAGCGAGAATTGGGGCGACACCTCAAAGGTCTGGCCATGGTCGAGTTCGACGACGTTCGATAACCCGGTCGCGTGCACCAGCGGCGCCAGGCTCGAGACCGGGAACTTGGGCAGTAGTACGGTCGGCTGACGCCGGAACCTTTTGAGCGTCTTGGTGTCGAAATGATCGAAGTGCCAGTGCGTTATGTAGATAAAGTCGGCATCGAAGAGCGCATCGTCGAACTGCGGTTGTGGACAGTGCCACCACGCGCCCCAATACGCGGGCTCGGCGAGCCACGGGTCGACCACCAACGTCTTCTTTCCGTCGGTAGCGGTCATGCAGGCGTGGCTGACGATGCTGAACTTCATAGCGCCGCGCGCTTTTCGCGCTGCCTACCGGCTTTTCCGCCCCGCTTCGAGCGCGCCGCACCGCCGACGCGCGGCGGCGCAGCGACGAACAAAGGGCCGCTACGGACGGTGCGTCGGCTTGGGGGTCGGCTTCCTCGTCATGTGCGTCGACTTCATCATGTGGGTTGAATTCATGCTGTCGTGGGCGGCCATGTGGCTGCTCGTCATGTGGTGGCCGCTCATCATGTGATCGGGCTTCTTGGTCATGTGATGGCCGGTCATCATATGGGCGGGCGAGGGCTTGGGCGAAGCGTGGCTCATTCCGCCGGCCAGCGCCGGTGCGGCGGCGAGCGCGGTCAGAGCGAGCACGAGAGCGGTGGTTTTCACGGAATCCTCCAGGCGTTACGAGTGCGTTGATGCCTGAAGTACGCTCGTGCGCCGCGCCCGGATGAGCCTCACCACAGCGAGAGCTGCGCGAGCGTTCCTTGTCCCGTTACCGGGCATGCCGGCGACTCGTCGTAGTGCACGCAGTTGCTGGCCGGGCGCAGCACGTGCGCGCCGCCCGCTTGGGTAAAGGTGTGAAACGGTGGAGAGCCGGCATATTTGGTGTACTGCAGATTGGTATCGAGCTGCAGCACGTCGAACTTGCCGCGCGGCACGAAGAAGATCGTCGTATGGCGCACCACGTCGCCCGGATCGAGCCACCAGCGGCGATTGTTGGCCTGCGCGTTTCCGGTAAAGAGTAACGCGTGCGACTGCAACAGTTGCGGCCTCGCATAGTGGTACTCGGTGTTGACGTTCCACAGCCCACGCGCCGGCGTGTACGCTCCCAGCGCCGGCTGCTTCACCACGCGCAACCCGAATAGGTTTTCGCTGCGCGCCAACACACGCACGCGGATCTTGCTGTCGTTGACGATCGTGTCGGTGGCTTGCACCGCGATCCAACCGTCGCGGGTGCCGAGCTTTGCGAGCGACGTCTGCACGCTCAGCGACGGGGTGCGCAGAAACGGGGCGATCTTATCGGTGTAGATGAACTGATAAAAGGCCCACACCCCGGCCGCCAGGATGGCGATTACCTCCACGATCGGCTTGATCGCATCGAACGCGGCCTGGCGCATTTCGATCTTGTACACGCGATCCTCGATCGGCTCCGACGGGTTCGGCGACACCGGCTGCATGCGCTTCACTTCACGCCGCGAGGTCGGTGCCCTGCGCGGCCGCCGTTCAGTCGAGAAAGCCGTCGAGTTCGTCGAGCCGCGCGATCCGCGTTGCGGGCGGCAGCGCCGCGAGGATCGTCGCGCCATAACGCGTCGAGGCCGCGCGCCCGTCGAGCAGCGCCACAACGCCGCGATCGGCGGTGCTGCGGATCAGCCGCCCGAATCCCTGTTTGAGCCGGACGGTCGCAGCCGGGATCATGTATGCCTCGAAGCCGTCTTGCCCGCGCGCTTCGAGCGCGCGCATCCGCGCCTGTACCAGCGGATCGCCCGGCGACGGGAACGGCAACCGATCGATCACCACGCACGAGAGCGCATCGCCGACCACGTCGATGCCCTCCCAAAACGTGCCGGTGGCGAAGAGCACGGCATTGGGCGTGCTGCGGAACCACGCGAGCAGGTGCGCCCGCGGCAGTTCGCCCTGCAGCCGCACCGGAAAGGCGAGCCGTTCGCGCAGCAGCGCGTAGACCTCGCGCAGCCGCGCGTGCGCCGTAAAGAGCACGAAGGCGCGCCCCCGCGTGCGATCGAGCACCTCCTCGATCAGCGGCGCAGCGCGTGCTGCAAAGTCCTTCGCCTTGGGATTCACCTCGGGTGGCGCCACGTAGAGCCGCGCCTGCGCGGCGTAGTCGAACGGCGAGGGCGCGGCCAGTTCCTCGGCGCGTTCGAGCCCGAGCGACCGGCACAGATAGCCGAAGTCGCGCGGTGCGGTGGTCAGCGTGGCGCTGGTCAGCACCACGCTGGGCACGCGCTCGAAGAGCGCCCCGCGCAGAAACTCGGCGATGTCGTGCGGAGCGGCGTTGACGGCGTAGCGGCCGTCGCGCTCGCCGCGCTCCACCCAGGCGATCGTCCCGTCGCCGGTATCGAGCGCCCGATCGACCGTCAGCGCCAGTCCGGCGGTCGCGCGCAGCGCCAGATCGCGCCGCCGCTCGGCTTCGGCGTCGTTTTGCGCCGGGCGGCGCAGCCCGCTCTGCCAGTTGGCGTGCAGCCAGTTCTCGAGGGCGTAGAATCCACGGCGCAGCTCATCGAGCGCGGGATGCGCGTCGTCGTTGGCGCCCAGCGGATAGCGATCGCCGGGCACGCGCGCGAGCGCCGATTCGAGCGCGCGCACGCCGGCATCGATCTCCTGCTCGTAGTGCGGCGGCAACGCATAGGTGCGGTGCACCTTGCGGAGCGTGCGCGTGACCACCGCGCGCGAGAGCGTCGCGGTGAGCGCGTCGGTCGCCCAGCGTTCGCACTGGTGGGCCTCGTCGAGCACCGCCACGTCGTACGGCGGCAGCAGCCCACCGCCCATCGCCAGATCGAGGAAAAAGAGCGCGTGGTTGACCACCACCAGGTCGGCGTACTTGGCTTCGTCGCGCTTCTGAAAAAAGAAGCAGTCGCGAAACTGCTCGCAAAACTCACCGACGCAGTCGTCGGCGTCGGCGTCGAGTTGCTCCCACTCCTCCGACGGCGGCACGAAGGCGAGTTCGGCGCGGTCGCCGGTTTGGGTGCGCTCCGCCCACGTCCACACGTCCTGCATCGCGCGCGAGGGCGGCACCAGCCGGTCGGCGCGCATTCGGGCCAGCTTCGCCTTACAGAGATAGTGATTGCGTCCCTTGAGCAGGCTCACGCGTAGCGGCACGCCGAGGGCGCGCTGCACCAGCGGAATATCCTTGGCGACCAGTTGCTCCTGCAGCGCGATCGTGCCGGTCGAGAGCACCACCTTCTTGCCGCTGCGAATCGCCGGCACCAAGTAGGCCAGCGATTTGCCGACGCCGGTCCCGGCCTCGACCACGGTGTGCACGCCCTCCAAGATGCCGCGCTCGATGAGCTGCGCCATCTGCACCTGACCGGCGCGCGCCTCGAACTGCGGCAGCGCGCGCGCGATCGGACCGCCCGGGCCGAAGACGTCCTCGATCGTGCCGGCGCTCACCGCGGCGCGTGCGGATCGCCCGGCGTTTCGTACTCGGTTTCGAGCGCGTGGCCGGTGCGCGCGTCGACCACCACCGGTTGCACGCGGCGCGGCGGATAGTAGATTGCCAGCGTGAAGAGGAAGCCGCCGATCAGTCCGGCGACGTGCGCCTGCCACGAAATCTGCGGAACCGAAAACGTGAAGACCAAGTTGAGCACCAAGATGCCGAGGTTGGCGCGGATCAGTTGCATGCCCGGCTTGCCCAGCTTGAAGCCGATCGCGAAGAGCGCCCCGAACAGCCCGAAGATCGCGCCGCTGGCACCCAGCGTGCCGACCGCCGCATTGGCCGGCGCCGTGAGATAGATCACGCCCAACCCCGAGACGATCATCGACACGATGTAGATCACCAGCATACGCCACCCGCCGACGGCCCACTCGATGAACCGCCCAAGCACCCACAGCGAGAACATGTTCACGCCGATGTGCAACAGCCCGCCGTGCAGGAATGCCGACGTGACGATGCGCCACCACTGCCCGTACTGCAGCACCGCGACCGGCGCGAGCGCGCCGAGCGCGACCACGCGATCGACGCCGCTGCCGCCGAAGAGTCCCAACATGCTCGGACCGCCGACCCGCACTTCCCACAGGTAGGCGATCACGTTGAGCGCGATCAGCACGCGCGTCATCATGGTTCGTCCTCCACCATCACCATGCGCGCGAGTTCGAGCGAGATCGCATGGCGCCGCTCGCCGATCTCGATGGTCAGCGGACCGCCCAGCGGCCCCTTCTCCAAAACCCCGGCCTGCGCGCCGGGCCGCAACCCGATCTCGCCCAGGTAGCGCAGGATCTCGGGCACCTGTTCGGTGACGCCGCTCACCCGTACGCGCGCGCCGGCGTCGATCTGCGCGAGCGGCACGCCGCGGCGCTGCGGATCGGTCAAATCCTTGGGGGGAATCGGATAGCCGTGCGGACAGGTCTGCGGATCGCCGAGTGCCGCCACCAGGCGCTCCTCCACGCGTTCGGTGATGGCGTGTTCCAGGATGCAGGCCTCGGCGTAGACCTCGTCCCACGGCATCCCGAGCACGTCGGTGAGCAGCCGTTCGGCCAGACGATTGCGCCGCACCACGCCGACCGCGACTTCGAGCCCCTTACGCGTCAGCTTCACGTCGCCGCGCGCCTCGTGTTCGGCGTACCCGTCGTTCACCAACTTCTTGAGCATCCCCGAAACCGAGGCCGGCGAGATGCCGAGTTCCGAGGCCAACGCCGAGGTCGTGACACCCGGGCCCTCGCGCTCCAGGCGATAGATGGCCTTCAGGTACATTTCGAACGATTCGGCAAAGTGCGAGTGCGAGTGACCGGGCATGCAGCGATCTACTTCAACGCACCGGGTCGAGTTCCGCGCAGGCCGCATCCACCTGCGCCGCCAGCGTGCGCTTGAGTTCCGGCGCGGCAAAGCTGGCGGCGACGGCGTTGCGCACGTACCCGGCCAGCGCCGCGCTCCCGGCTGCGGCTTCGACCCGCGCGTACTCCTGCGCGATCGAGGTGCCAAAGAGCGTCGGATCGTCGGCATCGATGGTCACGGTACAGCCGGCCTCGGCCAGAGCGACGTAGGGGTGTGGAAACTCCGGCAGCGCCGCGCCGGTGAGGTCGTTGGAGGTCGGGCAGACTTCGAACGGCACGCCGCGCTCCGCCGCGAGCGCGACCACAGCCAGGTCGCGCAGCGCCCGAATGCCGTGGCCGATGCGCTCGGCGTGCAGCACCTCGATCGCGTCGCGCACGCTCTCCGGGCCGGCCGCTTCGCCGGCGTGCGCCACCGCATGCAAGCCCTGCGCGCGCGCGAAGGCGAACGCTTCCGCGAAGAGCGCCGGCGGAAAGCGCGCCTCGTCGCCGCCCAGCCCCACGCCGATCACGTCGAGATCGCGCAGGGTCGCGACGGTGCGCGCCGTTGCCATCGCGCGCTCCGGACCGAAGTTGCGCGTTAGGTCGGCGATCAGTGCGAAGTGCGCGCGCGGGCGCGCGGCGCGCAGCTCGGCAACGATCGCCTCAACGCACGCGCGCACGTCGAGCTGCGGATGGAAGAACGTCCACACCGACGGCGAGACGAACAGCTCGCCGTAGATCACCTGCTGCGCCAGCGCGTCGGCCACAAACTCGCGCGCCAGGCGCGCGTGATCGTCGGGGCATTGCAGCGCGCGGCTGACCGCCGCGAAGATCAGCAAGAACTCGCGAAAGTCGGCGAAGCGATACGGATCGGCCGGATCGACCGGCGTCGGCGCTTCGTCGGCGAAGGCCGCTTGCTCGGCCGCGTCGGGCCGGTAGCGCAACGGCACGCCGTACCGGTCGGCCAACTCGACAAAGGTCGTCGCCCGCAACGCCCCCTCCAGGTGGCAGTGCAGGTGGAGTTTGGGGATGCGCGCGCTGAGATTCACCCGGTGCTCTTCGCCGCGCCGGGAGGGTTCACCGCGAACCCGTCGTATCAGAGGGGCCGCGGGGTGGAGCAGTCCGGTAGCTCGTCGGGCTCATAACCCGAAGGTCGCGAGTTCAAATCTCGCCCCCGCAACCA
>DAIDGS010000174.1 GCA_027459845.1 Vulcanimicrobiota bacterium | reverse complement strand
GGGACGACCGGCATCGACGTTCCGCTCGAAATCGGCACGCTGCGCGTTGCTGCCGACGGCGGACTACGGCAGAGCCTGCGCGTCGGCGGCTACTTCGACGCCTCCGACGTACCCGGCTATCCGTCGTATCTGGCGCGCTTCGTCGCTCCCGATAACCCGGCGCTCGCGGTGATCTCGCCGCAGAGGTATCGCGGCCGCGCGGGCGGTTGGGTGCTCTACGATCGCTTGATCGCGGGCAGCGCGCTCCCGCATCGGCGCGGGACGGTGGTGTGGGCGAACTACGAGTACGGCGATCCACAGACCGCGCTGATGTCGAACTTCATCGACGCGGGCGTGGTGATGCACGGCACGTTCCGCGGCCGCGACGACGACGCGCTCGCGCTCGGCTTTGACCTCATCGACATCAACCCGCGACTGCGAAGCCTTGAGACTGCGCTGCAACAGCGCGGCTTCGCCGTTCCGACGACGGCGCAGGAGAAAACCGTCGAGCTGAACTATACGGCCGCGCTTACGCCCAACCTGAGCGTTCGTCCCGGGCTTCAGTACGTCGTAAACCCGGCCGGCGAGCGCGGCGGTTACCGTTATCCGGGCGGGGCGATCGGGTTGAACGACGCGCTCGTCCTCGGACTCAACGCGACCTATACCTTCTGAACGCGCAGCACGGGATGCAACTCGATGCCGTTGCGCGCCTGTCCGGCAACGCGGTGGATGCGATCGAAGAATCCGTACCCGGTGATCGAGACCAGTGGGGGCGTTGCACCGCGATAGTCGAGCCACCACCAGCGCCGGCTTGCGGCATGGCCGCCGATGCGGTCCACCGCGCGGCGCGCGGACGCGAAGGTGGCCGCGTACGCCGCAGCGCCACAGGCCGGCGACGGAATCTCGGCAACCATCGTACCGCGGCCGTCGGGATCGCGCAGAATCAGGTGCAGATCGCGATCAGCTTCGATGCGATAGCCGACCAGTCGCGCCTCGATGCGCCAGAGCGTCGTTTCGACCGGGGCATCGCGATCGCGAATGTTATCGGGGTCGCTTGGTGCTCGCCGCGCCAGTAGCGCGGCGAGCGTGGTCGGTGTCGACGCATGCGAGAGGTAACGCGCGGCCGGATCCATCAGCGTCTTGACGTTCCAGCGTTCGTAGCCGCAGGCGCGCAGCGCGCGCGCTGGTGGCGAGCCCAGGATCGCACCGGCTGCAATCGTGAAAACCACGATCCACGGACCCAGCCAACGTGCGCGCGACATCGAGGTCGATCATACCGCGAAAAGCGTGGTGGAGACGAGGGGACTCGAACCCCTGACATCCTGCTTGCAAAGCAGGCGCTCTACCAACTGAGCTACGTCCCCGAGAACGGTCGCCGGCTCATTCGCTGCGGCGCGTTCCAACCCCGTTGCGCGACGGAGGAGTCGTTCGGGACGGCGTGAAGAGGGGGGACTCGGCGGGGGCATAGCTCAGTTGGTAGAGCATTACGCTGGCAGCGTAAGGGTCAGGAGTTCGAGTCTCCTTGCCTCCACCATGATATACTCCCAGAGCGGAGTGCGCCGGACGGCCGCCCTCGATCGTTTTCGAGGGAGGAAAGTCCGGGCTTCACCGGGCCAAAGGTGCAGGATAACGTCCTGTCGGGGCAACTCGAAGGAAAGTGCCACAGAAACATACCGCCGGGTTCGCCCGGTAAGGGTGAAATCGTGAGGTAAGAGCTCACGGAGCGCCGCGGAGACGCGGACTCGGGTAAACCCCACCTGAAGCAAGACCGCTCGATTGCTCCCGCTGGGAGGGGACGGCCCGTCCCTACGAGCTACGTCGCACCGAGGTGCGCGGTAACGCGCGCCCCAGACAGATGGCCGTCACCGGCGCTCGCGCCGGGACAGAATCCGGCTTACAGGCGCACTTCGCAACGCAACCGACGGGGCGGGAAGCCCGGTCTAGCCAAATAGTTCGCCGCACAAGGAGCCGATCGCGTGAGCACCCTGGAAAAGCCGCCGCAGTTTACCCCCGAGATGACCGTCGACGAGGCGTTTCGCCTGCACGCCGGCGCGCGTCGCGTCTTTGCACGCTTCCATCTGGGCGGCTGCGCCAACTGCGCGATCAGTGAGTCGCACACGATCGGCGCCGTGAGCGAAGACTACGGCATTCCACTGCCAATGCTGCTCGAAAGTCTCAACGAGCTCTTCAACGGCAGCACCTTCGCCGTCGGCGACAAGGTCCGCATCCCCGACGAGATTCGCGCCAAGGTTCCGCAACTCGCCGACGTGCCCGAAATCGGGGAGATCACCGGCGTCGAGAGCGGTGCGTTCATCGCCGAGTTCGGCGAGGTGCGCCTGCAGGGACTGGCCGAGGACTTCATCGCGGTCGAGGCCAGCGCGACCGCCAGCTGACGCGCTACTCCGGCAGATCGTCGAGCGGGCGCCGATCGGCGAAGCTTCCGTCGACGGGGTGCCAGAAGCGCACCTCGCTTTCGCCCGCCTTCCAGCACAGGTAGACCTCGCGCCCGCCGCGCAACGCCGGGAAGTCGATCAAGCCGAGGTCGAGGTCTTTGACCAGCACGCCGGTCGCTTCGATGCGGTGGACCAGTCGCACGATCTCGCTCTTGAGTTCGCCGAAGCGCGGCGGCGGAAAGGGCGAGCGCGGACGTGCCAGGCGGGTGGGATGCGGCTCGGCCCCGTGGAGGGCGGTCCCGGACTCCAGCAGCTTGATCGCGAGTTCGGTGCGCGACCTCAGCAGCTCGCCGACCAGCGATTCGAGCTTTGGGATGAGGGCGTTGGCCCGCTCGGGCGAAAAGAGCTTCATGCCTATCGTGTTCGTCACCGGGTCTTCGGGAGCCGGCCAGAGCCAAGCGATCAAGTGCTTTGAGGATTTGGGCTTTTACTGCGTGGAACACCTGCCGCCGATCGCACTGGAACCGACCCTCGAAGCGCTGGCGAACGCGGGCTACGCCGACGTTGCGGTGACGCTCGACCTGCGCGACGACGCACGCCTCGGCGATCCGCTCGAGGCACTCGAGCGAGCGATCGCCGTAAGGCGCGCGCGACTGCTCTTCCTCGACGCCGACGACGACGTCTTGGTGCGTCGCTTCAGTGCGACGCGCCGGCGCCATCCGCACCTTGCGGCCGGCTCCCTACGCGAAGCCATTGCCGCCGACCGCCAGGCGATGGCGCCGTTTCGCGAACGGGCCGATAGCGTGCTCGACACCAGCGGCCTCTCGCTGGGCGCGCTCAAGGAACGGATCGCCGCCGCGTTCGTGAGCGAGCAGCAATCCCGCATGAACGCAACGCTGGTGGCATTCGGCTTCAAGTACGGCCTGCCGCTCGACGTCGACTTGCTCTTCGACGTACGGTTTCTGCGGAATCCCAACTACGAACCCGAACTCGCCGCGTTGACCGGTAACGATCCAGCGGTGGCCGCGTTCATCGCGGACGATTCCGCACTCGAACCCTTCCTGGAACGCACCACCGAGCTGTTGCGGTTCTTGCTCCCGCACTATCGCCGCGAGGGCAAGTCCCAGTTGACGATCGGGATCGGGTGCACCGGCGGGCGCCACCGCTCGGTCTACGTCGCGCGCCTGCTGGCCGAAGCGCTGGTCGACTGTCGCGACGTCGCGCTGACGCTCGAAAGCCGGGATGTGAACCGCTGATGCGCGGGCGCTTGGTGGGCTGGGTGCAGTGGTTGATGCCAGGGCTCGGGATCAAGCGCTGGGCAGTGCTGGTCGTCTTCGGCATCGCCCTGATCGTCGACGCCATCGTGCGCTACCTGGTGGCGCAGGGCAGCGGGCTGCACGTCAACG
This sequence comes from Vulcanimicrobiota bacterium, assembly GCA_027459845.1. GTDB lineage: Bacteria > Vulcanimicrobiota > Vulcanimicrobiia > Vulcanimicrobiales > Vulcanimicrobiaceae > DAIDGS01. The sequence goes on along the minus strand of DAIDGS010000174.1, from coordinate 3,897 downwards.
AGACCCTGGACGCCATGGTCAACGACTACTTCTCGCCGTCGTACTTGACCGCCGTGCTCGGCATTTTGGGCACCGGGCTGGCGGCGCTCGGGATTCGGCAGTGGCTGCGCTCGGTGGTGCGGATCGCCAGCACGCGCGGGTCGCACGGAATCTCGGGCGCGCTTGCGGGATTGCGCTTGAAGCAGGGATACAAGATCGTCGCGATCGGCGGCGGCACCGGCCTCTCGACCTTGCTGCGCGGCCTCAAGCGGCGCACCAGCAATCTGACCGCGGTGGTCACGGTCAGCGACGACGGCGGCTCGTCGGGGAGGCTGCGCACCGAACTCGGCGTCTTGCCGCCGGGCGACGTGCGCAACTGTTTGGTCGCACTGGCCGACGACGAAGCGCTGGTCACCGATCTCTTCCGCTATCGCTTTACCGAGGGCGAGGGACTGATCGGTCACTCCTTCGGGAACCTCTTTCTCGCCGCCATGACCGGCATCACCGGCAACTTCGATGCCGCGGTCAAGGAGTCGAGCCGCGTGCTCAACGTGGTCGGGCGCGTGTTACCCTCGACGCTCGGCATCGTGAAGCTGTGCGCGCGCCTCGACGACGGCACGGTCGTCGCGGGCGAATCGGCGATCTCGCTGGTCAAACGGCCGATCGAACAGATCTTCTTCGAACCCGCGATGGCTGCGCCGCTGGACGAGGTCATCGAGGCGATTCGCGAGGCGGACGCGATCGTTCTGGGTCCGGGATCGCTCTACACGTCGATCGCGCCGAACTTTCTGGTCGACCGTCTGGCCGACGAAGTCGCGCGCGCACCGGGCGTGAAGCTGTACGTCTGCAACGTCATGACGCAACCCGGCGAAACCGACGGCATGAGCGCGGCGGATCACGTCGAGGCGCTCTTCCGCAATGCCGGGCAACGCGTCTGCGACTACGTCATCGTCAACGACGAACCGCCCTCGCGCTTACTCGCACTCTACGCGCAGGAAGGGCAGACGCCGGTGGTGGCCGACGTCGCGCGCATCGAGGGACTCGGGCTGCGCGCGGTCACCGCGCACGTGATGAGCGAGACGGACACGGTGCGCCACGATCCCAAGCGGCTCGCCGACGTCGTGATCGGGGCGATCGACCGCGCGGTCGCCGAGCGCGCCACGCTGGTAAAACCGGCGCGCGCCTACCGTCGCGTCAGTTCGACGGGTGCGGATCGAGCGTAACGGCGACCTGCCCGACCTTCCCGGGCTCGACGTTGGTGGTCGCCTCGATCAGCGCATAACCCGGGGCTTGGACGGTGTAGTCGGCGATGCCGCTGGGGACCTCGCTGATCTTAAAGGCGCCGCTCGCGTCGGTGGTCGCGGTGAGGACGGTATCGACCGTGACGGTCGCACCGGCGATCGGCTGGTGCGTGGTGTCGTCGACCACCGTGCCGGTCAGCGTGGCGAAGCCCGCCGAGGGCGGCAGATCGTCGTTGTTACACGCGCTCAGCAGTCCGCAGGCCATCACGGCGGCGATCCCCAAGCGCGCCAATCTCGTCATAGGTAAAGCATTTCGCCGCGCGGAAGCGGCGCCTCCTATGGCTACCACCGTTCCCGCCGGTCCAGGGACCGGCCTCACGTATTGCGCCACCGCGCTGGAAGCGATCGGCGCGACGCCGCTGGTCAAACTCAACAAGGTCACCGCCGGCATCGGCGCGCTCGTCCTCGCCAAGGTCGAGTACGTCAATCCCGGCGGCAGCGTTAAGGACCGCCCGGCGGTGGCGATGCTCGATGCCGCCGAGGCGGCCGGGCTGCTCAAGCCGGGCGGAACGATCGTCGAGCCGACCAGCGGGAATACCGGAACCGGGCTTGCCATGGCGGCGGCGATTCGCGGCTATCGATGCATCCTGGTCATGCCGGATAAGATGTCGCGCGAAAAGGTCGACCTGCTCAAAGCCTACGGCGCCGAGGTAGTGGTCACGCCGAGCAACGTCACCCCCGACTCGCCCGAGTCGTACTACGGCGTCGCGAACCGGCTGGCGTCGGAGATCCCGGGTGCATTTCAGCCCAATCAGTTTCACAATCACGTCAATCCGGAAGCCCACTACCGCACGACCGGCCCCGAGATCTGGCGCCAGACCGGCGGCACCATCACCCACTTTGTGGCGGGGATCGGCACCGGCGGCACGATCTCCGGATCGGCACGCTATCTCAAAGAGCGCAATCCCAACATCCACGTGGTCGGTGCCGACCCCGAAGGCTCGATCTACTCCGGCGACACGCCGCGCTCGTACGCCGTCGAGGGGATCGGGATGAACTACTTGCCCGAGACCGTCGACCTGCGGGTGATCGACGAGATGGTGCGGGTGCCCGATCGCGAGTCGTTCCTGATGGCGCGGCGCATCGCACGCGAAGAGGGCTTACTGGTCGGCGGCTCGTCGGGCACGGCGGCGGTGGCCGCGATCACGCTTGCCAAGACGCTGCCGGACGATGCGATCGTGGTCGTCATCTTCCCGGATTCCGGCCGCGGCTACATGTCGAAAATCTTCAACGACGACTGGATGGTGGCCAACGGTTTTCTCGCCGATGCCAAGCGGCGCGCAACGGTCGGCGACGTGCTGCGCACCAAGACCCCGCTGCCGCCGCTCATCACCGTCGCGCACGACGACACCGTCAAAGCCGCGCTCGACCTGCTGCGCAAGTACGAGATCTCGCAGTTGCCGGTGGTGCGCGGCAAAGAACCGGTCGGCAGCGTCAACGACGTCGGCGTCATGCAGGCGGTCTTCGACCACGCCGACATCATTCACCAACCGGTCAGCGAAGTGATGGGGCGCGCGTTTCCGGTGCTGGAATCGCACGAGGTCATCGACCGCGCCTACAAGCTGCTGACGTTGGCGAATCCGGCGATCGTGGTCGTCGACGAGGGCGACCCGATCGGCGTCCTGACGCGCCAAGACATCATCAGCTTCCTCTCGACGAGCTCGTGAGCGCCGCGAGCGCCGCGCCGGGCGAGCCGATGAAGTTCGCCACGCGCGCCATTCACGTCGGTCAAGACGCCGATCCGACCACCGGCGCCACCATCGTCCCGATCTATCAGACCTCGACCTACACGCAGCACGCCGTCGGCGAACATCGCGGTTACGACTACAGCCGCACCATCAATCCGACGCGCAGCGCGCTCGAAGCCCAACTCGCCTCGCTCGAGGGCTCGGAGTTCGGCAGCGCGTTCGCCAGCGGCATGGCGGCGACGGCAGCGGTGCTCAACCTGCTCGCCGCCGGTGACCACGCGGTCGTCACCGACGACCTCTACGGCGGCACGTACCGGCTCTTCACGCGCGTTTTGGAGCGTTACGGCTTGAGCTTCACGTACGTCGACATGAGCGATCTCGAGGCCGTGGCCGCCGCCATCCGCCCCAACACCAAGCTGTTTTGGGTGGAGACGCCGACCAATCCGCTGCTCAAACTGATCGATATTGCGGCGATCGTTGGGTTGCGCCCGCGCGATGCCTACGTCGTGGTCGACAACACCTTTGCAACGCCGTATTTTCAGCAGCCGCTGGCGCTCGGGGCCGACGTGGTCGTGCACTCGACCACCAAGTACATCGGCGGCCATAGCGACGTGGTCGGCGGCGTGGCGATCGCGCGCGAGCGCCGAGTCCACGACCTGATTCGCTTTCATCAGAATGCAGTCGGGGGCGTGCCCTCACCGCACGACGCGTGGCTCACCATGCGCGGTGCCAAGACGCTGGCCGTGCGGATGCGCGAGCACGCCCGCAACGCCGCCGCGATCGCAACGTTTCTCGAAGGCCATCGCGAGGTCGCCCGGGTGTACTACCCGGGCCTGCCATCGCATCCGCAGCACGCGCTGGCCAAGCGCCAGATGAGCGGATTCGGCGGCATGCTGTCGTTCGTGCTGCAGGGTTCGCCCGAGCGCGGG
>DAIDGS010000173.1 GCA_027459845.1 Vulcanimicrobiota bacterium | reverse complement strand
GAAGGTTTCGGAGTCGCGGCGCCGCTGGTCGGGCGGATGCGTCCGTCGTGGGGTCAAATCGGGCTCGCGGGTTTGATCGCCGGCGGACCGACCTTCCTGGGGACCGTGGTCGGCTATTCGTTCAACTCGCCGGCGCTCTCGGTGCTGTTCCTAGCGACCGCGGTCGGCGCGTTGGTCTTCGTAATCGGTGAGCTTTGGTCGGTGCTGCGCCGTCACGGTATCGACGCGCCCGTAACGACGATGGTATCGGTGGGATTTCTGCTCGCGATGGCGACCGAACTCTATCTCGATCTCTACGGCGGCTGATCGCGCGCCGTTTTCGCTCCCCTTCGCAGTTGCGTCGTCGCACGTTCTAGGGCGTTAGCCGGGCGTTCCGTTCTCACGCCACGCCGCAACCGCCTTGACGTCGTGCGGATCGAACGGCGTGCCGGCGCAGCGGTGCAACTCGGCAATGGCGTCGGCGACGCTCACGCCGCCTCCTGACGATCCTTAGATGCGAAAGAGATCGGCCGCAGCTAGGCGCTAGCCGGGCGCTCGGTTCTCACGCCACGCCGCAAACGCTTCGACGTAGTACGGATCGAACTGCGTGCCGGCGCAGCGGCGCAGCTCGGCAATCGCGTCGGCTTCGCTCACGCCACGATGGTACGGCCGATCGGCGACCATCGCCGAGAAGACGTCGATCACAGAAACGGCACGGGCCAGCGGTGAGATTTCCTCGCCCTTGAGACCGCGCGGATACCCTCGACCATCCCAGCGCTCGTGGTGCTGTCCGACGATTGCGCTGATCCGTTCGAACCCATGATGTGGCGCGAGAATCTGCTCGCCGTAAAATGCGTGCTGACGGACGGCTTCGAACTCGGCCTCGGTCAAGCTTCCCGGTTTGACCAAAATGCGATCGGAGACGAGCAGCTTGCCGGCGTCGTGAAGGAAACTCGCCTGCAAAAACATCGCGCGCTCGTCGGCGTCGAGCTGCAGTCCTTCGCGCGACCATGCTTCGGCGAGGGCGTTGACGTCGAAGAGGTGCACGCGCGTGTAGGGATCGCGATCGAGTAGCGCCGTGACGATCGTCTCGATCCCATCGAACGTGCCGTGCAGGGCGAAGGTATCGAACTCGTCGCTACGCACCGGGCGACAGGCCTGCTGGCGTGAAAGTCGGGCGCGATCGATGCAGCGCGAGACCAAGGCATGCCGGGTTGCGACGTCGGCCGGAGCGACGGCATAGCCGCAGGCTGCCCAAATCGGAATGGTGTTGCCGTTGGCACGATAGCTCAGGGTCGCCAAACGCGCGGCCACGCGCGCGACGAATGTGTCGACGTCGGCGGGATCGCTGGCTTTACGCAGCAACATGAAGACGTCGGCTCCGAAGCGTCCGACCACCACCTGGTCGTCGGCAAACTCGGCGAGCACCTGCGAGACTTCCTTGAGGACGGCATCGCCCTCGCCGTAGCCGTAGAGCTCGTTGAACGCCGCAAAGTTGACGAGATCGAAGACCGCCAGCGTGGCCGGCTGCTCGGGGCTGGCGCGGCGCAACGCCCAGTCGACTTCACGCGCCAAACGCGGGTAGTTGGCCAAGCCGGTGAGCGGATCGTGATCGGCGGTGTGCTGCAGGCGCTGGTACATCCGCTGATTCTCGACCGCCACGCCGACATAGTGCCCGATCGCCGCAACCACCTCGACGTCGTCGGGCGTGTACGCGCCGCCGCGGGTACTCTGCACCGAAAGCACGCCGATGGTCGCGCCGCCGGCGCGCATCGGCACGAAAATTGCCGAAATCGTGTCGTTGGTCCAGGGGCGATCCTTATTGATCGGATTGCTGCCCTCGGGGGCCCAAACCGACGGATCGTTTCCCCAAATCACCTCGCCGGTGCGGATCACCTCGAGCGAACGCGAGCGTTGCCCTTCGATCGGGATGTGCGGATAACGGCGGATCTCGCCGTGATCGTAGATATATTCGATGCTGGCGGTGCCGTCCGGGTGCGTGAGGGCGATGAAGACGACCGAGGAGTCCAAGTACTCGGGCAACATCGACGTAAGCCGCTCGAAAAGCTCTCCGAGCGACAGGTCGGTAGCCAGGAGGCTGGCGGTTTGACGCATCAACGCCCGGTCGCTCCCCACGTGCGACCGTCCGCCGACCTCTGCGTGATCCTTCACGAAGACGTCCTCCAGCGGGGTCGCCATCCCTTCGGCGAAGACGAGCGCATGTCCGTTTCCTACGACCTCCTGGCCGATCAGGCGCGCGCATTGCTGGCCGGCGAGACCGACGCGATCGCCAACGCCGCCAACTTCGCCGCGTTCGTGTACCACGAACTGCCCGCGCTGAACTGGGCCGGCTTCTACTTCAACGCCCCCGACGGGAGTTTAGTTCTGGGTCCCTTCCAGGGCAGGCCGGCGTGCGCGCGGTTGCCGGCCGGTCGCGGTGTCTGCGGCGCGGCCGCGCAGACGCGCAGCACGCTGGTGGTCGACGACGTCGCCGCCTTTGCCGACGACATCGTCTGCGACTCCGCCGCCCGCTCCGAGATCGTGGTGCCGCTGATCGTCGAGGGCGAGCTGATCGGCGTCTTTGACGTCGACAGCCCGCAGCTGGCGCGCTTCGATGGCCGCGATCGCGCGGGTATCGAACGGCTGGTCGCGGTCTTTCTGGCGGCTACCCGCACGCAGGCGCCGGCGCTGTAGGCTCGGCCGGCGCGGGATCGGCTCGTGCCGTAGGCGCACGCGCTGGCGCCTGCCGCGGCCTTGCACCGCCCGGGTGCGTTGTGGCGGCCCGATCCGGCGCACGGAAACGCCGGCCCTTATGGGGCCGGCGCCGTGGGCAGGCGCGAGCTGAGGGGCTCGCACGCGATGTGCGGTGTTTCTAGCCGCCGTGCACCATCATGAAGCGCATGTGCATGCCGCCGCCCGCGAGCGCACGGAGCACGATGCTGCCGGGATCGTTGAAGTCGGCGGGCTGCTTCCAGACGCGCTTGGTGCGCATCATCGGATGGTTGCCAGCCGGAATCAGCGAGCGCATCCGAACCATCATCTGCTGGTGCAACGTCTTGCTCTGGGCGAGGAAGGCGTTGCGCGCCGAGACGACCGCGTTGCGTTCGGCCGGTGAAAGCAAACGGTCGATCTGCAGCGCTGCCTGCTGACGGTTGGGTTGCGGCGCGATCGCCAGCGATCCGACGATGTTGGCGATTGCGGTGCGATGGATCGGCGTAATAGATGAGAGCAGTTGTGCGCGCATCCGCTGATGCAGTTGTTTCTCTTGCGAGCGGAACGTACGCATGGTCTGGAAGAGTTCCTGACGTTGCGTCTGGGTCAGCATGGGATGCGGCGGGGGAGGAGCGCTCTGAGCGGCTGCCGCGATCGGCAGGCCGATTAGCGCCAGAGCGAGCGCTGGAATGCGAAGGTTCATGCTTCGATTCAACGCCCCGGGCTGGAGATTTAGCTGAGAGTTTCGCGCCCGTGGGCCAACCAGAGGTCTTGCTGAGGACCGATCGGCACGATCCCGGTGGGGTTGATCTCCGCGTGCGTGCCGTAGTAGTGGCGTTTGATGTGATCGAAATCGACGGTGGCGGCGATGCCGTCGATTTGATAGAGGTCGCGCAGGTAGCCGGCGAGGTTGGCGTAGTCGGCAATCCGGCGCAGATTGCACTTGAAATGCCCGACATAGACGGCGTCGAAACGAATCAACGTGACGAACAGCCGCCAATCGCTCTCGACCGGCGTCGCTCCGAAGAGATAGCGGCGCGAAGCCAGCCGCGTATCGAGTTCGTCGAGCCGCTCGAAGACGCGATAGGCGGCGCGCTCGTAGGCGGCCTGCGAGGTTGCGAACCCGGCACGATAGACGCCGTCGTTCACGTCGTGATAGATACGCTCGTTCAAGGCGTCGATGTCGGGGCGTAAGGCGCGCGGATAGAGGTCGAGATCCGGGACACCGGCAACCGCATCGAACTCGGTCTCGAACATGCGCATGATGTCGTCGTCCGAGTTGCTAACGATCCGTTCTGTGCGGCGATCCCACAGAATCGGAACGGTCACCCGCGCGCGGTACTGAGGGTCGGTGGCGGCATAGGCTTGTGCGAGCAGTTGCCAGCCGTAGAGCGGATCGGGCTCGCCGTCGCGCGGGCTTGCGCCGTCGCCGAAACGCCACCCGCGCTCGTCGCGAATCGGGTCGACCACGGTCATCCCGATGGCCTCCTCCAGACCCTTCAGGCGTCGAACCACGACCGTACGCGAGGCCCACGGACAGGCCAGCGACACGTAGAGATGGTAGCGATTGCGCTCCACCGGATAGGCCGTGCTGCCGTCGGCGCGGACCCAGTCCCGAAAGACGTCGTCCTGTCGAACGAAGCTCCCGTCGGCGGCGGTTTCCTCGGCGAACTGCGCTCGAACGCTCATACCGGAGAAAACCACGGCACGTCGCGATTGGTTCCGATCGCACCGGGTTGCGGGCGGGGCGCCGCACGAGGCGTCGAACCCAGGCGCATGCCGGCTCCCCGATCCGCCGCCGACGAACTCTTCGCCCGCGCGCTCGCGCATCACGAGCGCGGGCAGGACGACGCCGCGCAAGCCGGCTACCTCGACGTGCTGCGGATCGACGCCGCGCATTTGGGCGCGTTGACCAACCTCGGCACGCTGCTCTACAACCAAGGCCGTCGTGCCGCAGCCCGCTCGGCCTATCGCCAGGCAGCGCTGCACCATCCTCGCGATCTGCGCGCCCGGATCAACTACGGCAACGCGCTCTACACCGCCAACGAGTGGTATCAAGCGCGCGAAGAGTTCGAGGCGGCGCTGCGCATCGACCCGGCCAATGCTGCGGCGCACCAAGGTTTGACCTACGTCTTCGAGCGCTTCGGCGACGAACGGAGCGCCGCGCGCCACCGCGCTCGCGGCTTCGGCGCCGCGCCGACCACCTACGTGCCGTACCGCGGTGAGGGCCAGCCCATCTCGGTGCTGCTCCTCCAGTCGGCACGCGGCGGAAACGTCGATACCGAGCGCATTCTCGACGATCGCACCTTCGCGGTCACCAAAATCTTTGCCGAGTATGCCGATCGCACCGCGGCGCTGCCGTTTCACACGCTCGCCTTCAACGCGATCGCCGACGCCGAACGCTGCGCCGCCGATCTCGACGCCGCGCAACGCTTGCTGCGGCGAAGCGCGGCGCCGCTGCTCAATCCACCGGCCGCGGTTCTCGCGACCGACCGCTGCGGAAATGCCGAGCGCCTCGGCCGGCTGGCGGGCGTGCGGGCGCCGCGCACGCGGAGCTATCCGCGCAGCACGCTGGCGCACTCCGGCGCCGAGCGACTGACGCGCGACGGCTTCACCTTTCCACTGCTTCTGCGCACGCCCGGCTTTCATACCGGCGAACACTTTACGCGCGTCGAGGCGCCCCGCGATCTCGACGCCGCGCTCGACGGGCTACCGGGTGCGACCCTCACCGCCATCGAGTTTCTGGATGCGCGCGGCGACGACGCGCTGACGCGCAAGTACCGCGCGATGATCGTCGACGGCACGATTCTCCCGCTCCACCTCGCGGTCGCCTCCGACTGGATGGTCCACTACTTCAGCGCCGCGATGGAGGGCAGCCCCGCGCACCGCGCCGAGGAGGCGCGCTTCCTCGACGATATGCCGGCCGCAATCGGCCCGAAGGCGATGCGCGCGCTGGCCGCCATCGCAACCGAACTCGGACTCGATTACGCCGGTGTCGATTTTGGAGTCGGCCGCGACGGGGAACTTCTGCTCTTCGAAGCCAACGCCGCGATGATGATTCCGCCGCCGCCGAGCGCGTCGATCTTTGCGTACCGCGCGCCGGCAATCGAGCGCGCCGTGGCCGCGGTGCGCGCGATGCTGCTCGCACGCGCCGCCGACGACGAGGCCGGCGCGTGAGGCGGCGCTGGAATGCCTGGGGCGATCCGAACGTTCGCTTCGATCTCCCGCCGCACGCGATCGCATACCTGCGCGATCACATCGGCAGCGGCGCGATCCTGACCGATGCGCCGTTCGAACCGCTCTGCGCGCGGGTCGTCCCGTCGAGCCTCCCCGAACACCCGGCGATCGACGCGAGCGCGGCAACCCGGCTGTTGCACGCGCGCGGGCAGAGCTTTCCCGACTGGTTGGCGCTGCGCTTCGGACGACTCGACCCCGTGCCCGACGGCGTCGCGTTTCCGCAGTCGCGCGACGAGGTGCGCGAGTTGCTCGCGTTCGCGCGCGCCTGCAACGCGCAGGTAATTCCGTATGGCGGCGGCACGAGCGTCACCGGCGGGGTCACGCCGCTCGACGATGGACGCCCGATTCTTACGGTGGCGCTCGCGCGACTGCGCGGCCTGCACGATCTGGACGTGGTCAGCCGGTTGGCCACGCTCGGCGCCGGTAGCACCGGTCCCGACCTCGAAGCGCAGCTCCGGACGCGCGGCTTCACGCTCGGACACTTTCCGCAGTCGTTCGAGTATTCGACGCTGGGTGGCTGGATCGTGACGCGATCGTGCGGGCAGCAGTCGCTGCACTACGGACGCATCGAAGCCCTGCTCGCCGGCGCGCACGTGGAAACCCCGGTCGGCACGCTCGCGCTGCCGACCTTTCCCGCGAGTGCGGCCGGCATCGACCTGCGCGATCTGCTGCTCGGCTCCGAGGGGCGGCTCGGTATCGTCACCGAGGCCACCGTGCGCGTTCGCCCGATCGCCCGCGACGAACGCTTTTACGGCATCTTCTTTCGCGACTGGTCCGAGGCCGAAGGTTGCGTGCGCGACCTGGTGCACGACGATCTGCCGCTCTCGATGCTGCGCCTCTCGAACGCCAGCGAAACGTTCACGACGCTGGAACTGGCGCGCCCGAGCGCCGCTTCGATCGCGCTACGCCGCTATCTCGAGCTGCGCGGCGCGCGCGCGGGGCGCTGCTTGCTCGTCGCCGGCGTGACCGGCTCGCACGACGACTGCGATCGCGCGACTGCCGCCTTGCGGCACGTGGTGGCCCGCCGGCACGGCCTGTTCATCGGCCGCGCGCTCGGGCGGCGCTGGAGCCACGCGCGGTTCTTAGGCGTGTACCTGCGCAACGCGCTGTGGGAGCTTGGTTACGGCGTCGATACGGTCGAAACCGCGCTCGATTGGCCGCGCGTCGCCACGGCGATGACCGCCATCGAAGCCGCCGGCCAGCGTGCGTTCGGCAGCGAACCGATCCACGCGTACTCGCACCTCTCGCACGTCTATCCGCAGGGCTCGAGCGTCTACACCACCTTCGTCTTCCGTTTGGTCGACGACTATAGCGAGAACCTGGCGCGCTGGCAGCGCCTCAAGCGGGCTGCCAGCGAGGCGATCGTGGCGCACGGCGGAACGATCAGCCACCAACACGGCGTCGGCGTCGATCACCGTCCGTATCTCGCGGCCGAAAAGGGTGCGCTCGGCATCGACGCGATGCGCGCGCTCTTCGCGCGCTTCGATCCCGACGCGACGATGAACCCCGGCAAGGTATGCTGAACCACGAGCGCACCTGGCACGATCTCGCGCAACCGCTCGATCTCCTCGTCATCGGCGGGGGCGTCACCGGGGCTGCGATCCTCTGGGAAGCGACCCGGCGCGGGCTACGCGCCGCGCTCGTCGAGCGGGGCGACTTCGCGAGCGGCACGTCGAGCCGCTCCTCGAAGTTGATCCACGGCGGGCTGCGCTATCTGCGCGAGGGGCAACTGGCGCTGGTGCGCGAGTCGCTGCGCGAGCGCGAAGCGCTCCTGGCCTGCGCGCCGGGGCTGGTCGAGCCACTTCCGTTTCTCATGCCGGTACGCCGTCGCGAACGCAGCCTGCGTGCGACCGTCGCCCTCGGACTCACCCTCTACGATGCGCTGGCGCGCGCACATCCTCGGCACCGCTGGCTCGACGCGCGTGAAACCGCCGCCCGCCTTCCCGATCTCGACGCGCGCGATCTGCTCGGCGCCTATCTCTACTACGACGCGACCGTCGACGACGCGCGCTTGGTGCTCCGGCTGATCGGCGCGGCGCACGCCGACGGGGCCGTCGCCGCCAACTACGTCGACGCGCATCCGTTGCGCGACGCGCGCGGCCACGTGATCGGCGCGCGCCTGAGCGATCGCCGCGGCGACCGCACGCTCGACGTCCGCGCGCGCGTCACGATCGCCGCCGCCGGCGTCTTCACCGACGCGCTGCGCGCCGAACTCGGCGAGGGGCCGGCGCTGCGGCCGCTGCGCGGCAGCCATCTCATCCTGCCCGACTGGCGACTCCCGCTGGCGAGTGCGGTCGCCTTCGCGCATCCGCACGACGGCCGGCCGGTCTTCGCCTATCCGTGGCAAGGCCGCACGCTGGTCGGAACCACCGACCTCGACCACCGACCCGCGCTCGATGCCGAACCCGCGATCGCCGCCGAAGAACTCGCCTATCTGCTGGCCGGCGTACAGGCGCGCTTTCCGGGGGCCGCGATTCGCGCCGCCGACGTCGTCGCCACCTTCGCCGGCGTACGACCGGTGATCGATCGCCGCCGTGCAAGCCCCTCGCACGCCGCGCGCGACTACGCGCTGTGGAACGCGCACGGCTTGATCGCGATCGCCGGCGGCAAGTTGACCACGTTTCGCCCGATGGCGCTGGCGGCGCTGCGCGCGGCGGCACCGCACCTGCCGCCGATCGACCTACGCGCGCGCGCGCCGTTCGATCCGCCCGCGCTCCCGAGCGATCGGCGCCTGCCGGCTGCGGTACGGCAGCGGCTCGCGGGCCGCTACGGTGCGCGCGCCGCCGCGATGGTGGCAAACGCGTCCGACGGCGAGCTCCAGCCGATCGCCGGCACCACCACGTACTGGCTCGAACTGCGCGCCGCCGCACGCGACGAAGCGGTGCACCATCTCGACGATCTGCTGCTGCGCCGCACCCGCATCGGACTTGTGTTACCCGACGGCGCGCTCGGCGAACTCGCGCGCATCCGTGCCCTGTGCACGCCCGAACTCGACTGGAGCGCAACGCGCTGGGACGACGAGATCGCGCGCTATCGCCGGCTTCACGCTGCTGCCTACGGAGTACCGTCGTGCCCGGCGATCTGATCCTGGCAATCGACAACGGCACGCAGAGCGTGCGCGCGTTGCTCTTCGACGCACGCGGCGTGTTGCACGCAGCCGGCCGCGTCGCCCTGCAGTATCACCAGGCGCAACCGGGCTGGCACGAGCACGACGCCGAGGAGTTTTGGCGCAGCGCCTGTACGGCGTGCCTGCAGGTGTGGGACCAGGCGCCGGCACTGCGCGGGCGCGTTGCCGGCATCGTCGTCACCGCCCAGCGCGGGACGATCGTTGCCGTCGACCGCGACGGGCATCCACTGCGTCCGGCGATCACCTGGCTCGATCAACGCACGAGTCCGCAGATTCCCCGCATCGCAGCACCGTGGCGCGCCGCTTTCACCCTGGCGGGCGTGCGGCGCACCGTGGAGTACTTCCAACGCGAAGCCGAAGCCAACTGGATTGCAGCCTGTGAGCCCGAGTTGGCGCGGCGCGTGCACCGTTACCTCCTGCTCTCGGGCTTTCTCAACTTTCGCCTCACCGGCCGGTATGCCGATTCGATCGGCGCGCAAGTCGGCTACGTTCCCTTCGACTTCAAGCGTCTGGCCTGGGCGAGTGCGCGCGACTGGAAGTGGCAGGCGCTGCGCATGGAGCCTTCGATGCTGCCCGAACTGCTTCAACCCGGCACGACGCTTGGCACGTTGACGCCGACCGCGGCCGCGCAAATCGGCGTCGCCGCCGGAACGCCGGTCGTCGCCGGCGCCGCCGACAAAGCCGCCGAAGTGCTCGGCGCGGGGTGCGTCGAGCCATCGATCGCCGCGTTGAGCTTTGGCACCACCGCGACGATCAACGTCACGACGGATCGCTACGTCGAAGCGCAGCGATTTATTCCGCCCTATCCGGCGGCACTGCCGCACCGTTACGACGTCGAAGTGCAGATCTTTCGCGGCTATTGGATGGTGAGCTGGTTCAAGGAGCAGTTCGGACAGCTCGAGCGCGACGCCGCCGCGCGCACCGGCACCACCGCCGAAGCGCTTTTCGACGCGCTGATCGCCGACGTGCCGGCGGGATCGATGGGTTTGATGCTTCAGCCGTACTGGTCGCCCGGGCTGCGGATGCCGCACGCCAAAGGCGCAATCGTCGGCTTCGGCGACGTGCACACGCGCGCGCACGTGTATCGCGCCATCCTCGAAGGCCTGGCGTATGCGCTGCGCGAGGGCGGCGAACGCATCGCGCGCAAGACGCGCATCCCGATCCGTGCGCTGCGCGTGTGCGGCGGCGGATCGCAGAGCGACGCGGCGATGCAGATTACCGCCGACGTCTTCGGCCTACCCACCGAACGCCCGCACGTCTACGAAACCTCGGGGCTGGGCGCGGCGATCGACGCCGCCGTAGGGCTCGGCTTTCACGCCAGCTTCGCCGACGCGGTGTGCGCGATGACGCGCGTGCAGCGCTCCTTCACCCCGAACCCCGCGATGCAGGCGCGCTACGATGCGCTCTACCGACGCGTCTACGCGCGGCTGTACGACCGCCTGGTGCCGCTCTACCATGCGATCGCCGAAATCGTCGGCTATCCGCCCAAATAGTGCAGGCCGGCGCCCTGCAGAATGGCGCGACCGGCGCCGTGCAGGAGAAAACGCTCGAAGGCGCGTGCGGCGCGCGGGTGCGGTGCGTCCTTGAGCACCGCCAGCGTAAAGGTGATCTTGCCGGGCAGGCCGGCCGCTCCCGGAAACGGCGCAAACTGCAGGTGCCGCGCGATCGCCTCGGTGCGATAAAAAATTCCGGCGTCGATTTCGCCGGTGTCGAGTCGCGCCAAGAGATCTTCTTCCGGAAAGATCTGCATCGGATTCTCGTCGGCGCCGAGCACGCGGCGCTCGCCCGCCGTGCCGAGCAGCCGCCGAAGCGCGTCGATCGTGTACGCCCCCTTGGGATCGAGCCGCGGATCGGTGCGCCCGAGCAGGATGCCGGGCTGCGTGAGTGCGGTCAACCACGGCACACGACCGGCCGCAGCCGCGGCGAATTCGGCCGCACCCTTGGAGTTCGGCTTCCAGCCCAAGCCGATCGCGGTGTCCGCAAAGGTGACCGAGCTGGCGACCTTCTCGCCGAGCTTCGCGACCAGCGCCGGATCGACGCTGATGAAGATATCGGGCGTGCGTAGTCCGGCGGCGATCAGGTTGGCGAGTTGCTTGCTGCCGCCGGGCTGCCCCTGAAAGGCGATTCCGCGCGTCGCCAACGCCTTGGCGATCGGCCCTTGCATCGGCGTGACCAGGGAGCCGGCGTAGAGCACCGAGACCAGCGCCGCCATCGCGACGTTCACGGCGCCGCCTTGCTGCGAAAGTCCAACGAGAGCGAGTTGATGCAGTACCGCGTGCCCTCGGGGCCTGGACCGTCGTCGAACACGTGCCCGAGATGCGAGTCGCAGTGCTTGCAGCGGACTTCGGTGCGCAGCATCCCGTGGCTGCGATCTTCGAGCAGGCGCACGTTTTCACGCTGGCTCGGATGGGTGAAGCTCGGCCAGCCGCAGTGCGAGTCGTACTTGGCGTCGGCGCCGAAGAGCGCCGCCCCGCATGCCCCGCAGACGTAGCTGCCGTCCTCGCGCACGCCGAGCAGGCTCCCGGTTCCGGGCCGTTCCGTTCCGGCTTCGCGCAGCACGTGATAGCGTTCGGGTCCGAGTTGCTCGCGCCACTCGGCCTCAGATTTGACCACTTCGGGTGTTCCGTCGGATTGCATGGAATAGACTTCGGCGCGAACGGAACGATCTCCGACCGGCGTGCGGCACGGGCGTGGAGCCGTTGACGGGGATTGAACCCGTGACCTCTTCCTTACCAAGGAAGTGCTCTACCACTGAGCTACAACGGCACGGCCTTTGGAGCGGGCGGCGGGAATCGAACCCGCGCTGTCTGCTTGGAAGGCAGAAGCAC
>DAIDGS010000172.1 GCA_027459845.1 Vulcanimicrobiota bacterium | reverse complement strand
TCCGGCAGCGCGATCTTCCCCGGCTGGGGCCCGAAGTTCTAAGGAGCCCAGGGCGATGCCGGCCGTCTTGACGGTTGACCCGCGCAGCGGCGTTCCGATCTACCTGCAGATCATCGAGCAGGTGAAGCGGTCGGTCGCGCTTGGGGTCCTCGAGGGCGGCGAGCAACTCCCGACCGTAAAACAACTCGCGCTCGATCTCACCGTCAACCCCAACACCGTCGCTAAGGCGTATCGCGATCTCGAGCGCGAGAACGTAATCGAGACCTTTCCCGGACGCGGCTCGTTCGTGCGCGCCAACGGCGCGAGCGTGACGGCCGCCGCCGCCGCCGGCGACGTTGCGCGCAGCGCGCTCGATGCCGCCGTTCGCGAAGCCAAGTCGCTGGGGCTCGATAGTGTCGCGATCCGCGCACTCGCCGACGAAACCATCGCTCGCTGGTTCCCGGAGAAATGATGAGTACCATACAGATTTCGGATCTGCGCAAGGTCTACGGTTCGCAGGTCGCGGTCGACGGCGTCTCGTTCGAGGTGCCGCCAGGCAGCGTCTTCGGCCTGCTCGGCCCCAACGGCGCCGGCAAGACCACGACCTTCAAGTGTATGCTGGGTTTGGCGCGCCCGACGTCGGGACAGGTCGCCTACGACGGCCAGCCGCTGATGCCGGCGCGCTTCGAGCATCTCGCCTACGTGCCCGAGCGCAGCGTGCTCTACGACTGGATGACGGTCGGCGATCACATCGAGGCCACGCGCCGGGCATTCGCGCGCTTCAACCCGTCGCGCGCGCGTGAGTTGCTGGCCGGATTCGGCGTCGCGCCGCACAAGCGGGTGCGCGCGCTCTCCAAAGGCATGCGCACCGCCACGATGGTCGCGCTGGCCTTCGCGCGCGAGGCCGACGTGCTCGTCTTAGACGAGCCGACGAGCGGGCTCGATCCCGTCAACCAGCGCACCGTCTTGAGCTTGATCATCAACGAAGCCGCGAAAGGCCGCTCGATCCTGTTCTCGTCACATCAGATCGGGCAGGTGGAGCGCGCCGCCGAACGCGTGGCAATCATCGATCGCGGCCGCATCGTGCTCGACGGCGAGATCGACGAACTCAAGGCCGATCGCAAGATCGTCGAAGGGATCGTGCCGAGTGCCGACTATCCGCTCGACGGCCTCGGCGCGGCTGCCAACGTCACCCGCGTCGATCGTACCGAGCGCATCGTGCGGATCCTGGTCAACGCCGATCCCAACGGCGTGGCCGCGCGCTTGACCGCGGCCGGCGCGACCGGCGTGCGCATCGTGGACCTGAACCTGGAGGATATCTTTCTTTACGCGGTGTCGCCGGCGACGGCCGATGCCGACGTCGTTGCGGAGGCTTCCCATGGCGTACGTTGAGTGGTTGCGCGTTCGAAACACGCTCAAGGTCTTAGGCATCGTGCTCGGTGCGCTCTTTGCGCTCGCGCTGGTAATGCGGCTCGCAACGCTGCGGATGCAGTACGACTCGCTGGCTTGGGTCACGATGCTGCAAAAGAATGCGGGCTCGCACGTCACGCAGACCTGGCTGCCCGACGGCACCCAACGCATCGTCATCGACAATCCCAAAGACAAGGTGCACGTCGTCATGCTCAACCGCGGCTATCGCGGCATCGACGTGACCGTGACCGATCGCTCGGCGACGCACCACTACGCGCGCAAGGTCGACAACACCGGGGTGTTCGGCGTGATTCGTATGACCCAGCACCGGCTACCGGGCGGCGGCGTGGTGATGCACGTGCGCACCAACGGCTCCGTCGAGTTCTCCGACTTTCTCGTCTTCGGCGGGCTCCTCGCGCTGATCGTGGCCAGCATCTTAGGCAGCGCGTTTGCCAAGGAGAACGACGGGCACCTCGAGCTGGCCTTCACCAAACCGATTTCGCGCGTGGCGCTGGGACTGCAGACGATGGCGGTCGACGTCGCCGGCATTCTGCTCGCAATCGCGGCCGGGGCCGTGTTGCTGATCGCGACGCAGGCACTCTTCATGGTGCCACGCATTTCCTTTGGCACCGAGACTCCGGCCGTCGTCGCGTTGGTCATCCTCAGCCCCATCGCGTGGTACGCGATGCTGGTTGCGGCGACCGCGTCGCTGCAGCGTGGCTACGGCGCCGTGGTCGGGTTCGCCTGGCCGGTTGCACTCGGCATCGTCGGGGGAGCCGCGATCCGCAGCCACAACGCATTGCTGATCCTCGTCCGCGACGTGGCGCGCGTCGTCGGCTACATCGATCCGATTAGCTACATGCACCCGACGATTGCGGTCACGCGCGTCGCCGGAACCGCGACCGTGTACATGACCTCGCTCTGGCAGAGCACTGCGCTGGTCGTCCTCATCATCCTATATGCCGCGGCCGCGCTCTGGCAGTGGCGCCGCGTGGAGGCCTAAGTCATGGAGATCATCGGAACGAACTTCTGCCTCAACCTGGGCGGCTGGCGCCTGCGCTTCGTCCTAGCGATCGAGGATGCCGACGAACCGGCGACGGCGCG
>DAIDGS010000171.1 GCA_027459845.1 Vulcanimicrobiota bacterium | reverse complement strand
TGGGCTTCGCGTAACGCGAATCAAACGCTGTTTGCGCACGGCGGCGCGGCGCCGCGCGCCGAGCGCGGTCGGCAAGCGCCCGCCGTCGCGATCGCCATCGCCAAGCGGCCGGGAACCAATGCGGTCGACGTCGCCGATGCGGTGCTTGCCGCCGCGCGCGCGACCGGGCTACCGCCGGGCGTGCATCTCAGCGTGACGCGCGACGACGGCGCGAAGGCCAATGCCGCGGTCAACGAGTTGATCCAACGCCTGATCGAAGCGATCGCGATCGTCGTTACCCTACTGCTGATCCTCGGCTGGCGCGAGGCCTTGGTGGTCGCGACGGCAATCCCCTTGACGCTGTTCGTCACGCTGGGCGTCGGGATGCTTGCGGGGCAGAGCATCAACCGCATTACGCTCTTCGCGTTGATCCTGGCCCTCGGGTTGCTGGTCGACGATGCGATCGTGGTGGTTGAAAACATCCATCGCCACTACCAAGAAGATCCCAGCGCGCCGCGTGCCGAGGCAACGGTGCGCGCGGTCGCCGAAATCGGCAGCCCGACCGCGCTCGCAACGCTGACGGTGGTGCTTTCGTTTCTCCCGATGCTCTTCGTTACCGGGATGATGGGACCGTACATGCGTCCTATTCCGATCGATGTCCCGATCGCGCTCACGGCGTCGTTGCTCATCGCCTTTGCGATCACCCCGCGAGCCACCTACGCACTCTTACGCAATCGCCGACGGGTTCACGCCGCCGGCGGCGTGGCCCGCTGGATCGCCCCGTTTCGCGCAGCGCTGATCGCGCTGCTCGACGACGACCGGCGCCGCCGTATCTTCCTGGGAGCGATCGCGCTGGCGTTTGCGATCAGTGCGTCCCTACCGCTATTGACGCTGGTAAAGTTCCGCATGCTGCCGCGCGCGAACGAATCGACGTTTCTGGTCAGCATCGATGCGCCGCGATCGAGCACCGTTGCGCGCACGACGCGCATCGCAACGGCGGTCGGCCACGTGCTTGCCGTAACGCCCGAGGTGGCTAACTATGAGACCTTCGTCGGTCTCAACGCCGTACCCGACCTGTCGTCGCTGCTTCAGGGAACGGTATTTCGCAATGCCCCCGATTTGGCCGATATTCGGGTGAATCTCGTCCCTAAAGGACGCCGCCACCTGCAGTCGGCGACGCTGGTCGCGCGGTTACGCCCGCGACTGCAAGCCGTCGCCGCCCGCTATCACGCGACGCTGCGAATCCTGCAAACGCCGCCCGGACCACCCGTGCGCGACACGATTCTGGCGAAGATCTACGGGCCGGACGTCGACGTGCGGCGCGCGATTGCCGCACGCCTCGTTGCGATGATGCACGCCGAGCCCGGCGTCGTCGACGTGGATTCGAGCTTCAAGGCGGGCGCGCCGGCGATCCGGCTCGCCGTCGACCGCCACGCAGCCGCGCTGGCCGGCGTCGACGTCGCGAGCATCGTCAAAACGCTCGGGATCGCGTTGCAGGGCGCACGGGTTGCGACCTTGCACGTTCCGAGCGATCCGCGTCCGCTTTGGATCGTGGTTCGGTTCGCCGCCCGTTACCGGCGCAACGCGGCATCGCTCGAATCGGTCATGGTGCCCAACGCGAACGGGGCCTCGATCCCACTGATGGCACTGGTGCGCCCGGTCGCGCACCAGACCGTGCAGCCGCGGTTTCGCGATGACTTTCGCGACGTTACCTACGTTGCCGCCGAGATGGCCAATCGCAGCTCGACGTATGCCGTGATCGACATGATGATCGCGCTGGCGCGCTCCCCGATCCCGGCGGGGTATCGGATCGCCTGGGGCGGCGAGTGGCAACTGACGCTGCGGGTATTCGCCGACCTCGGTCGCGCGATGTTGATTGCGTTTCTGTTGATCTACTTCGTGCTGGTGGCCCGCTTTCGCTCGTTTAAGACGCCACTCGTGGTGTTGGCGGCAGTGCCGCTAGCGGTAATCGGCGTGATGCCGGGCTTTGCCCTGCTCGCACCGTTCGGCGTCTACTTCTCGGCGACCGCAATGATCGGCTTGATTGCCTTGATCGGCATCGTGGTGCGCAACTCGATTATCTTGATCGAGTTTATCGAGGATAAGCTGGCCGCCGGCGCGCCGTTGCGCGAAGCGCTCATCGACGCCACCACGGCGCGCACGCGGCCGATTTTCCTGACGGCCGCCGCCGGCGTCCTCTCGTCGATCGTCATCGCGGCGGATCCGGTGTGGAGCGGGCTGGCCTGGGCGTTGGTCTTCGGTATGACCGCGTCGGCAGTGCTCTCGGTGCTTGCGATTCCGCTGTTGTACGCCTTGGTGGCCGAGCGGCGTGCCGCTCCGGCGCCGGACGCGCCGCCGGCGACCCACGTTGGGGCGGTGCGAAGCATCGTCACCTTCCCCGAGCTGGGGAATTTTGCGACCGAATCGCTGGCGCTTCCGCGGCTCCTTACCGGCGAGCAGGTCGAACTGGATGCCGAACTCTTTCGCGGGCGTAAGGACGCCGTCGATGCGGTCGCGCGCGTCTATGGTACGTTTACAGTCGAACGCGTCGAGGTCGCGATGACCTCGGCCTACGGCGAACTGCAAGCCTGTCAAGCGATCACCCTACGGTCGGTTGGCGCGAACGCGCCGACCTGGAAGGTCTTGGCCGATGCGTAAGGCGATCTTCCTCGCTGCCGCGATGCTTCTGGCAACGTTCGCATCGGTGGGGGCGTCCCAAGGCGCGCCCTTGACGCTGCGCGATGCGGTCGCCGCGGCGCTGCAGAACAACTCGCAGTATCGAGCGGCCGAACTGGCCGTCGGTGCGGCGCAGGATGCGGTGCTCGCCGCACGCGCGCGCTTTGGGCCATCGGCGGCACTGAGCTATTCGTACGGGTACCAGGACCACGTCGCCCGGCTCCAAACGCCGTTCGGCGCGCTGCCGTTCGCGCCCAACGCAACGCAGCTCCCGCTGGTCGCACTGCACCTGAGCCTCTATGACGGCGGCAGCGCCATGGCGCGATTCGGTCGGGCCGATGCCGCCTACGCGCAGGCGCAGGCGCAACTCCACGTCGCGGCGCGCGCGACCGTGGCCGCGGCCAGCCGCGCGTACTACGCGTTGGTGGCAGCGCGCGCCGACGCCGCAGCCGCCCGGCGCGCGCTGGCGCTGGCGCGGGCCGACGCCCGCCTGGCGCGCGAGCGATTCGATGTCGGAACCGTGCCGCGCTCGGAACTGCTGGCGGCTCAGGTCGAGGTCGCGGACCGTCGGGTCGCGACCATTGAGGCCGATAATGCGGTCGCGCTCGCGCAAAGCGCCCTCGACGCGGTCATGGGGATCGCGCTCGACACGCTCCACGATCCCATCGACGGACTGCCGACCGTCGCCCCGACGGGCTCGCTGCCACTGTTGATCGCCCGCGCGCGCGCAACGCGCCCCGAGTTGGCGGCGGCGCGCGACGCGGTCGACGCGGCGCAACTCGCGGTGCGTGAGGCGCACGCCGGCGCGCTGCCGCAGGTTGGGCTCACCGCCAGCGAGGGGAACGTGCAGCCGATCGTCGAGAGCGGTTTCCATCCGCAGTTTACCGTGGCGCTCAACGCCGTCTGGACGCTCTTCGACGGTGGCTACTCGCGGGCACGGGTCGCGGCCGCACGCAGCGCCGTCGCGAGCGCACGGTTGGGCGTTCACGCGCTGAGTACGCGAATCGAACTCGAGGTGCGGCGCGCGTTCCTCGACGCGACCGCCGCCCAGGCGCGCGTCGCCGCGGCGGCAACGCTGGTCCGCCTGGCGAAGGAGAGCCTGCGGCTGGCCGAAGTGCGCTACCGCGCAGGCGTCGGTACGGCGCTCGAGCTGCGCGCCGCCGAGGTCGCCGATGCCCGCGCGCACCGGCAACGCATCGCGGCCGGGGCAGCATTGGCCGAAAGCGACATCGCACTCGATCTGGCCACCGGCACGCTCCATCCGCCCCTGGCAGTCTCTTCGAAGAAAGGAAGACCATGACAGCCCATCCATCCAGCAACCGGTACGGACACGTCGTCCGCACGCACCTGAGCTTCGATGCGGCGCTCGAACGCGCCAGGGAAGCGCTCAAGGCCGAGGGTTTCGGCGTGCTCTGCGAGATCGACGTGGCCGCGACGCTGCACGACAAGCTGGGGCAGAGCTTTCGCCCGTATCGGATCCTCGGCGCGTGCAATCCGCACCTGGCCCATCAGGCGATCGAGATCGAGCCGCAGTTGGGCCTGCTGCTCCCCTGCAACGTGGTCGTTCAAGAGATCGAGGGGCACGCGACCGTCTCGGTCGTCGATGCGACCGCCATGCTGGGGTTCGTCGGCAACGACCGCTTGAACCCCATCGCCGCCGAGGCCAGCGCGCGACTCGACCGCGTTCTGGCGCGATTCACCGAATGAACCCCGCATCTCACGCTTCTCTCAGTACGGAAGAAAGGTACCTACAATGACCGCACATCCATTCGTTCGCTTCATGAGCCACCCCGCCGGACGCTGGACCCGCGCCGTTGCGGGCACCGTCCTCGTCGCCCTGGCCTTCACGCTGCTCGCCGCCGGCGTTGGACGCGACGTGCTGATCGCGGTCGGCGTCGTCGTCTTCCTCGCCGGAGCGCTCAACGTCTGTCTGTTCGCACCGCTCTTCGGCGCGCCGTTCTCCGGGAAGGACGTGCGGTAGCGGCGACGCCGTACGCGTCGAACCCAACGAGAAGGCACGACGTCGAGGTTGACGCTGATCTGCGTGACCTCGGTATCGGCGTCGTAGCCGTAGGCGCCGCGTTTGCGCCCGACCCCGGATTGCAGAACGACGTCCGCCGGCTAGCCGTCGGCACCTTCCAAGGATTTTCACAACTTTCGGTTAGCATCGCCGGGTGTGGACGCTTATCGTGACGTGGCGGCCGTGAAGGACGACGGCGACGCTCCGCTGATTGGGACGCTGCGCTTCGTCTTCGTGATGGGGCTGGTGTTTCTGGCCGGCTGGATTGGACTCTACCTGCTCTTGCGAGGACGCTGGTAGCATGCACATCCATCGCTACGAGCGCTGGTGGCTCGGCTTCGGCGTCGGAATGCTGCTCGTCTTCCTCGTGCTCCTCGCCATCGCCGCGTTTTCCAGCGACATCAATCCGCCGAGCGGCCTCGGTCAAATCGATCCGACCAAAGTGGCGCAAACCGCACCGTTCGACCACCCCGGTCTGCGTAAGTTGCCAAACGGCGCGTACGAGGCGTATTACGTCGCGCATGTCTTTGCATTTGAACCCGCTCGCCTGACGATTCCGGTCGGCGCGAAGGTGACGTTCTACGTCACCAGTTCGGACGTCGTCCACGGCTTCTTCATTCCCTATACCGACGTCAACATGATGGCGATCCCGGGCTGGGTCAACCAGGAGACGCATACGTTTTCGACGCCCGGGCACTATCTTCTGATTTGCAACGAGTACTGCGGAATAGGGCACCAAGACATGTTTGCCAAGATCGAGGTACGCTAGATGTCCGAGGCACGTCCGAGTCCCGCGCTGCTCGCGGAAAATCGACTCGTGCTCGCGCACGTCTACATGTCGACCGTTGCCATCTGTCTGGGTGCGCTCTTCGGCGTGCTGCAGGGGATCGCGCGCAGCGGCGCCTTCACGCCGCCCAGTTGGTTCGACTATTACCGCATGCTCACGATGCACGGCGTGCTGATGGCGTTGATCTTCACGACGTTCTTCATCACCGGAATCGCCGAGTTCGTAACCTATCGGGCGATCCCGCGCGAGCGCTCGCTGGTGGTGGCGTGGCTCGGGTGGTGGGTCATGCTGGTCGGGACCGTCATGGCGGCCACGACGATTCTCGACGGCAATGCGACCGTGCTCTATACGTTTTACGCCCCGCTGAAAGCCAGTCCATGGTTTTACGTCGGCGCAACCCTGCTGATCGCCGGAACCTGGTTTGTCGCCTTCGACGTATTCGCCAACGTGAACGCATTTCGCCGCGCGAATCCGGGCAAGCCGATCCCGCTGGTCGTCTACTGTGCGGCCGCAACCTTCGTGATGTGGATCGTCGCGACGCTAGGCGTAGTGGCGGAAATGGGGCTGCTCATCCCGTGGGCATTCGGATGGACGTCCGGCATCAACGTGATGCTCACCCGCATGCTGTTTTGGTACTTCGGACATCCGTTGGTGTATTTCTGGATCATGGGCGCGTACGTGATCTGGTACAACATCATCCCGACGCTCTACGGCGGCAACGTCTTTAGCGACGGCTTGACGCGTCTCACGTTCATCATGCTGATCCTGCTCTCGACCCCGGTCGGCATCCATCACGAGTTTATGGAGCCCGGCATCGCGTCGGGTTGGAAAATGCTCTTTACGGTGACGACCTACGGCGTTGCGATCCCGTCGTTCATTACGGCATTTGCCATCTTCGCGTCGTTCGAGCTCTTTGCCATCAAGCAGGGTCGCAAGGGCTTTCTCGCTACGGTGCGCGCGCTACCCTGGAACGACCCGACCTTCAGCGGCGCGGCGCTGGGCATGCTGCTCTTTATTCTGGGAGGCTTCGGCGGGCTCGTCAATGCGTCGTACAGCATGGACATGCTCGTGCACAACACCATCTGGATCGTCGGGCACTTTCACGTGACGGTCGGCGGCCCGGTCGCGCTGACGTTTCTCGGGGCGAGTTATTGGCTCATTCCCAAACTGACCGGACGCGCGCTTTGGAAGCCGGAACTCGCACTCTTTCAGACGCGCCTATGGTTCTTCGGCATGCTGATCATGTCGTTTTCGATGCACGTTGCCGGCCTGCTCGGGGTGCCGCGCCGGACTGCCGCGGTCGACTATGCGGGCGCCGCCGCGACGCAGGCCTGGCAGCCGTACATGCTGCTGGCGGCGGTCGGCGGCATCTTTCTCTTCGCCAGCATCGTGACGTTCGCGGCGGTCGCGATCGGGACGCTGCGGCAGAACGACAAGAGCGCGTCGATGGCGGTCGCCTTCGCGACCCCGGCGTCGTCGACCGATACGACGCCGGCGCTGCTGCAAAGCCTCTACCGCTGGGGATTGATCGCATTGGTATTGGCGGTCGTGGTCTATGCCGGGCCTGCCGGCGATCTGATCCGCCACCCGGGGTATCTCGCACCGGGAATGCGAACCTGGTAGATGGGAGGTCGATCGATGGCGAACGTGCGATTTCAGCGACCGTTGCGGCTACCGCCGGTGTTGGCCTTCGACGCATTGCTTGAGGTGCTGCTGGCCATCGCACGCGGCGATTCGGGGTGGCAGGGTTTCGCGCTGCACGTCCGCCTCGGCGATCTGCACGTTCCCGACGTCGGCGAAGTCCGCATTCCGATCACCTTGACGGTTGGCGCGCGGCAAGCCGAGACTCAGGCCATCGAGCTCTCGTTTCGCGCCACCGCGCACGCGCAAGCCTTCCCGACGTACCTCGGATCGATCGGCGTCGACGGCCTCGGCCCGACCGGTTCGATCCTTTGGCTCGAAGGCAACTACGACGTTCCGCTGCGACTCTTTGGGAAGCTCGTCGACGCGACGATCGCCAGCGGCATCGCATCGCGTACGCTGGAGAACCTGGTCGACGACCTTGCGGCCGCCTGCACCGCACGCGTCGAGAAGCGCGAAGCGTCGTTCGCACGCTATACCTATCACAACGTTCACGCATAAGCGAATCCCGATCGGGTCGTGCAACCGCGCGCGCCGCGGCGCGGTCATGCGAGGCGTTCTATCGATAAGGAGAAGCGCATGAGCCAGCAACCGTCGGCCGTCCAATCGGGAAGCTTTCGCATTGGAGGCGATCTCGAAGTCCATCGCTTGGGGTTCGGCGCAATGCGCCTGACCGGCAAGGGCATTTGGGGCGAACCGGAAGACGTGGAACGCGCACGCGCCACGCTGCGCCGCGTTCGCGAGTTGGACATCACCTTCGTGGATACCGCCGACAGCTACGGGCCGCACGTAAGCGAGCAGCTCATCCGCGAGGTGCTCCATCCCTACGGCGATATCGTCATCGCGACCAAGGGCGGGTTGCTGCGCACCGGGGCGAATCGCTGGGTTCCGTGCGGCAAGCCGGCGTATCTGCGCCAAGCCGTGCACATGAGCCTGCGCCGCTTAGGCGTGGAGCGTATCGACTTGTGGCAGTTGCACCGCGTCGATCCGGAGGTTCCGGCCGACGAGCAGTTTGCCGAGATCGCCGCGATGCAGAAGGAAGGATTGATCCGCCACGTGGGCTTGAGCGAGGTCGGAGTCGACGCGATCGAGGCGGCCGGCAAGCACTTCGTCGTGGCGACGGTGCAGAACGAGTACAATCTGGTCGATCGCAAGAGCGAAGCCGTACTCGACTACTGCACCCAACACGCGATCGGCTTCATCCCGTGGTTTCCGCTTGCGAACGGCGACTTGGCGCGGCCGGGCACGCCGTTCGAAGGGATCGCGCGGCGGTTGCAGCTCACCGCGTCGCAGCTGGCGTTGGCGTGGATCCTACGCCGCTCGCCGGTCATGCTGCCGATTCCCGGCACGTCGCGCCCCGAGCACCTAGAAGAGAACGTGCGCGCGGCCGGCGTGCGGCTCTCGGACGCCGACTTCGAGGAGATCGACCGGCAGGCGGCTGCGCCGGCCGGCTAAACCGGCCGGTCGGCGTGCGTTGGGGCGAGCGTCCGGCGCGACTGCAGCGCGCCGTTCTCGATGCGAATGCGCCACGCGAGGAGTGCGGCATCGAGCACCGTGAAGACGATGGCGATCGCGTAGGCGTGAAAGGCGAGTGGAAGGATCGCAACCTCCAGTGCGACGATCGCATAGTTGGGATGGCGGAGCAAGCGATACGGGCCGCGGCGGACGAGCGGCGCCTGCGGCACGGTGACGATGCGCGTGGTCCAATACGGTCCGAGCGACGCGACGGTCCAAACGCGCGCGACCTGAAGCAGCGCGTAGACGGCGAGCAGCCACCAGTTGGGCGATGCGTCGCGCGGGACGAACGTCACGAGCGCGAGCAGCCACGCTCCGTGAAGCAGGATGAAGAACGGATACTGATGCGATGCCACTTCGCGGCCGCCGCGCGCCAGCAGCCGGCGCGTGTTGCGGGCCGCGTACCACAGCTCCACGCCGCGCTGCAGCGCCACCAGCCCGAGTACGATCCACAGCACGCTCACGGCGATTCGAGGAGCGTCAACCCGGCCGTAAAGCCGGGTCCGAGCGCGCTGACCAGCGCCCGTTTCCACGGGCGCTCGGCGCGCGTTGCCAGGGCGCGCTCCAAGACGAACATGACGGTTGCCGCCGACATGTTGCCGTACTCGCGTAGGATCGCGCGCGCGTCCACCAGCGCACCCGGCTTCAGTTCGAAGGCGACTTCGAGTGCGTCGAGGACTTTGGCACCGCCCGGATGGCATACGAAGGTCTCGACGTCGTGGAGCGTCAGCGCTCGCGTTCGCAGAAAGGCCGCGGCAACGTCGTGCAGATCGGCGGCGACCAGGCTCGGAATGTCGCGCGAGAAGATCGCGCGCAGGCCGTCGTCCATCACCTCCCAGCCCATCACGTCGAGGCTGGCCGGCCAGGTATGCTCGGCGGCCGCGACGACCGCCGGTCCGCTGCCTTCGGTGCTCAGGAGTGCCGCGGCCGCGCCGTCGCCGAAGAGTGCCGTCGCGACGATGTTGCTCTTGCTGAAGTCGTCGCGCCGAAAGGCGAGCGCGCAGAGCTCGACGACCAGCAGCAGCACCAGCGCGCCCGGCTGAGCGCCGGCGAGCGTGGCGGCGCGGCTGAGGCCGATCGTGCCGCCGCCGCATCCCAGGCCGAAGATCGGCGTGCGACGCACGTCGCGCCGCAATCCCATCCGCTCCATCAGGAGCGCATCGAGGCTGGGGGTGGCGATGCCGGTGGTCGATACGGCGACGATGGCATCGATGTCGCCGGCGCTGCGCTGTGCCCGCGCGAGCGCTTCACGGGTCGCCCGCTCCAACAGATCGACGGCCGACTCCAAAAAGATGCGGTTGCGTTCGGGCCAGGCGTGCAACTCCTCGTACCACGCGATCGGGACGCACGAGTAGCGCCGTTCGATCCCGGTATTGCCGAACATCGGAAGCAGCCGCGCGATCTCGGGCGAGCGCTTGCCCAGGGCCAAGGCCAGGCGCCGGGCGACGTCGAGCTGGTCGAGGGCGTAGGGTGGAACGGCCGAGGCCACCGCGAGGACTTTCGCGTTGCGCCAGTCTGGGGAGTCGCTGAGCAGGTCCCCCGGGACTCGCATCCTAAAGCCTCACTTCCCGTGACGTTTAGACTACTCGTGGCGGCGGCATTGGCCGCCGTTTTGCTGGGCGCCGCGCCCCCGCCGAAGCTGCTCGACTATTCCTCGCCGGCCGGCATGCGTCCGGCGGGTGCCGACGCCCTGCTGCCGACCGACGCGGTCCTCCCGGACGGCCGGATCGCGGCGCCGGCCGGGCGCAGCGTCTTCGTGGGGACGAACCCGCTCGGCTTTGCCCTTTCGCCGAGCGGCCGGTATGCCATCGTGAGCAACGACGACGATCGCAGCGGCGGGTTGGCGCTGCCGGCTTCGAACGCGTCACTGGCGATCGGATACTCCTTGGCCGTCGTGGACACGCGCACCATGCGGGTCGTCGACGTCTACCACAACCCCGCCTTTCGCTTCTTCATGGGGGTTGCCTCGGTCCCCAACCCGCAAGACCCTTCGACCGCGCTGGTCTTCGCCTCCGACGGCGGCGCTGGAGTGATCCGCGTCTTCACCCTCGATGCGCGCGGCCAACTGACGCCGCAACCCCAAGCCGTCGGCCTTCCGTCGGCGGGGGGATTCCCGGCCTTTCCGGCCGGTTTGACCGCCTCGCCCAACGGCAAGACGATCTACGCGGTCGACAACCTTGGCGGGACGCTCGATGCGGTCGACGTGGCGACGCGCACCGTCGTCGCGAGCGTTCCGGTCGGCTACTTCCCGTTTTCGGTGACGGCCGGGGTGCGGCGCGTATTCGTTTCGGGCGGCGGCCTGGCGGCGTACACGCGGTTGCGCCGCCCCGTGAGCGAGCCGCCGTTCGGGGCGCCGCCCTTCAACCCGGATCGTTCGTCGGCGCTGACGATCTTCGATCGCGCCGGCGGAGCGCTCGCGAACCCGGCGGTCGTTCGCATGGACGATCCGCCGAATGGGACGGAGACGATCGGCGGTGCGGTGCCCGGATCGATTGCGCTAGCCAGCGACGGGAAAGTTGCCTACGTGGTGATGTCGGGGGTCGATCGCGTCGCAGTGGTGCACGTGGGTGCCGCGCCGCGCGTCGTTCGAGGTCTCGATCTGCGGCTCTATCCGCGCGCACCGTACGGCGCGTTGCCGAGTGCGGCGCTGCTCAGCCCGCACGACAAGCGCCTCTACGTCGCGCTGGCCGGTTTGAACGCGGTGGCCGTGCTGGCGGCCCAGATGCCGCAGCACTATCGCTACGGCCTCATTCCAACCGGTTGGTTTCCGACCGCGCTGGCGCGCTCGCCAAAAGGGCGGTACCTGTACGTCCTCGATACCAAAGGCGTCGATGGCTTCGGCATGCTGCAGCGCGTCGACTTGAAGCACCTCCCGCTGGTCAAGACGACGCTCAGCGCGCTGCGCTACAATCGCACGCCCAAGCTCGCCAAAGCCAACGCGCTCGTTCCGCCGCTGCGTTCGGGCAAGCGCAGCACGGCCATCGCCCACGTGGTGGTGATCGGTTTCGGTCAGCAGGGCTACGACGAAATGCTGGGCGACCTGCGCGGTGCCGACGGTGCGCCCTACGGAAACGGGGATCCCACGTTTAACGTCTACTCGCAGCGCATCACGCCGAACCTGCATGCGCTCGCGCGCACGTTCGCCTTGGCCGACAACTTTTACGCCGCCGACCCGAATCCGTCGATCGCGCGCGCGGCGATGCTGGGGATGGCGAGCCCGCTCTACGCGCAGTTCGTCGCCGCCGTCGCCAGCGCGCGCGGGGCGATGGGCGGCAGCGACGATCCCGAAGACGAGGCGCGCGTCGGCGACCTCTTCAACGCCTTTGCGCGGGCTGGGTTGAGCTTTCGGAGCTACGGCGCGATGCTCGATCTCTCGGGGCGTACCGTCGGCGGCTTCGACGTGAACGTCCCGGCCGCGGCCGTACTGAGCGGCAACGCCGACCTCGCCTACCACGGCTCGCCGGAGCGCCGTGCGCGCGAGTTCGAGGCCGACATGCGGCGCGCCGTTGCAGCCGGCACCGTACCCAGCTTTGCGTACGTCAGCCTTCCGGCGACGCGTGCCGACATGCATGCCGCCGATGCCGCGCTGGGGAGCATGGTCGCGTTTCTCTCGCGGTCGCCGCAGTGGAACTCGACCGCCATCTTCATCGCGCCGCAGGGGACCGACTTGGCCTCGGATCACGTCAATCGCATGCGCAGTTATGCGATCGTGGTTTCGCCGCTGGCCAAGCGGGGATTCGTCGGGAAGCTCCACCTGGCACCGGCCGGGATCGTCAAAACCGTCGAAGAAATTTTCGGCCTGCCGCCGCTCGGTCTAGGCGACCTGCTGACCAGCGACTTTAGC
>DAIDGS010000170.1 GCA_027459845.1 Vulcanimicrobiota bacterium | reverse complement strand
AGAACGTCAGCGCTTTCATCGGTGCATCCTTTCAGATCGCGTCGCCGCCGGGGAGGACGATCGCACGACCGTTGGCATCGCCACTCAGGGTCGCGATGGCGGCCGCCGCGATCTCGTCGACGGTGGCGATGCGGCCGTGCGGATTCTGTTGCGCCAGCCGCGCGCGCGCGGCGTCGGCGCTCGCTCCGGTGCGTGCGACGACGTTGGCAATCGCTTGCTCGAGCATCTCGGTCTCGGCATACCCGGGACAGAGCGCGTTGGCGGTGATGCCCTTGCCGGCGAGCTCGGCGGCGATCGCGCGCGTGAAGCCGACCACGCCGTGTTTACTGGCCGCATAGGCGGCGATGTACGGCGCGCCGGCCAGGCCGGCGGTGCTCGCTACGTTGAGGATGCGTCCGCTGCGCGCCGCGAGCATGTCGTCCAACGCGCTCTGCGTGCACAGGAACGTTCCGGTCAGATTGGTCGCCAGGATGCGTTTCCATATGCCCAGACTGGTGCGCAGCAGCGGAGCCGACGCGGCGATGCCGGCATTATTGACCAGAATCGCAATCGGACCGTGCGCCGCGCGCGCGGCGTTGAAGGCCGCCGACACCTGCGTCTTGACGCTCACGTCGGCGAGCGCGGTAAAGAACGGCACGCCGTCAGGGGCGCGCGCGTCGCGCCGGTCGGCGGTGCGGCTGACGACGCTCACGCGCGCACCGTGCGCGGCCAGCGCCCGCGCGATGCCGAGGCCGATGCCCGCGCCGCCGCCGGTGACGACCGCGTGCCGGCCGGCGATCTCGAAGCGCTCAGATGGCATGGCTCGCCTCGGCCGCCCGCGCCAGCAGGCGCTCGAGCTGATCCTTCCCCGCGAGATACTGCACCGGCCAGTCGGCGTCGCGGTAGCCGAGTTGCGCGGCGGCGTGCAGCGTCCAGTAGGGGTCGGCCAAGTGCGGTCGCCCGAGCGCGACCAAGTCGGCGCGGCCGGCGGCGAGAATGGCGTTGACTTGATCGACGTCGGTGATGCTCCCGACCGCCATCGTCGCGATCCCGACCTCGTTGCGAATGCGGTCGGCAAACGGCGTTTGAAACATGCGCCCGTAGACCGGACGCGCCTCGGGCGAGGTTTGACCGGTGGAGGTGTCGATCAGATCGGCGCCGGCCTCCTTGAAGGCGCGCGCGATCGCCACGGCGTCGTCGGGGCCGATCCCGTCGGGATGCCAATCGGTCGCCGAGATGCGCACCGACATCGGCCGCGCGCTCGGCCACACCGCGCGCATCGCCGTGAAGACTTCAAGCGGATAGCGCAGCCGGTTCGCCAGCGAACCGCCGTAGCGATCGGTGCGCCGGTTGAGCAGCGGGGTCAGGAACGACGAGAGCAGGTAGCCGTGCGCGCAGTGCAGCTCGAGCAGATCGAAGCCGGCCGCAATTCCCATCCGGGTGGCGCGCACGAACGCCTCGCAAATCGCGTCCATCGCCGCGCGATCGAGTTCGCGCGGCTGCTGGCTGCGTTCGCCGTAGCGTACCGGCGACGGCCCGACCACCGGCCAGTTGCCGGCATCGAGCGGTTCGTCCATGCCCTCCCACATCAGCTTGGTCGAGCCCTTCGGCCCGGAATGACCCAACTGCAGCGCGATTTTGGCCGGCGAGCGCGCGTGCACGAAATCGACGATGCGCCGCCATGCCGCGGCATGCTCGTCGGCGTACATCCCGGTGCAGCCCGGGGTGATGCGCCCCTCGCGCGTCACGCAGGTCATCTCGGTAAAGATCAGCCCGGCGCCGCCCAGCGCGCGGCTGCCGAGGTGCACCAGGTGAAAGTCGTTCGGCGTGCCGTCGACCGCGCTGTACGTATCCATGGGAGAGACGACAACGCGGTTGCGGACTTCCAAGTCGCGCAAACGGAAGGGCGTGAACATCGGCGGAACCGCGGTGCCGCCGGCGAACCAGCGCTCTACCCGCTCGACATACC
>DAIDGS010000169.1 GCA_027459845.1 Vulcanimicrobiota bacterium | reverse complement strand
GAAGGCGAGCAAGTCGCCGGATGGCTTCGCGCCATCGGCCTCGCCGGTGAATGCATGAACGACCCGCTCCGCACCGCTGAAGAGTTCCACGGCGAAGACGACGCCGCACCCCTCGAAACCCGGCCCGATGCTCGCGCAGTCGCGGCTGGGACCGCCGAATCGCGTCGTGCCGTAGAGCGCGCCGTTCATAACGACCAGGCCCGCCTCGGGGTACGCACCGTCGCTACTGCCGCCGTTGAAGCTATGGATGATGCGCTCGACGCCGGAGGGCTCCAGTTCGAACACGGTCCCTAAGCCCGCATCGCCACCGGCGGTCGTCGTACCGTACAGATTGCCGTTGACCTCGACGAGATTCCCGCGCGGAAACGCGCCGTCGGTGCCGCCGCGAAAGTCGTAGAGCGCGCGCGCGCTGCCGTCGGCCTGCACTTCAAAGACCGAACCGCATCCCGCCGGACACGCCGCGGCGCCTCCGCCGCTGCGGGTCGTTCCGACGAGCGCGCCGTGCACCTCGATCAGCCCGGCAGCGGGATGGGCGCCCTCGGCGCCGCCCGGGAAGCTGAAGACGACGCGCTCTTCGTCGCGCGCGTTCAACGCATACACCGCCCCGTGGCCCGACGCGCCGCCGGCGTAGGTGGTGCCGTACAGCAGGCCATTCGCGAGCGTCAGGCCGGCAAGCGGCATCTCGCCGTCGCCGGCAGTCGCACCGAAGCTATGCAGGACGCGGTGCGTTACCAGCGGTCGCCGCGCAGCGGCCGTCGCCGGCCGCGCGGGGAGCGTCGCCACCGCCTGCGTGCAGCCCACCAGCGTCGCCCCACCAAATGCGGCGATAGCAGCGAAGCCGAGCGCCGTACGCGCACGCCGGTGCGTCGGGTTGATCTTCATGAGTCGTCCCCCTGAGAACGGCCGATCCTATCCTCTCGAACGTAACGCACCGCGCGTGGGTTTCGAGCCTGTTCGTCGGAGGCTCGATGGTCGCGCGGCGACTCCCGTTCGGCGCCCGCGTTCGCGCGCTGCGCCTTTCGGGGCGGCGCCGGATGATTCCGGCCGGGTTGCGAATCCCGGCATCGCACGCAGCAGGGCGTTTTCGGGATCGACGGTAACGACGGGGGCATGGTCGCGCGGCTGGCGGTGAGTTCGGCGATCGCCAACGCGCTAGCGCTGACGGCGATCTTTTGGCCCGCGGGGACGTTCGCGTACTGGCAAGGATGGCTGTTGCTCGGGGTCGGCGGCGTGTGCGGCGGCGTGACCATTCTGTATCTCGCCAAGAGCGATCCGGAGCTGCTGGAGCGCCGCCTGCGCGGGCCGATGCAGGAAGCGCGCGGCGCCCAGCGAGTCATCGCCAGCGCGATGTATCTCTGCCTGATGCTGAGCGTGGTGTTATCGGCGCTCGATCACCGCTTCGGCTGGACGGGCAACGTTCCGTGGATCGTCCTCGTCGGGAACCTGCTCGTGGTCGCGGGGATGTATCTCTATGTTTTGGTGTATCGCGAGAACCGCTTTGCCGCAGCGACGGTCGAGATCGCCGAAGGTCAGCGCGTGATCGCGACCGGGCCGTACGCGATCGTGCGCCACCCGCTCTACGTCGCGTTGACGACGGTCGCGATCGGCGTCCCGCTTGCGCTCGGTTCGTACTGGGGACTGGCGTTCGTCATACCGCTGATCGCGCTGATCGTGCTGCGGTTGCTCGATGAGGAGACGTTTCTCGCCCAAAACCTGCGCGGCTACGCCGAGTATCAGGCACGCACGCGCTGGCGGCTGATTCCCGGGATGTTTTAGCGCGGGAGCGTTTACATTTTGGGGGCGGGCGAGCCGTCGGACCAATACGGCGCCAGGATCACCAGCGTGACCGGCTCGTAGGAACGAAACGTCGCGGTTGCCGGCGAGAGGATCGGCGAACCTTTGAGCCCGGCGCCCCAGGCGGCGAGTTGATCTTTGGCGACGAACGGCATGATGTGCGGACGCCACGGGCCTTTGACGCCGTCGTTGAGGTAGCTTTCCTTCGAGAGCATCAGCGCGAAGCCGCTCGGTGCGGGGAATCGGCGATCGGCGTAGCCGGCCTTCGACTTTGCGGCGATCTGCGCGAGCGTATCGCCGGCCAGCGCCCATTTCGCGCGCGCGACGTAGAAGGGCAGCACGCTTTTGACGGCCGCCGGGTTGAGGCACGCCGCGCCGCGCCCCTTGGGATTCCAAAACTCCGGGTCGTTGAGACCGGCGCTCCACATGCGCCCGACCATGCAGACCCAGCCGTTGGTGCCCTTGGATGCGACGACGTAGCCGGTCTTCGTCATCACCAGCACCTCGGCGTGGGCGGAGATCGAGACCGGCGCGGCGCTGCGTGCCATCTGCATCTCCGCGGCACGGGGCATCATGTACTCCGCTACCGGCGCCATGGTCGGGTACGGGCCGCGCATCGTCTGGCCGATTGCGGCCGCGCACGCGGTGAGCATCACGGCGATGGCCGCGCAGACGATCGCGTTTCTCATTCGGAAGCCTCCTCGAAGCGCCGCCGCGTGGGCGACGACCGCACAACGCACGACCGCAGCGACGTGTGACGCGAGAAACGCCGGCGCGCCGATTGGCCTCAGGCGACCGTTGCGACCAGAGCCGCGAGCGCGCGATCCATCGCGGCGATACGCGCGTCCTCGCCGGTTACGCCGTAACGCGCGGCGATCTCCGACATCGGCACGTAGGCCACGTTGACCGCGCCATCGTGCTCCCAGACGAGCAGCTTCAGCGGAAGCTCCAACGCGAGCAGCGGAAAGGATTGCATCAGCGGCGTTCCACCCTTGGGGTTGCCGAAGAGCAGCAGCGTGGTCGGACGCAGGTGCGTTCCCGCCTCGGCTGCGGCTTGCGCCTGATCGATCGTGGCGAAGATGCGGTTGCCGGCGGCGGCGATCGCAGCGGTGAGGCGCTCGAGCGTCTCGGCAAAGCCATAGCGGCTCGCGTACGTCATCGCTCGAGGGTAACGCGCCGGCGGGCGAGCGTCAAGCGGCGTTTTGCGCGAATACCGACGCGTCCGGCCCGATTGCGTCGGAACCAGGCTGCGACGGCCCGCGCGGCGAGCGGAGGGGCCTGAGCTGCCGTCGAATTGTTCGCCGACATGGAGAACGTCGGCTCAGCTACGAGCGCGGACTCTAGCCTGCTCGGGGCGCTTGCCAGAGTAGCTGCCTCCAATGCGTCCCAGCAGGCACTCTGCGCCGCGCTCTGCGAGCTGTGCGAGCGCGCGCTCCATCTGCGCGGGTTCGCGATCGTGATTCGCGAAGGACGCGAGCCGCTTGTCGCCTTCAGCCGGCACCGGCAGCCGGAACTTCGCCTCGGGGCAGTGGCGATGAGCGACGGCGTCACCGCGATCGAACGCCACGACCCCAATACGGTCATCGCCGTACCCCTCGCGGCCGACGGAAATATCTATGGTGCGGTCGTGATCGAGGCGGGCGCTGCGGTTGCGCAGCCGGCGATCGATCTGATCGAAACGGCCACGCTCTTTATCGGTGCTCCGCTGGCCGACCGGCGCCTGTCCGAGCAAGCCGAGCGGGATGCGCTCACGCGGCTCGGCAACGGCCGTGCGCTGGAGCGCGCGCTACGCCGCTCGTTCCACGACGCGCTGCGGACGCGCGAGCCGGTCGCCGTCATCGTCTCCGATCTCGACTTCTTCAACGCCTACAACGCACGCTACGGGAACTTGGCCGGCGACCTATGCCTGCAAGATATCGCACGGACCATTCAAACCTGCGTCGCGCGGCCGTCGAGTTTCCTTGCGCGCTCCGGCGAGGACCAGTTCTGCGCGCTCCTGCCGGGATGCTCGGAGGATGACGCGGCCGCCGTCGCTCAGGCGATCCACGCAGCGATCGAGCGACTCGACAAGGAACACCGCGGCAGCAGCCTCGGCCGGGTGAGCTTGAGCACGGGCTTTGCCGCAACCGTGCCCCAATGCAGCGAGGACATGGACCGGCTGCTGTCGCTCGCCGCCGCTCGCCTCTCGGAGGCCAAATCGTCCGGCCGAAATCGTTACGCCGGTTCGAATCCCGTGACTGCAGTGACGGCGCCCGCGTTCGAACGCTTTGAGGCGCAGAACAACTTCCCGCATGTGAGTAGCAGCTTTGTCGGCCGCGAGCGTGAAACCAAAGCGATGCTCGAGTCTTTTTCGCGCAGCCGCCTGGTTACGATCGTCGGAGGCGGAGGCGTCGGGAAGACGCGGTTGGCGCTGCACGTTGGCCGCCGCTTGGCCGAGCGCTACCGCGACGGTGCCCGGTTCGTCGAAATCGCGTCACTGCGGCATTCCACGGAGATCGTTTCAGCACTGGCGCGCGCGTTCGCAATTCCGGAAGTGACCGCACCGAGTGCCCTCGACATGCTGATGCGCGATTTGCAGGAGATCGATGCGCTCGTGATCTTCGACACCTGCGAGCACCTGCTGCGCGATTGCGCGGACATCATTGCGCGCATGCTGGCGCAGTGTCCCAACCTGCGCGTGCTTGCCGCGAGCCGCGAAGCATTGCAGCTTCCGGGTGAGATCGCGCACCGGCTACGCGGCCTCACATCTGCGGACGGGCAGCGCCTCTTTCAAGAGCGCGCCACGGTGCACGAGAGCGAACGCGCGGCGGGATCGGAGCGCCTTGTCAAGACCATTATCACGCATCTCGACGGCAACCCACTGGCGATCGAGCTCGTGGCGGCCCACTTGCACGAGTTTGGTTTCAACGGCTTGCTTTCCGCACTCGAACGGCACGGTGGCGTCGGATTTACGGCGCACTCCTCGGAGCTACGACAGGGGAGCCTCCACCACGCGATCGATTGGAGCTTTACGCGACTAAACGAAGCGCAGCAGCAGTTGCTGCTTCGCTTATCGGTCTTCGCCTTCGGCGGGAGGACCGACGCCGTTCGGGCGATTTGCGCCGGTGGGGCGCTGGACGCCGCCGACGTGGACGAAGCGCTGCACGATCTCGATCGGAAGTCGCTGATCGAGTTGAGCCCGGCGCGGGATGAGTTTCGCATC
Source organism: Vulcanimicrobiota bacterium (assembly GCA_027459845.1). GTDB lineage: Bacteria > Vulcanimicrobiota > Vulcanimicrobiia > Vulcanimicrobiales > Vulcanimicrobiaceae > DAIDGS01. The sequence continues at coordinate 7,622 of DAIDGS010000169.1, read as the reverse complement.
GCCGAACCGACCGCGCATTACGCTCGGATGCGCCTGCGCACCGAGGTAGCGGGTCCGCTACTGACGCGCTTCGGGCGTTGGTATGCCGAGCGTTCGAGCCTGCTGGTGCCGGATCGGGGAGATCCGGCCTACCGGTCGGCCGTGATGGCCTGCCCGGCCGAAGTGGAGAACTATCTGCTGGCCCTCCGGCGGCTCGTCACCGAGCGGCGCGACCTCAAGACCGGCGCCGAGCTGTGCAACAACGCGTGTCGCTTTCTGGGCAGGATCGGCCGCTACGCCGACGCGCGCCGGTGGCTGACGGTCGTGCTCGAGCATGCCGGTGAGTACGAGCCGGCGCTGCTGGCGAAGCTCGAGCATACGCTGGCCGTGACCGCCTACGGGCAAGCCGATGCCGATGCGGCCGAACGGCATGCGTCGCGAGCGCTGGCCATCTTCGAACGTCTCGGAGACGTCGCCGGGCAGGCAAGATCGCTGCAAACGATTGGGAGCTCCTTGTACGTGCGCGGCCGCTACGATCAAGCGCGCGGCATCTATCAGCGCTGCTTGGAGGTCTACCGCACGATCGGCGACGAGCATGCGATGATTTTGGCGCTCGCCAACCTTGCCGCAGTCGAAATCGACGGGTATTGCGATGCCGCCTCGGCGATCGTCTACATCGAAGACGCGCTCAGGCGGGCACGAAGCATCGAACCGGATTACAAACTCGGCGTGTGTCTGCTGACGCTCGGGCAGATTCGCGCCGCACTGGGCGATGTTTCCGGGGCATTTGCCGCCTATGAAGAATCGGCCACGATCTTGGACGGGCTGGGCCATCCGGTGCTCGCGATGACGCTCTCGCTGCGCGCACGGCTTCATCTCAAGCAGGGTCAGTTGGAGCAGGCACGCCTCGATTTGCGCCGAGCCGTCCAAATCTACGTCGGCGCCGAAGCCCCACATTACGTGGCTTACTGCATCGAAAGCTCGGCGTCGCTGGCGACCGCCCTGGGACGACACGACGTGGCCGCATACCTGCTCGGGTTTTCCGACGCGTATCGCAAGCGCAACAGCGACCTGCGTGCGAACGCCGACGTGCCCGACTATCAGGACGTGTTGGACCGCGCCCGCGCCGCGCTCGGCATACCGGTCTTCGACGAAGCGTACCAGCGCGGCCGCGCGTCGACGCTGGGAATTGCGCTTCGCGAAGCGGTGATCCTGTGAGCCCGGCGTCGCTCACAATCGGACGCGGGACGATGCTGGGCGCGGCGCTGGCAAGTCTGGTGTTGGCCGGCTGCGCTGCCGTCGCCTACGCGCCGGCGCCCGCGGCGGCGGTCCGCCCCGCACCATCGCGAGCCCGCGCGCAGATCGACTTGAGCGACTGGAACAACCCGGCACTGTGGGCGCGTCAGAACGGCTACAGCAACGGCGGTGACTTCAACGTCGGCTGGCGCGCGGCCAACGCGACCGTCGCGCACGGCGTGCTGAACATCACGCTCGACGATCGGGGTTGCCCGACCGGCTGCTCGCGACGGCCGTTTGCTTCGGATGAGCTGGATAGCGTCGCCACCTATCGCTACGGTACGTACACCGTGCGCATGCAGGCGGCGCGCGGATCGGGCATCGTGTCGACCTTCTTCACCTACGTGAACTTGACGCCGGGCGGACCGGAGACCAACGACGAGATCGATGTCGAGATTCCGGGGGCGCGCACACGCACGCTGGAGGCTACCTACTACAAAGAAGGCGGGCCCGGCATCGAGCATACGATCGCGCTGCCGTTCGATGCGGCCAGCGCCATGCACACCTACGCGATTCGCTGGCTTCCCGATAGCATCAGCTGGATCGTCGACGGTCGAACGCTCTACACCCGGCACGGCTCGCCGGCAACGCTACCGACGCATCCCAGCGCATTCATCCTGAACTTCTGGACGGGTTCGACCCCGGGGATCGTGAGCTGGCTTGGGCCGTTCCACTACCGCCATCCGCTGCACGCACGCTACGCGCTGGCGCGTTTCACGCCGGCGCGTTAGCATCCACGCGGGCTAAACCCCTTCGCGACGTCGCGGATCGGCACTGCCAAGACTGCTCGACGTTGGCGGCCGGATATATTGAAACCACGGGCGAGGGCGCCGTCCGGGCGCACGTCACAGTAAAAACGCCGGAATCTTTATCGCGAACGGCGGGCGCTTAAAGTTGCCGCTACAGCCCTTGAGATTCACGCCGACCGCGCTGCGCGCATCGATAAACGCGACGATTGCGCGATCGACGCACGGGGACTCAGCGTTATGCGGGGCGTTGCCCACGAGCATCAGCGCTCCGTGCGGGAGGTATGCCAACTCGGCCTTCGCCTCTTCGGGCGGCGTCGCCGGGTCGTCGGTACCGTTCACCATCAGCACGGGGGCGTCGCTGCGCACCGGCGCGTTGAAGCTCGCCGGCATCGCCGGAACGTTCCAGACGCTGCACGCTGCTGCTTGCGCACGGGTGCGGTCGTCGCCATACCACGTCGCACGCGCATACGCCAGCGCCGCCGGCTGGTCGGTGAACGGCATCACTTCGGCGCACGTATACGAGAGAAACGCGCCACCGTCGATGAGCTGTGTGAAATCTTGCGTGATCAGCTCGACGGCGTTGCCCAACGCGAGCGTATGCCCGTGGTACGCTCGTTCGACGATCGCTGGAAGCACCGCGGCGCTTTCGGGATCGTAGAGCAGGTGACGTACTGCATCGACGAAGACCTCGCGCGACAGTTTCACGGTCACGATGCGTTTGGGTGCAATGCGAACCTGAACGGGGATCGGACCTTGGTTCACGCGATGGAGCACCGCGTCGAAGTGGGCGTGGAAGTGCGGGAAGGCCGTGCGGCAGGACGCATCGCTCGCACACTCCTTCACCAGTCCGGCAAGCGAACGCTTAGCACCCCACGCAAAGTCGCGCGCGAGGTTCAGGATGCCCGGCGGCGCAACGCCTTGCAGCACGGCGCTCTCCACGCGGTCGGGATAGGCGCGCATGTAGAGTAGGGCGGTAAACGTGCCGTAGGACGCGACGTCGAAGATGAGCTTCTTGTACCCGAGGGCGGCGCGCAGGTCATCCAAGTCGCCGATCGCGCTGCGCGTGTTGTACTCCGCCAGATCCGAGGTTTTCGCATCCTTGGCACGACAGGCTGCGAGCAGCCCGCGCGGCCATAGGTGCGCGAAGTACGCGGACGGATCGCCTGCCGGCGACAGGTCGCACGGGATGGGGTGAGACTTACCGAAGCCGCGTTCGTCGACAAAAAGCACGTCGTCGCGCTTGCGTAGGGTCTGCAACTCTTTCAGGAACAGGCCGTCGGCGATATCGCCGACCTGGGAGAGTTCGGAGCCCGGTCCCCCGAGATTCACGTAGACGACCTGCCCGCTCGGATGCGCGGCTTTGAGTACGATGAAATGTACCCGGATCGTTCGCCCCGTCCGCGTCGCACGGTTTTCGAAGACACGCAGCGAACCGCACTCGGCCGGAACCTTGGCCTTGCCCTGTGTGCACGGGCGCATCCTCAGCGCGGGCGATGCCGCGACGGCCCGAGCGGGCGCAAGCAGTGGAGCGACGATCAGCATCGCCCCTAGGAGCAGCGAGACGCGCATTCGCATAGGGCCACGTATCGCCACACGACCCGGCTCCCCTTCTCGCCGTCATTTGCGGCTCGCTTCGCGCAGACGGAGCGAAAGCCGGGGGCCAGGTGAGCGCGCGCGCTCGGCAGTACCTTCGAACCGCCATGCGATATCGTCGAACGCCCAGCCGCACCCGCGCCGCACGCCTTGGGCACGTGGCGTGGTTTGCCGCCGCCTGTATGCCGGTCGCGGCCGCTGCCGCGGCGCCGGCGCACCCGGCGCTGCGCAGCACGGTGGACGCGGTCGTCACGCCGCTGATGGCGCGCGATCGGATTCCCGGCATGGCAGTGGGGATCACCATCGACGGAAGGGCGTACGTGTTCGATTACGGCGTGGCCTCGGAACAGCCGCGCGTTGCGGTGCGCCAGCGCACGCTCTTCGAGATCGGGTCGATCACCAAGACGTTCACCGCGACGCTGGTGTCGTGGGCGCAGGTGCAACACCGGCTCGCGCTGGGCGACGCCGTCGCGACCTATCTGCCGGCGCTGCGCGGCACCCCCTTCGGGAACGTCAGCCTGTTGAGTCTGGGCACGCATACGCCGGGCGGCCTGCCGCTGCAGTTTCCCGCCGCCGTGACGAACGAGGCGTCGGCGATGCGATACTTTGCGCACTGGAAGCCGACGTATGCGATGGGCACGTACCGCACGTACAGCAATTTGGGCATCGGCGTGCTGGGCCTGATTGCGGCCACGCGCATGGGCGGAGACTTTGCATCGCTCGTGCAGCAGCGGCTCCTGCCGCAACTCGGGCTGCGCCACACCTTCGTGACGATTCCGGAGAGCGAACGAGCGTGGTATGCGCAGGGCTACCGGACGGGAAATCGGCCGATTCGCATGACGCCCGGTCCGCTCGGCGACGAAGCCTACGGCATCCGCACGACCGCCTCCGACCTGCTGCGTTTCGTTCAGGAGAATATCGATCCGTCGGGTCTACCGCGAGCGCTGCGCCGCGCCATCGTGGCGACCCACACCGGTTACTTTCGGGCCGGGGCGATGACGCAAGACCTGATCTGGGAGCAACTGCCATATCCGGTGACACGAGCGGCCGTCCTGGACGAAAACTCGCCACGAATGCTGTTCGATCCGGTGAGGGTCCGCGCGCTCGTTCCGCCGCAGCCGCCGGCGCAACGCGCCTGGTTGAACAAGACCGGCTCGACCAACGGCTTCGGCGCCTACGTGGCATTCGTTCCGTCGCAGCGTATCGGGATCGTGCTGCTCGCGAATCGAGATTTTCCGATCGCAGATCGCGTGACCGCGGCATACGCGATTCTGCGCGCACTCGCGCGCTGACGGGGGCGTGCCGCCGACCAGGCGCGGCGAGCGCACGGGGGCTCGCAGTCGCGCCGCGACGGATTTGCCGGCGCGCTAGCACCCACGCGGGCTAAACCCCTTCGCGACGTCGCGGATCAGCACTGCCAAGATTCCGCAAAGTTGACGGCTGCGCATAGGGCGCGCACGCGCGCGAGGGAACCAACGCGCGACGGTCAACGTTAGTCACCTCACACTCGCACGTTCCCAGGAGGGCTCTTCGTGAAGTTCGTATGGGTGGCGCTCGCCGCCGCTGCACTGGTGAGTTGCGCGATGGCGGGAACGAACTCGACCGGCCACCTGTTGCCGGGTGCGCGCACCGCGCAGGGCCGCGGGCGCCTTACGCCGGCTTCCTGCGCGACGCCGACCGCGCCCGCCGGAAAGACGTACTTCGAGACCTGCGCGCGCAATATTCTGATCTCGCAGAACAACTCGGCGCCCGCGATCTTCTACATCAAAGGCGTTGACTATTCGCCGACCCAGATCGGCTCGACGTACATCACGCCGCTCGACGACGCCAACCAGGCGATCTGGTCGCGCGATCTCGCCAAGATGCGCAAGCTCGGCGTGAACGTGGTGAAGGTGTACAACGTGCACATGATCCGCAACGGGCCGGCGAACTGGTCGGTCGCGCCCATGAAGCAGTGGCTGACGATGGCCTACAACGGCGGCGACAAGCCGATCTACACCATTCTTTCGATCGGATTTCCAGCCGGGCTGATCGACAATCCGCCCAATGCGGGCGCGGTGACGTCGCTCGAGCATCAATACTACACGATGGCGCTGAAACTCGGTGCCAATCCGGACGTGATGGGGATCTCGATCGGCGACGAATGGAATCAGCACCCGGCCGTGCAGTCCAGCGGCACGTGGAAGCAAGGCGTGAATCCGATCATCCAGGCGGCGTGGCAAGGGCTCATCGCCGCCGGCGTCGGCAACGTACGGATTCTCACCACGACGCTGGTGGACGACCTGGCCGACGGTTCGACCTCGACGATGGCCGAGGGTGAGGCAAACGGCTTTCCTCCCTCGCCCAAGCCGCCGGGCCCGCCGTTCAATGGCGCGACCGCCGCGTTCGCGTGGGGCTTCGACGTGTATCGGGGCGACAATCCGCCCTTCAACGGGCTGTGGTCGCAGGTACGCGCGCAGACGACGCGCCCGTTCATCGTGGCGGAGTGGGGCGAGCCGGTGGCCGATCATCCCCATCCGGTGTCGAATCCCACCAAGGTGCGCGAGTACGCGACGCCGGTGCCCGCGGCGATCACCGACTACATCGACGATAGCGCGACGAGCCTGTATCAGCACGCGACGATCAGCGGCGGCACGAACGTCGCGTCGGGCGGCTTCGTGTTCGAGTGGAGCGACGAGTACTGGAAGGCCTACAACGGACCGACTCCGGCGCAAGCGTGCGCGCACATCGGCGGCAACCTGGGCACCAATCCGAACCCGGCTCCGGGCTTTCCGAGCGGCTTCGACGACGAGGCGTGGTTTGGGCTCAATGCGATCGCGCTGCCCGCCGGCGTCACCACCTGCCCGCCGACCGGGGCGACGCCGGACACCATGACGCCGCGCCCCAACTTCAAGCATTTAGAGAACGACTGGAGCACACAACTGACGCGCCGCCGGGCGAACTAGGCGGCCGGGCGGTCTTCAATGCCTTTACACTTAGTCCCGCATGCTCGAATCATTCTAACTGGCGTATGCTATGCCGGACCATTTCGGCCGCCCGTCGCCGCTTCACTTAGCCTTGTCGAAAAGGCGCACCTCGTATTCTGCAAGCCTACGAGACGTGCGTGCGAGCACGTGAAACCGACTGGCTGGCTTGCCCCTATTACGGAGCCACGCGCGCACGGCGGCGGCAGCTCGACGTCAGGCGGCCTGATACAAACGGATGAAGATCATGAGTGAAGGCCTTGACCGAATGGACATGCGCGGGAAGTGGAATCTCGTGTTCACGGAGACTCCGGATCGGTTCGGCTCTGAACCAAGCCTCTCGGCGACGATGGCGGCGGAAGCTTTTACGCGACTTCGCACAGGTAATCTCGAGGTTCTCGATCTTGGTTGCGGCGTGGGGCGCGATGCATTGTTCTTCGCGAAAAACGGAATGCACGTCGTCGCGCTGGACTTCTCGCACGCTGCGGTTGAAACATTACGGGATAGGGTTCGCTCGTTGAGGCTATCCGAGCACGTGCGAGCCGTGCAGCACGACGTTCTGGAACCACTCCCATTTCCAGATTCGGTCTTCGACGCATGTTACTCGCATATGCTCTATTGCATGGATTTCACACTCGACGAGCTTTCGAGACTGTCCGCAGAGGTCCGGCGGGTCCTCAAGCCCGGTGGAATCCAGGTGTACACGGTTCGGACCACTGAAGATCCCGATTTCGGAGTCGGCACACACCGAGGCGAGCAAATCTATGAAGATGAAGGTTTTGTCGTTCATTTCTTCGACCGCAGTATGATCGAGCGTTTGGCCGACGGCTTTCAGGTCCTCGCTGTTCGGGAATTTGAAGAAGGAGCGTTGCCCCGCCGCCTTTTTGCGGTGATCCAAGAATTCGTTGTGTGTGCCTAGGCCGCGCATCGTGCGCGTCCACCGGCGTCCTCGGCCGGTTCTGGCTCACTTGTGAGACGCAACTCGCCCCGTCCCCGGATCACCAGCGCCGCGTTGACGTCCGCGTGGCAGCTAAAGCCACAC
>DAIDGS010000168.1 GCA_027459845.1 Vulcanimicrobiota bacterium | reverse complement strand
GCGAAACGCACCTATATGCAAAACGTCCTGATTGACAACGCTTAGGGGGGGGGGGAGGTATACTCCCTTCGTTGAGCCCAGGCGGACTCAGCATGCTGGCGTCGTAGTACTCAGGGGTGTGGGCAGTTCCGAGCAAGGCAATTCATTGCTCTTCCATGGCGAGGTTACGCGCCACCTAGCGTCAAGGTACCTAGGCAAAAGTGAAGGGAGAGTATGGATGTCGATTTTTCTAAGGCGGGGAGTCAGCAGAGCGATGGCGGGATTGCTGCTTTCACTCGCAATCGCGGCGTTCTGTCAAGCCGCCGCGTCGGCCACGGAATGTTCGATCGAGGTCTGCTACGAGCAGACGAACTGCTACTGGGCCGGTTGGTTCGATATCTGCGTGACAACCAAAGTGTGCAATAGCTACCCGGCGCCCTGTCTCGGACTGCCCCTCTAAGTCGTATCGCCGTGTTTGTCTGGAGGAACCTGTTATGACCACGCGGGGCTTGTCGCTCGTGCTTGTCGTCTTCGCCGCTACAGGCGTAGCCGCCGCACGTTCAGGGCCGCTCCCATCGGTACTACTCCCGGCGCTACGGGTCGGCCAGGTCATAGCAGGTTCTCTGACGCTTTCGACGCGGACGATCGGTGCGGCTCGCACCATTCGGGGGACGTATCGTATGCGCGTGCAGGGACGTGCAGGCAGTCGCTTTTTGATCTCGGGATCGGCACGATTCGGTGGAATCTCGGCCGGTCGGCATGCGGTGGCGTTCGACCCCGAAACACTGCAGGCGTATAAGGTGGGCAGTTCAAAGCCGCTGCCGCGAGCGGTGCAAGGTTTCTTTTACAACCAAAATTTCTGGGGCGATCCGCGGTCGGCGCAGCTTCGTGTCGGGCAAACCTGGAGGGTGACGCTTCCGCGGCGTTGGCAGTACGGGCCGGCTGGATCGGCTTCCGTTCGGGTCGTCAAGCTCAGCCTCGCGGCCGACTCGGTCACGCTGCAGGAAACCGGCAGCGGCGTCGGCCCGAGCGCCAGCCAGATCGCGCACCCTCCCTCGGTGACTATGAGTTCGGCGGATAACAGTTCCCAGTCGTCGGTCGCCATCGGCCGCGAGACGTGGACGGCCGCGATGACGCTCCGTCACGGGATCGTCGCAAAGAGTGTGATCGAGGTTCGGGAGAACGCAATGATTCCCGCGAGCGCGATGCTCCCCGCGCGTCACATCACCCTCGAAAACGTGTACACGCTGGTCCGGACGCCCTAATCGGCGGCGCTCGATCGACCGTAGCGACGCCGACGTGGTTGAGGCGATGAGGGTCGGCAGTGTACGGGTGGCTGCGGTGGTTTGCTGCACGCTGCTCGCCGTGATTCCGTTTGGTGCCGCCGCCGCCCGCTTGCCGTCCCTCTCATCCGACGGAGAGGCGGTCGTGAGGGTGCGTTCGGCGGTTGATGCGCGACCGGTTGCCGGCGCGCGCATCTTCTTGATCGGCGGCTCGACGGCTACGAACGACATCGGGATTACCGATGCCCGAGGAATCGCGCGATTTCGCGCCGTCCTCGAAGGTGCTTACCGTCTGGTCGTGCGGTGCCCGTCGTATCGTCAGCAAGTATACACCATTCAAGTGGATGCCCGCCGTACGAGCGTTGTCGATCTGTCACTTGTTCCCAATCTTAAGGTCATCGCCAGCACGTACGCGCACGCGACATTTTCGCAGCGTTTCGAAACGCTGCGTGCCGGCGACAGCGCCGCTGTATTGTCAAAATCGCTGCTCGATGCTATGGCATTCCTACCGGGCGTATCGGTACAGAACGACCCATATTCCGGCACAAGCAACGGGATCTCGATCGACGGCAAGGATCCCAGTCTTACCGGGTATGCGTTTAACGGCGTCAGCATCGCCGATCCGATTGCCTCGCACGCGATCGACCCCGACCTGCTCGAGGGTGTCCAAGTCGATCAGGCGCGCGACACGCTCAACCTTTTACTGCTCAATCCAAGTGGGTCGCCGGCGTACGGCGCGACGGCGACACTCGGGAGCGACGACCTGCTCGACGGAAAGGCGCAGTACAGCGGTACCAGCGGAGCTACCGGTATCGCGCTGGTCGCAACTCGAAGACACGTCGATAGCGCGCTGAACGGTCTTACCTACACCGATTCCACGGGACAACGCTATGCACACTACGGGTGGTTGGATGGCCAGTCGTACTACGGTGTCCTGCGAGCGCCGATCGGTGAGGACCTCATTGGAACCGCGCGGTTCATCGCGGGGAGCACGTTTGGCCAGCCCGTTCCGGCATTCTATAGCGGGGACGTGCCGTATGGGTACGGGGCCGGTCCGGCTCAGAGCTCGCAGGGTGCCGTCGAAGCAATTGCCGACCTTTCGGCGACGCTCCCGAGCGCGCTCGCGGAGTTGAGCGTTTCAAATCTCGTCGACGACTACGACGAACGACAGCTTGCTCGGGTCGAAGGTGGGATCCCGGCGCCATTTCAGGGATCGGGACACGGTACCGACTCGATAATGAGCTTCGATTGGTCGGCTCTCGATACCGACAGGACGCGGCTTTCCGTCGACGTGGATTCGGGGCGCGCGTCGGTTGCCGTATTCCCCGAAGGGCTCGCAGCGCCACCGCAGCAGGGCCTCTGGCAACGCGTGACGCTCTCACGCCGGTACGGCACGAGCGCGCATTTTAGCTACGGGATTAAGCTCGACGGCGCGCACGAGGATCGCGGACCGGTCGCCATGGGCTTCGCCGTCGAACCACGGTTCCGGATGCTACCATGGAGGATCGCCGCGCGTATTGAATCGTCGGCGGCGGCTTCAGGCATACTAGGCGGCGGTGCGTTCTCGCAGAGCTCGGCAGCCACGTTCGACTGCACTAACCGCCAAATCATCGCGCAGGCACCCGACGCTGCGGGTGGGGTGGTGCGCACGACTGGGGTGGGCGTCGAGGTTACGCGATCGATATTCCGAGGATCGATCGCGGTGCGCCTGTACGACCAGTCTATCGATGGCGTGACGCTCAGTCAGGCATACGTGCCGGCAAGTAGCGAACCTGCCTCGTTTTTCCCGCCGAACTACCTGCACGACTTGGAGGCGGGTTTCGCAACCTACGGCGGCTGCAGCGGGCCGCCGCCTTCGCCAAGCTCGATCTACACGATCCAAAGCGTCCCAGGCTTGGACATCGTCTACCGGGGTGCACTCCTGCAAGCCACCGTGACGCCGCTGCCGCACGTCGAGGTGCAGTCGAGCTTCGGGATTCAAGGAGCGGTGCTCGCCTCGCACGATACGCGTATCAGCGCCGTTCCGTCGTCTATCTACATTCCCGGGAAGCAACTCCCACAGGTTCCGCTGCACCGAGCCAGCGTCGTTGTCGGATGGCTGCTTGGCGATGCGAAAACACGCTTGGTAGCGGCGGGGCTCTATACGTCGCTGGGGAATCAGCGCAATCTCCCCAGCAACTGGCTGTGGAACGCCGGAATAGAGCACCGCATCTCGCGGAACTTCACCGTTGACATCGCGATCGGAAACGTTACCGACACCTATTCCGGGCTATTCACCTCGCCGCGCTACGCCGTGCCAATCGCGACCATCGGTGGGCGGCCGTTCTATGAGAACGCCGCTCCGTATCTCCCGCCGCAGTTGCTGGTCCGATTCAAGACGCGCTCCGGTATTTGACCATCGGAGAACCGCCCTGACGACCGGCAGTCGTGAACGCGCCGCGCGCAGCGCCTTGCGGTACGGCCCAGGGCAGAAGAGTCGACCCCCCGCAAAGCGGGGCGACCGTCCCCTGGCCGCGAGACGCCAGTCCACTTACCGACCGCCAGCAGCAGAACGTTCTACGCCGCGCCGCGCCGGACACCGTAGTTCCTCGTACGATTTCGAGGGAGCGTCGGAGGTTGGCGTCACCGGCAGCCGGAGTTTTCCGACGATCGTGCGAATCCCGGAAGCCGATGAAGCATTCAGCAGTCCCAGCACGAGTCGGCAAGTGGGCGTTCGTTCGCTTGGCACTCGCTTCGAGCGTTGCGCCGCTAGCATTGTTCGCGGGTATCCTGCACCCGCTCAGCGCGCGTGCCCAGTCGCCAAGTCCCGCCGCCAGTGCGGCCGCGGTAGCGGGGCCGATCCGGATCGATAGCTGTAACGTGCAGAAGCTCAACAGCCAGATGGGTTTCGGCAACCTGTTTATCAACGGCAAGGGCTACAATTTCTTCAACATCACGTTCACGAATACGGCTCAGGTCGCGGTCAAACGGATCGTCTTTCAAGTCGAGTTCGATAAGTCGCGATACGTGCTCGGTGACGATGGGACGTTCGCTCCCGGTGCGCAGATCACGCATCACCTGCGCGACCACGGCAAGGACGTCCACGCCTTCGCGCGCGTCGGGACGGGTCCGACGGTCTGCACGGTGCTCTCGGCGACGCTTGCCGACGGGACGACGTGGTCGCCGCCGGTAGCTTCGCCCGCGCCTGCGCCGACGGCGACGTAGCGCGATGCAACGCCGCGTCATTCATCGCCGGGAAGCCGGTTGGGATGGGGTGCCGGTCGAGGGCTACCGACCGGGCGCTGCCGTGGGCGTCGAGCGCCATACGATCGTCGGCGGCCGTAAGACCGATCCGAATGCGCCCGGGCCGAAGATGGAACTGCGCTACTTCGAGCTACAAGCCGGTGCGGTTTCGCGCCTGGAGAAGCACGAACACGAGCATTACGTGATCGTACGGGTTGGTGAGGGCTACGCGATCGTCGGCGATCAGGTCAGCGCGATCGGCCCCGGCGACGTGATCTACGTCGGCCCGCTCGAGGTGCACCAGTTCGTCAATCGCGGCAGCGCACCGTTTGGATTCTTCTGCATGGTGGATGCGTGCCGCGACTTCTCGCAGGAGCCGAGCGCCGAGGATATCGCGCGGCTCGAGGCGTCGCCGGCCGGCGCGATCGCCAAGCCGTTCGCGGTGCCGCCGCCCGCGAAGCGCTAGCGCGCCGGAGGGGTTGCTCCGGTTTCGATCGGGCGCTGGGGATCGGCGATCCACTCGCTCCAGGAGCCGGCGTAGACGCGCGATCCATGCAGCCCGGCGTGCTCCATCGCGAGCAGGTTTGCTGCCGCTGAGACACCGGAGCCGCACTGGTGCACGATCGTCGCCGGGTCGCCGTGTGGTGCGAACCCGGCACGCAGCGCCGCGGGTTCTAGAAACGCCCCGTGGGCGTCGAAGTTCGCCTTGAAAGAGTGGTTGTGCGCGCCGGGAATGTGCCCGGCGACCGGATCGACGGTTTCGTTTTGGCCGGCGAATCGGTCGGGAGCGCGCGCGTCGAGCACGCGCACGCCGGGATCGTGGAGGTGTCGCTGCACGTAGCCGGCATCGACCACGATGTCGCTGCGAACGCGGGCCGCGATGGTGCCGGGACGCGGTGCCGGCGTGGCGTCGTCGGTCGTGGGGTAGCCGAGTGCGGTCCAAGCGGTGATGCCGCCGTCGAGCACGGCGACGGCATCGTGGCCGATCCAACGGCACAAGAACCACAGCCGCGCGGCGAACATGTCGCCCCCGTCGTCGTACCCTACGATTTGCGTATCCGCATCGACGCCGTGGGCGCGCAGAAACGCCGCAAAGGTTTGCGGATCGGGAAGCGGATGGCGCCCGTTGGACCCGGTCTTGGGACCGCTCAGATCATCCTCGACCGACGCGAAGTACGCGCCCGGGAGATGGCCTTGCTCGTACGCGCGACGGCCGTAGTCGAAGTCGATCAGCCGGTGACGACAGTCGAAGGCGACCAGCCCGGGGTCGCCCAACTGCGCGCGCAGTTGCTGCGGCGCGACGACCGTCGTAAAGCCCGCGCTCACGGGCGCAGATTGATGGTTTGCTTCGGGGTAGCTTCGTACCCGAACGCGTCTTTTAAGACGGTTTGCAACTCGCCGTTCTCAGCCATCGGCCCCAAGATGTCGGTGTCGCCAAAGAACTTGCCGCCGATAAAGACCTTGGGCAACGTGGGCCAGTTGGTCATCTCGGCGAGCGCTTCGCGCTTGGGCATATTCTCGAGCACGTCGACGACTTCGAACGGGTAACCGAAGCGGTCGAAGAACTCGATCGTTTCGAGGGTGAAGCCGCAGCGCGGCGCGGTTTTTGTCCCCTTACCGTAGACCAGGACCTTGTGCGTTCCGATCTCGCGTTGGATTTCGTCGTGAAGCTGGTTCGACATCGTTAGTTCTCCGGGACGATCGTTTTGAGTTCGACCGCGTGAATGCGCCCGTCTTTGAGCGCCGCGCGCAGCGCGCCGTACACGAGCTGGTGTTGTTCGATGAGCGTCTTGCCGGCGAAGGCGCACGAGCTGACGGTCACGTTGAAGTGATCCATCGTTCCGGTGCGGTCGACCACCGCAACCTGCGCGTCGGGAAGATCGCGACGGATCAGCGCGGTCAGCGATGCGTCGTCGATCACGATTTGAGCCGCGCGGGTTGAGATTTCATCGCCTCCGCCAACCCGCGCGCTTCGCTCAAGGTTTCGGGAAGGCGTGGTGAGGCTTTGGCGAGGGCGGCGGTGATGCCGCTGGCCAGCACGATGCCGGTGACGCCGAGCAGGATGGCGGGTACCCCGGTCGCGCGCAGTGGCCCGATTTCGATGCTGAAGGTTTTGTAGCTGCGCCGCAGCTCGCGGAAGACGGCTTTGACCACCTGCACCTTGCTCATAGCCGTTTCCGAGTACGGCGCCGCCGCGCGGAAGGCCTGGCGCGGGGTTTGAACCGAAGTGCGACCTATGACGAACCGATTGCCGCGATGAGCGAAACGATGCGCGCGCTGCGCTTGCACGAGCTCGGCGGCCCGGCGAGCTTGCGCGTGGAACGCGTTGCGGTGCCCTCGCCCGCGCCGGACGAGGTGCTGGTGCGCATCCGCGCCGCCGCCTTCAACCGGCGCGACGTCTTCATCACGCAAGGGCGCTATCCGGGGATCGTCCTGCCGGCAACGCTCGGGTCCGACGGTGCCGGCGAGATCGCCGCGCTCGGCGCGCAGGTCGCCGACCGCTCGGTCGGCGATTCGGTCGTGATCGATCCGATGCTGGGTTGGGGCGACGATCCGGCCGTGTGGGACGCCGGCGCGAGCAGCATTCTCGGGATGCCGCACCCCGGCACGTTTGCCGAGTTCGTCGCCGTCCCGGCGGCCAACGTCTATCCGCGGCCGGCATCGCTGACGATCGAGCAGGCGGCGGCGATTCCGCTGGCCGGCCTCACCGCCTACCGCGCACTGGTCACGCGGGGCGGCCTGCGCGCCGGCGAAACCGTGTTGATTCCCGGGGTCGGCGGCGGGGTTCAGACCTTCGCGCTGATCTTCGCCAAGGCGCTCGGCGCACGCGCGATCGTCACCTCGTCCGACGACGCCAAGCTGGAGCGCGCGCGGGTTTTGGGCGCCGACGTTGCGCTCAACTACCGCACCGATCCCACCTGGCACAAGACGCTGCGTGCCGAGGCGCCGATCGATCTGGTGGTCGACTCCTCGGGTGGCGACACGCTTGCCAAGGCACTCGACGTCGTGCGTCCGGGCGGCCGCGTGGCAATCTACGGCGCAACGCGCCCGGAAGCGAGCATCAAGCTCTTTCCGCTCTTCTGGAAGCACGTGACGATCGTGGGCACCTCGATGGGAAGCCCGCACGACTTCGCCGCAATGCTCGCGCTCTTCGACGATGGGCTGCGCCCGGCCATCGATGCGATCGTGACGCTCGACGACGCACCCGCCGCCGCCGCGCGCCTGCTCGCGTCCGCGCAGTTCGGCAAGATCGTCGTGCGCATCGATTAGCGCTCGGGTACGCGCTCAGCTGCGCAGGGCGTACCGAAAGAGCGTGTCGAGCCGGAGCATAGCACCGAGTTCGGCGCGAACCAGTTCGGCGTGATCGGCGCCGACGATCGTCTCCCAGGCCGGATTGAGCATCGCGCGCTCGCGTTCGTCCATCGGGCGATCGAGTGCCTCCGCGCCGACCCGCCCTTCGGCTTCCAGCGCGATCAGGTAGGCCAGCATTTGGCGCGCCATCGCGGGCCACAACACCGAACGCTGCGGACCGTAAATCCGTATCACCAGCTCGGGGATCGTCTGCGGCCCGTCGGCGAGTGCGCCGAGCAACTCGCGCTCGCGCTGCCTGCGATGCGCGATGTATTCGGCGATCTTCGCGGCAGGATCGTCGACCCGCGGTCCGTGCCCGCCGTAGATCGTGCGCGCCGTCCCAAACACGTCGGCTAACCGCTGGAGCGTCGCTTGATACGCGCGCATCGCACCGCCCGGTGGCGCGATGACGACCGTGCCTTCGCCCAGGATGACGTCGCCGGTGAAGAGCGCGCCGTCGATCGGATCGTAGAAGACGACGTGATCGAAGGTGTGCCCGGGTGCGTCGATCACGCGTAGCGCGACGGCGCCGGCGTGCAGCGTGCCTTCGAGCGGAAGATCGCCGGCACGTTCGAGGGTTGCGTTTGGGTGCGCGTAGACCGGTGCGCCGGTCCGTGCGGCCAGCGGTGTGGCCGCCGGTGCGTGATCGGGGTGACCGTGCGTCACGGCGATCGCGCGCAACTGCAGGCGTTCGCGCGCGAGAGCGGCGACCAGCGCGTCGAGATGACGCGCGATCGGGGGGCCGGGATCGATGACGACGGCGTCACCGTCGCGCGCAACGATGTACGAGTTGGTGCCGCTCAGCGTCATGGCTGATGGGTTGGGGGCCCGCACGAGCGTCACCATGCGCGTTCCAACGTCTCCGGCATCACGTAGCCGGCATCGGGATGCGCATCGGGTGCGATCGTGACGATCGGCTTGGAGCGTGCGAACGCGACCAGTGCGTCGGCCGAATCAAAGCTCGCCAATCGCTCCAAATGTTTGACCGTCGGATACACCAAATGAAACGCGCCCGCGCGATGGCGTTCGAGTGCGGTCTGCGGTGCGATCCACGCGCCATCGTGGACCTCGGAATCGTCCGAGCGGGCGGCCTGGCCGGCCGGAGCCAGCGCGACGAAGAAGTGGGCGTCGAAGCGGCGCGGCTCGCTTTGCGGTGTGATCCAACGCGAGAACAGCGTCAGGGCGCGCGCGTCGCCAAACCAGTCGTGCGCTTCCAAGAAGGCGGCGAAGGTCTGCCGGCCGTCGCGCACGGCGTGACGCGCGCGGTGTGCCGCGGCGCGGTCGAGCGCCTCGGCGCCGACGCCGAGGCCGTGCGCGTCGCACGCCAGCAGGATGCCGCTCTCCTCGAAGAGTTCGCGCAGGGCGGCAATCGCGATCGCCGCACGCTGCGACTGCGCGGTGCCCGGATCGGGCGCGCCGCCCGGTTGGTCGAAGCGGAACTCGCGATCCAGCCGGGCCGCGTCGATGCCGAGCACGCGCGCCTGGGTCGACGGATCGCGATCGGCGCGATCCACGGCCCCGCCCGGAAAGACGAATGCGTCGGGCGCGAACGCGCTACGCGCGTTGCGGCGCACCATGTAGACGTCGAAGCCGGTTGCGCTCGGCCGCAGGAGCATCACGCTCGCGGCCGCGCGGACCGGTGCAGTGGGATGTGCGGCTCGGCTCGAATCGTTCAAGGTATGGTTGCGCGAGTTGTCGCTTGCGGTCGAGGCGTCCTGTAAGGTGCCGCGCGTCGCACTGGGCAGCGATGCGCCCGGCGCATTGCCGGCGGCGCTCGAACGACGCCTGCGCGAGCTGGGTTACGACGTGCTGCGCTTGGGCGTGCTCCGCGAACCGCACGACGATGCTTGGCCGCACGTCGGACGCGCCGTGGCCCAAGCGGTCGTCGCCGGCGACGCGCGCTTTGGCGTGGTGTGCTGCTGGACCGGCACCGGGGTTGCGATTGCGGCCAACAAGGTCCGCGGTGCGCGTGCCGCGCTGTGCGCGGATGCCGCGACCGCGGCCGGGGCGCGTACCTGGAACGATGCCAACGTGCTCTGTCTGAGCCTGCGGGCGACCTCCGAGGCGCTCGGCTGCGAAATCCTCGATGCCTGGTGCGCCACGTCGCCGACCGAGGATCCGAAATACGCGGCAATGATCGCGGAGGTACGCGCGGAACGCACGTTCGAGGCCCCACCCTGAATCCAAGCGGCCCGCTGGGCCGTTGAGTCGGCGTATTCTTCGCTTGAAAAAGGACGCATCGACTCATGAAACTCCGATTTCTCAAAGCCCTCGCCTGCACCGGCGTACTGGTGCTGGCGGCGGTGCCCGCCCTGGCGGCCCTGATGCCCAACGTGACCGACGCCCCGTCGCGCTTCTCGGGTCCCGGGGTCTACACCGGGCCGCCCGCCCTCCCGGTGACGCTCTCGATGGTGATGGCCGGCGGCGGCCCGGGCTACTTCGATACGATGACGCTGATCAAAGTGCTGGCCGGCAGCAAAACCAACGCCGAAGTGGCGTCGCTGGAGAAGAAGTTCGGAAAGACGAAAGTCACCAACTTCGTCAAGGCGTTCCCGTTCGTGGTGAGCGACGCGCTGAAGATCGCGAAGGAGAAGGGCGTGAAGCTCCCCTCCACGCCGAATCCGAACCCGAAGAACGGTGAGGCGCTCGCCGGTGCGCTCTGGGCGGCCGGGCAGACCGGCAACGGTTTCAACGTCGAGGTGATGCTCGACCGGGCCGTCTCGCATCCGATTCACGTGCAAGTGATGAAGGATATCGACGCCAAGTACGGCCTCGCCGCCGACGCCGACTATCATGCGGTGCTCAATCAGGCGATGCACGATCTCGCCGCAGTCTACGGCTTCAACGCACAGGGGCAACCCAAGAGCGCGATGTAGCACGCCTTCCCATGGCAGGGAACCCGGGCGTCGCGCATCGCGCGGCGCCCGTTTTTTTTTGCGCTAGGCGCTGCAGCGCAGGGCCAGCAACGCTGCGAGCAACAACCAGTTGGCTGCGTGCGCGCTCCAGCAGTACGGGCAGGCACGTCGGGTGACGAAGAGCAGCGAGTAGGCGAGGAACGCCGAGGTGACGGCGGCCAGCGCGGCCGCGGCGATCGCAAGGTCGAGCGCGAGCGGCAGCGGGCGCACCCAGACCAGCAGCACGACCAGCGGGTAGTAGGCGTTTCCCAGCAGGGCGTTGGGCAAGCCGCCGAAGAGCCGGGCGCGGGGGCTTTGGACCACGCTCGGCCCCTCGAGCAGACCGCGCTCGGCGCGGCGGGTCTTGGCTAGCATGAAAACGGAGGCGTAGAGACCAACTCCGCAGAGGATCGTGATGAAGCTCTTAAGCCAGATCGTGGTTTCGGCTTGAATCGGCATGGGCGTAAGCTCGGCGCCTTGGCCTTGCTCGCCGGGTCCTTTCTGATCGCGTACTTCGTGATCCGCTACCAGCCGCAGGTTGAAGCCGCGATCCGCTCGATCGGTGCGTTCGCCGTCCCGCTGGCGATCGCCGTCTTCGCCCTGGTCGCCTCGGCGCCGTTTTCGGTCACCGACGCGCTGGCGATCATGAACGGGGCGCTGTTCGGCCCGCTCACCGGCTCGCTGGTCGACGTCGTCGGCCTGATCTTGGCGGCGCTGCTTGGCTACTGGATCAACCACCGCGCCTCGCACATGCTCGATCTGGAAGCGTACCTGCACCGGTTGCCGGCGTGGGTCAAGCGCTTCCCGGTCGGCTCGCCCGCCTTCCTGATCGCGGTTCGCGTGATCCCCGGCTTCGGCGGCACGGTGGCGACCGCGAGCGCGGCGACCTTCAAGGTTCCCACCTGGGTTCACGTCTGGACGATGTGCGCGGTTGCGATACCGATTTGCGTCGCGCTGACCATCTTCGGCGATCGCGTCACCGTCTTCGTGCATCGCTACGAGGTGCGGGCGCGCCAGTACTACGAACATCACCGCCCGCACTTCCACTTTCGCATCATTCGGCACGCGCACCCTGGAGTAACCGCCACACCGTGAACGTTCAAACGATCGCCGATGCGGCGCAGCTCGAAGCTCTCTGCGCGCGAGTTGCCGGCGCGCAGCGCGTTGCGCTCGATACCGAGTTCCACTCCGAGCGCAGTTATGCGCCGCGTCTGATGGTGGTGCAGCTCGCCTTCGAGGATGGAGCCGCAATCGTGGATCCGTTGGCGCTGCCGCAACTCGGAGGGTTGATCGACGCGCTCTCGCGCGTCACCGTCGTCGGTCACGCGCTGGCCTCGGATCTCAAGATCTTCGCCGACCGTTTCGGCATCGTTCCGCCGGAGGTCTTCGATACGCAGGTCGCGGCGGCGTTTCTCGGCTATGGGATGCAGATCTCGCTGGCCGATCTCGTGCGCGACGTGCGCGGCGTGCGCTTGGCCAAGACCCAGACCGTGAGCGATTGGTCGACCCGCCCGTTCTCGCAGCGGCAGCTCGAATACTTGGTCGACGACGTGGCGCACCTGTTGCCGATGGAAGCCGAACTGCGCGCGCGCCTGAGTGCCAAGGGACGGCTGGAGTGGGCGCTGGCGGAATCGGCCGCCCTGGGCGAGGTGGAGCGCTACCGCAGCGACGAGCGCCGCGCCTACCTGCGCATTCCGGGTGCGATGCGGATGAGCCGGCGCGAACTGGGTGTACTCGCGGAGCTGGTCAAGCTGCGCGATCGCCTGGCGCGCAGCCGCGACCTGCCGCCCAAGTTCATCCTGCCCGACGACGTGCTCGGCGGGCTGGCGACGCTGCGTCCGAAGCGCGCCGACGAGTTGACGCAACTGCGCCGCCTGGAAGCCGGCGCGCGTCGCCAGTACGGCGAGGCGCTGCTGGCCGCGGTCGCGGCCGGCGAGGCGATCGAGGAGGCGGCGCTGCCGGAGCGACCGCAGCGTCCGCTCGGGCAGGCGCGCGAGACGGTTGCCGCGCTGCTCGGGGTGGTGGTCGGTGCGGTGGCCCGCGCCCACGATCTGCCGCCCAGTCTGCTGGTGCCGCGGGCCGGGCTGGAGCGGGTTGCGCGCGAAGTGCCCGCGCGCGAGCGGTTGGAGGAAGCGCTGGGCGTCTCGCGCTGGCGCTACGACCTCGTCGGCGACGCGATTTGGCGACTTTTGTCCGGCCAATCGGCGATCGCCATCGAAGGCTACTCGGGCGGCGATCCCAAAATACGCCTGTCCGATGACCACCAGCAACAATAGTTTCAACGCGCTCGACACGCTTCGCGTCGGCGATCGCGCGTATGCGTACTACCGCCTCGGCGCGCTCGAGGCGGCCGGCTTCGCTCACCTCGACAAGCTGCCGTTCTCGATCAAAGTGCTGCTCGAGAACCTGTTGCGCTTCGAGGACGGCCGCTCGGTGACGCGCGCCGACGTCGAGGCGCTGGCCGGCTGGAAGCCGAGCGCCGGCGGCAGCAAGGAAATCGCGTTTCGACCGGCCCGCGTGCTGCTGCAGGACTTCACCGGCGTGCCGTGTGTGGTCGATTTGGCGGCGATGCGCGATGCGATGGCGGCGATGGGGGGCGATCCGAAGGCGATCAATCCGTTGCAGCCGGTCGAACTGGTGATCGATCACTCGGTGCAAGTCGATTACTTCGGCGATTCCGACGCGCTGCGAAAGAACGCCGAACTCGAGTTCGAACGCAATCGCGAGCGCTACGCATTCCTGAAGTGGGGTCAGGCGGCGCTGCGCGGGTTCCGCGCCGTTCCGCCCGATACCGGGATCGTGCATCAGGTCAACATCGAGTACCTGGCGCGCGTCATCTTTGGTGCCGGTGGTGCCGGCATCGCCTTCGACGCTGCGAACGCGACCGCATATCCCGACACCGCGGTCGGCACCGACTCGCATACGACCATGGTCAACGGCCTGGGGGTGCTGGCGTGGGGCGTCGGCGGAATCGAGGCCGAAGCGGCGATGCTCGGGCAGCCGGTGACGATGTTGATTCCCGAAGTGATCGGGATGCGTCTCGACGGCGCGCTGCGCGAAGGCGTCACCGCGACCGATCTGGTGCTGGCGGTTACCGAGATTCTGCGTAAGAAGGGCGTGGTCGGGAAGTTCGTCGAGTTTTTCGGCAAGGGACTCGGTTCGCTGCCGGTTGCCGATCGCACGACGTTGGGCAACATGTCGCCCGAGTTTGGCTCGACCGTTGCGATCTTTCCGATCGACGATCGGACGCTCGAGTACCTGCGCCTGACCGGGCGTTCGGCCGAACACGTGGCGCTGGTCGAGGCATACGCCAAAGCCCAAGGTCTCTTCCGCACCGATACCACCGCGGATCCGATCTACTCGGAAGTGCTGCATCTCGACCTCGCGAGCGTCGAACCGAACTTGGCCGGCCCGCGCCGGCCGCAGGATCGCGTTCCCTTGCGCGACGCGAAGACGACCTTCAATGCGGCGCTGGCCGAGTGGCAGGCGGCGCGCGATGGCGGCAACGGTGCGGTTGCGCGCTTTCTGAACGAGGGCGGCGGCGGTACCGCAACGCTGGCGCAAACCGCCAAGGATGTGAGCGACGGCGCGGTGGTGATCGCCGCGATCACGAGTTGCACGAACACCTCGAATCCGTCGGTATTGATCGCGGCCGGCCTACTCGCAAAAAAGGCGGTCGAGCGCGGGCTGACGACGCAGCCGTGGGTCAAGACCTCGCTGGCGCCGGGCTCCAAAGTGGTGACGGATTATCTCGCCAAAGCCGGCCTGCAGTCGTACCTCGACCGGCTCGGCTTCAATACCGTCGGCTACGGCTGTACCACGTGCATCGGCAACTCGGGACCGCTTCCGACCGACGTTGCAGAGACCGTCGCCGATCAGGACTTGATCGTGGCTGCGGTGCTCTCGGGCAATCGCAACTTCGAAGGGCGTATCCACCCACAGGTGCGCGCGAACTATCTCGCCTCGCCGCCGCTCGTGGTGGCGTATGCGTTGGCCGGTCGCATGGACGTCGATCTGACCACCGAGCCGCTCGGCGTCGGCGCCGACGGAAAGGCCGTCTACCTGCGCGACGTTTGGCCGAGCAACGACGAAATCACGGCAACGGTGACCGCGTGCGTGAACGATGCGATGTTCAAAGCGCGCTACGGCGACGTGTTCAAAGGCGAAGAGGATTGGGCGAAGCTGCAGGTCGCCGCCAGCGAACGCTATGCTTGGGATCGGGCCAGCGAGTACGTCAAGCAGCCGCCGTACTTCGACGCCATGCCGGAGCGGCCGGCGCCGCTCGCCGACGTACGCGCTGCGCGCGCGCTGGCGGTGCTCGGTGACTCGGTAACGACCGACCACATCTCGCCGGCCGGCAACATCGCGAAGACCAGCCCCGCCGCCAAGTATTTGATGGCGCGCGGGATCGAACCCAAGGACTTCAACTCCTACGGCGCGCGTCGCGGCAATCACGAAGTGATGGTTCGCGGCACCTTCGCCAACGTGCGCCTGCGCAACATGCTCGTGCCCGGCGTCGAGGGCGGCATGACGCGCTACCTCCCGACCGGCGACGTGATGTCGATATTCGATGCATCCGAACGGTATCGTGCCGACGGTACGCCGTTGATCGTGCTGGCCGGTAAGGAGTACGGGTCGGGATCGTCGCGCGACTGGGCGGCCAAAGGGCCTTATCTGCTCGGCATCCGCGCCGTGATCGCCGAGTCCTTCGAGCGCATTCACCGCAGCAATCTCATCGGCATGGGGATCTTACCGCTGGAGTTCGTGGATCGCGCCGACCGCTCGACCTTTGGGCTGACCGGCGAAGAGATCTACGACATCGGCGGGATCGCCGGCGGCATCAAACCGCGCATGCAGGCGACGGTGACGGCGCGCGATGCGGCGACCGGGCGCGCGATCGAGTTTCCGGTACGGGTGCGTATCGACACGCCCGACGAAGCCGAGTACTATCGTCACGGCGGCATCCTTCAGTACGTCTTGCGTCAGTTGGCCGGCAAAACGTGAACGAGGCCGAGCGGTTCACCCACCGCTTGGAAAGCTTCTCGGATATCGTGCTGGCCTTTGCGCTCGGGCAGATGAGCCTGAGCCTGACCTTCCCACAACACGTAGCGATGCTCTATCGCGACCCGACGTGGCTGCTCGCATTTCTGGTCACCTTTACGATCGTCACGGCGCTGTGGTACCGGCACCATCGCATCTTCGATCAATACTTCGAACCGGTGCCGCTCCAGGTCGGCCTGAACTTCGTGGTGCTCGCGCTGGTGCTGCTGCTCACGTACATGCTCCAGGTGTACCTGCACTTTTCCGCAAGCGCGCACGCGGCGCTCGCGGTCACCGGCTACCTCGGCGCGTTCGCCGCGACGTGGTTGGCACTCGGTGCCCTCGAGGGCGTCGCCGTACGCCGGCGGTGGGCGACGCTGGCCTACGAGCAACGGCGCCGGGGAACGCTCGATGCGCTCCGCAACATCGGAAGCGGACTCGCGTTGCTGATCGGCCTGGCGATCACCACCGCGACCGGTGCGGTGCCGTACCTCGCGGTTTGGGCGGTACCGATCGTGGCGCTTGCAGCGCGCGTTGCCGTCGCGCGCCGCTTTCCCAAGCACGCTGCCGGCGACGGTTACCCTGGGTGAGCGTCGTACTCCCGATCGGCGGCCGGCTGCCCGAGCGCGACGCGACGCTTGGGTTCGCGGAGGTGAGCGCGGGAATCGACGCCGCGCTCGCCGCGGTGACCGGCCCGCTCACCGATGCGGCGGAGATCGGGGCGGCGCTACGCGCGCTGGCCGCGACCGTCGCGGTGCGCGCGTCGGTGGTTATGCCGGGCGATGCCGACCCCGACGCGCAGCGCGGCGCGCTCCAGAGCGCCGCGCCGCGCCGCTTGAGCGACGACGAGCTGGCGAACTTCGCGATCTACGACGACTACTTCGGCGTCGTCCGCGCGACGCTCGGCGCGCCCGCATTCGCGGCCGTGCTGCTGGGCGTATGGGCCGAACTGCTCGTCGACCTCGCGCGCGCGCAGATCGGCCGCGACGAAGTCGAAGCGCTGCTGCGCGCCTTCCGCGCGATGCTGGCGCGTGCCGGCGATCTCGCGACCGCGGGTGCGCCGGCGTCGGAGCCGGCGCCGGCGCCGGCCGACGGAGCGTCGTCGCCGCTGCTCGAAGACGACGGTGTGCCGCGCCGCTGGCGGCTCGGACATTATGCGTTTGCACTCGCTGCGGCGCACGCGTGCGATGCCTTCGATTGCGTGGCAACGTCGGCAGCGCCGGAGCGCGAGCTGGCAACCGCGGCGCTGATGACGCGCGCAACGGCCGCCGCGCAGTGGTATGCGAGCGAGTTTCCGTTCGAGGTGTACCGGACGGTGGTACGGCCGACGATGGAGCGTAGCGGTGCCCGCGGTGGTTTTTCCGGGACGCAGAATGCCGACTATCGGTGCATGGAGTGGGCCCGCGAGCGCGCGTTCGAAGCGCTCTTCACGCGCTTCGGTACGGTGGCGGCGGCGTGGCCCGCACCGGCGTACGCGGCGCTGATGCAGCTGCGCGAGATGGAGATCGAGGCGGCCGAGCATCACGTGCTGGTGGCGGCCTCGAAGGTCCGCGTGGACGGCTCGCTCGCGCAGAAGGCGCAGGGCGATCCGTCGTCGGCGGTGGCGGTGCTCCGCGA
The DNA here is from genome assembly GCA_027459845.1 of Vulcanimicrobiota bacterium. GTDB lineage: Bacteria > Vulcanimicrobiota > Vulcanimicrobiia > Vulcanimicrobiales > Vulcanimicrobiaceae > DAIDGS01. The sequence continues at coordinate 4,830 of DAIDGS010000168.1, read as the reverse complement.
GAAGGTTGCAGCCGTCGCCGACGACATCGCCGGACGCTTCGACGCCGCGCCGCCTACGCGACGGGTGCGCGCGTGCGCGGTCGCCGATGTTCCCGCCGAGCGACCGTTGGCCGTGACGCTGGCCGGCGCGGAGCTTGCGATCGTGCGCGCCTACGGGGCGATCTGGGCGTGTGCGGCGCTCTGCACGCACGCTGGCGGCGATCTGTGCGAAGGTCATGTGGCGGGCAATGCGTTGGTGTGTCCGCTGCACGGCGCCAAGTTCGATCCGCGCACCGGCGCGGTGCTGCACCCGCCGGCGACCGAGCCGCTCGCCACCTATCCGGTGACGATCGAGGGCGCGGACGTCTACGTCGATCTGACGTAGCCGGGCGGACCGGGATGAAGGCCGATCGACTGGTTTCGTTGCTGCTGCTGTTGCAGTCGGGACAGTATCGCAGCGCGCGCGACCTGGCCGCGCGTTTGGAGGTGAGCCGCCGGACGATCTATCGCGACGTCGACGCGCTGTGTGCGGCGGGCGTTCCGGTCTATGCCGAACGAGGCGCGAGCGGTGGGATCGTTCTGGCCGAGGGCTATCGCCGCGCGCTGACGCACTTCGGTGAGTCCGACGTGCGCGCGCTGTTTATCTCGGGATCGGCGATCCTACGCGACCTCGGGTTGGGTTCGGAGATGGACGTGGCGCTCGACAAGCTGCGCGGCAGTCTCTCCGAGGTGCAACGCCGCGCGGCCGAGGCGGTGCGGGGCCGCATTCACATCGACCAGCGTCGCTGGAATCAAGACGATCCGCCGACCGAACGACTGGCGGCGCTGCGCCGGTTCGTGTGGGACGATCGGCGTATCGGGCTCGACTACGAGGACCGTAACGGTACGCTCACGACGCGCGCGGTCGAGCCGTACGGGTTGGTCTCGAAGGCCGGCGTGTGGTACCTCGTCGCTCGGACGGTCGAAGGCTATCGCAGCTTTCGCGTGGATCGCATGCGCGCGCTGCGCGAAACCGACGAGCGCTTCGCGCGCGATCCGACGTTCGATCTCGATGCGTACTGGAAGGCGAGCTCGGCGGGGATCGTCGCGCGCGAGCCGCGCTATGCGGCGATCGTGCATGCCGACGGCGAAGCGCTCGCGATGCTGCGCTCGTTTTGGAACGCCGAACCGGTCGAGGGCGATCCGTTGCGGCTACGGGTGTGGTTTGAAAGCCAACGCGCTGCGGTGCGCGGCCTGGTCGCGTGGGGCGACACAATCGAGTTGATCGACCCGCCCGAACTACGCGCGGCCGTCGCCGCCCACGCACGCGTCATTGCCGCCCGCTATGCGGGCGATGGTGCATAGCCCGCGCCTCGCGGCCGCGGCGGGAGCAGGGAAGGGTGATGAGTGCAAAACGCATATATGGGCGAAACGCACCGGTTGACATCTCGCTCAGGGGGGGTAATTTTTGGGGCGTAGTCCGCTTTTCCGAACCGTTCTAGAAGAAAGGGGTGTGTTCTCTTGACCCGAATTGCAAATCGGCGGGGCTTTCTGACGGCGGGTCTCGCCGGCACGATCGGCGCACTGCTTCTCCCAGGTTGCTCGAGTAGCGAGTTCGCTCCGAGGGCCCAAACCTCTATCGCAGCCAACGATGCGGTCGTGAGGTACACGGGAAATAAAGAAGTAACGGTGACGTCGTCTGGAGGTGAGCTTCTACTTGCCGTGGCGTTTTCACGGGTAGGAGCGACATTCGCAAACGCAAAGGGCGTCATTACGACCCTCCCCATCGCCGCAGTTCGGCATTCTTCGACCATCGTACTGAGCGACGGCACGAAGCTCGACGGCCATCGCGGATCGGTCACGGCTGTGGGACCAAGCGGAATTGTCGCGACGGCTTCCATCAGCGAGAAGAACGAACTCAGCCTCTCCGTACCTTCGCGCGGCCTCGCGGTAACGCAGGTCCTGCCAAAGCCCAGGGCCGTCGTCGGTGCTCGCCCGGCAAGCTGTTCGTCGGCGAGGCTTGATTTCGCAGCCGCCTGCGTCGCCGAGGCGGCGGTTGCTGCCACCGTGGAGACCGGCATCGGTGTCCTCGCCCTCGTGGCCGCGGCTATGGCGACGGCTTCCGCTGGTGAGGCGATGGACGAAGCGTGCGACTGATAGTTGAACAGGGGTTCTGAAGCGATGCAAAATTCTACCGTTTGGCTCGCCGCGGCCATGGGCATCCCAACGGCAATACTGGGCTACCGCGCCTACTTCGCTTACCGCAAGGGAAACGCATGGAGGCCGCTCGTAATCTACTGGGCTCTCGCAATCTCGGCCATATCTCTAGTCAACTCGGGGTTCATTCTCTTTCTGAACCACCACTAGTCTCGAGCTGGCGCACCGGTGGTTTCGAATGCCGCACGAGCCAGATACCCTCCTGGCCGAAGGTGGGGTAAGCGCATGTCGAGTGTAAACCCAGGCAATAGGAGGCACATAGTCGTACCGGCGACCGTCGCGGCGCAGTTGGCGGCTCTTCGGCAATCACCGGGAACTCGCTGCGCTAAAGCACAATTCGCCGTCGCAGACGACCTGCCGCTGCGCCCTAAAACGGTGGTCAGGGCCGAGGCCGGATTGCTGGACGCTGGGCGAGCGGTAGGCGTCGTGTTTCTTGGAAGCGATGGGAAAGTTTACGTTCAGGCCTACGGCGGGATGTCGATCGCAGACCAGGTGGCGCTCGGGACGATCGTCGAGCCCGGAGGCTATTCGAGCGCGACGTCCGCTGTCGTGCCGTTTACAGAACCACTTCCGAAGGGCGTGAGCATCGAGGGGGCAAGCTGCTCGAAATCCCAGCTCCGACCGACGCATCGTCGATCGCTGCCCTGATTGTTGTCAAGACCGCGCGCGAAATGAATGGCATCGCGGTGGGTACGATGTTTCAAGAAGGCGCGTATGTAGTGGCAAACCGGCAGGCCGGTAACGAGGTGGGCAGGCGTTGGTAAAGGACGATGATTCGTGGAGGATGGTCACGATGGGTGGCGGTTCGCTCGACAACGCACAGTATCTTGAAAGCCTAGGCGTCCCTTCGGCGATCGCACAGGCGCTCGTATTAGACCTTACAACAGCTGGCCGTGCTGCCGCTAGCGGTAACGATTAGACCACGTCTAAATGGACTCTTGACGATGGCGCGCCTAGGGCCGGCTAGTCGCGTTCCTCGGTAGGCAAATTGGCGTCGACCCAGCCCTTGTAGCCGCCATCGAGCGCAACGGCGCGGTAACCGCGGGCGCGCAGAGTTTGTGCGATGCGGCTACATGAGTTGCCGCTGCCGCAGTAGAGGATCACCTCCTCCTCGTCTGCGAACGGCAGGTCGTCGCCGGCTTCGAGCGCGGATCCGTCGGCGCGTATCGAACCGGGAATGCGGCGGTCGTCGGGATACTTGCGAATGTCGAAGATCCGCGGGCGGTCTGGCCGCGCGGCGAGTTCGACCGGCGTGATGGTTTCCAGAGACGATTCTTTCGCCATCGTTCGTCCGCTACGCTAGAGGGAGACGCGGCGGAAGTCTTCGAGCAGCGCTTTGATCGCAACGAGGAATCGCGCGGCTCCGGCGCCGTCGATGACGCGGTGATCGTAACTCACGCTGATTGGGAGCATCAGGCGCGGCTGAAAGGCGCCGTCGATCCAGAGCGGCTTCAGGGCAGCGCGCACGGCACCGAGAATTGCAACCTCGGGAGCGTTGACGATCTGCGTAAAGGCGGTGCCGCCGATGCCGCCGATCGACGAAATCGTAAACGTCCCGCCGCTCATGTCGGCGAGGCCGAGTTTCCCATCGCGTGCCTTTGCCGCCAGCTCCGCCGTCTCGCGTGCGATCGCGGTCAGCCCTTTAGCATCGGCGCCCTTGAGCACCGGCACGACGAGTCCGTTGGGAGTGTCGGCGGCGAAACCGATATTATAGTAGCGCTTGTAGATGAGGTCGCCGCCGTCGAGCGACGCATTGAACTCGGGAAAACGCTGGAGCGCGCCCACCGACGCTTTGACGAGAAACGCCAGCATCGTCAGCTTCGCCTCACCACGTTTCGCCGCATCGGCGTTGACGGCGGTGCGGAAGGCTTCGAGGTCGGTAACATCGGCTTCGTCGTAGTTGGTGATGTGCGGTATCGCCAGCCAGTTGCGATGTAAGTTCGGCCCGGCCAGACGTTTGATGCGCCCGAGCGGCACGCGCTCGATCTCGCCGAACGCCGCGAAGTCGACGCTCGGCCACGGCGGCAAGCCCGCGATTGCCGAGCCGCCCGGCGCACCGGCGCCGCGTAGCGCCGACTTAACGAACTGCTGAACGTCGTCCCGAGTAATCCGCCCGCGCGGACCGCTGCCGCGCAAGCCGTGCAGATCGACGCCGAGTTCGCGCGCGAAGCGCCGAATTGCCGGACTCGCGTGCAGCGGCGCCGTATCGCCGGCGCGTGCCGGCGCCGGTTCGCTCGGCGTCGCCGTCGGCGCGTTCGCCGTCGCGACGGCCGGTGGGCTCGCACTCTCAGCGTGCGGTGCCGGTTGGGTCGGCGCCGGTTGCGTTTGGGCGGGTGCAGCCGGCGCGGCAGCATCGGCCTGCAGCGCGATCAGCACCGAGCCTTTCGAGACGCGGTCGCCGGGCTTTACCGCGACACTCGCGACCGTCCCGGCCGCGCTCGACGGAACCTCCATCGAGGCCTTCTCGCTCTCGAGCACGACCAGCGAATCGTCTTTGGCAACGCGGTCGCCAGGTTTGACCAGCACCTCGATGACGGGAACGTCGGTGAAGTCACCGATGTCGGGAACGCGGACTTCGATCGTGTCGCTCACATCGGCTCCTTACACCAAGATGGGATTGGGCTTGTTGGGATCGATGGCATACTTGGCGAGCGC
>DAIDGS010000167.1 GCA_027459845.1 Vulcanimicrobiota bacterium | reverse complement strand
ACTCGCATTCGCGATGGTCGCCCCTGCGCTGGCACAGCAGGCATTCACGCTCGATAACGGCGTGATCGTCTACGGCCGGATGCAGACGTCGATTAATACGGCGACGGCGAACCCGGGCGATGGTTTCACGATGGCCGTGATCCCACCGTTCCCCAACCAGGCTGGAGGCTTGGAGGGCGCCACGATCTACGGGCACGTCGCTGCGGTAACGCGCGCCGGGCGCGGGCGCAAGGCCGCGCTGAAGCTCGCTTTCGACCGCCTTCAACTCGCAGACGGTAGCGTCGCATCGATTAGCGGCTCGCTGAGCCAGGCACAAGAGAAGAAACAATCGCGCAACGGCGCGACGGTTGCCCTCTCGACGATCGGCGGCATGATTTTGGGGAACATGATCGGTAAGACGATCTTCCACACCAACATCGGCGGAATCGCCGGCGCGGCCGGCGGCTTCCTCTACGGCTACAACAACAAATCGAACTTCACGATCGAGAACGGAACCGAGGTGCAGATGCGCCTCGACCGGACGGTCACCATCCGGCGGCAATCTGCCGCTCCCGGCGGCCGCTAAGCCCCGCTCACCCCGATTTCGGCGCTCGACTCCGACCTAAGCAGGGAGGAGGCGGGCGCCGCATCGCGTAGCCTAGGGTTCGCCGTTCCGGATTAGCTCAGTTGGTAGAGCAGCTGACTGTTAATCAGCGGGTCGCTGGTTCGAGTCCAGCATCCGGAGCCATGAAAACCCCCGTAAAACAAGCGTTTTACGGGGGTTCTGATTTTCCAGGGATCACGGTTTTGGCGTTTCGCACACAGTTCCGCACACAGTTGCTGCTAGAAGTCAGGTTGATCCCACTGCCGGCGCTTCTTTGAGTAGGCATGTATCTCGTCGAGGATTTCGCTGACGGCCTGGCCGCGCCGGGCACGATCGGGTATCGGGGCGAGTATCTTGCCATAGTCTTCAAGGAGCACGTTTAGATCGTATGGCTGGCTTAGACGCAGATGTAATGCACCGTGATCCAACAGCATCTGGCCGGTCTGAACGAAGGTCTGCGCGTCCTCGCGCCAGGCGTCGAGTTTTAAGGCGATCCCGCGAAGCGCTCGCCCGATCTTGTAGTGCTCGTCGATGCTGGGCGTGTTCTGCGCGGGAGGCCACTTGCTGAGGCGCTCTACTGCGCTCACACATGGCCCCGGAAGGTAGCTCACGAGCACAGGAACGACGGGCAAGTTGTCGATCACGACGCACGGAGCGCCTCTAACCCCAGCGCGAAATGCTTGATCGCTATCGCGCGGTGTTGGAAGCTCCGGAAAGGGAGGAAGTGTCACGGGGTTTCTCCTTTTGTAGGTTTCGTGAGTTTTGGTCTTGAGCGTTGCATCGGGTGTGCTAGAAGAATGCTTCCAGTGCCTCAACGGCGGACTCGTGCATGCCCGGGAGGGAGTGCGCGTACACATCAAGCGTAAGCTTCACGCTTTTGTGCCCGAGCATCTCGGAGACGACCTTGACCGGGACCTTGGCGGCGAGGGCTAGCGTCGCGAACGTATGGCGAAGGTCGTGAAACCGAATAACCGGGACGCCAGCGTCCCGCATCGCGCGCTTCATCCTCTTCGAGAGCGTCTTGACGTCCGAAATCTGAAAGAGGCGATCATCGTCGCGCGCGCCGCTGGCAAGGATGTGCTTGCGAACGGCCGCAACCGTTTCTTTTGAGAGCGCGATGCTTCGGCGCGACGAGGGGGTCTTCGTGGGGCCATCGGCGCGCAGGAGCTCGTTGTAGGTCTTGGTGATGTGAATGAAGTGTCGGTTTACGTCGAAGTCGCTGACGCGGAGTGCAAGCAGTTCTCCCTTTCGCGCGCCTGTGCGTAGCGCCACGCGATAGAGCACCCGGTACTGATCCTGCACTTGATCGACGTGGGTCAGGAAGCGCGACGCTTCTGCGCTCGTCCACGGGCGCATCTCCTGCGTCTTTGCCCTCGGCTTTTCAACGGACGATAGCAGCTTCGGGGCAACGTCCTTGAAGGCTGCACCAACAATGATGTAGGCGAGCTGGCATGTGCGTTCGCCGACGAGCTTCTTTGTTGAACCATGCTTCGGCTTGCCCAAGATCGCGATCGGGGACTCACGCATGTTTGCAAGCATTTCGGTAATCTGCTGAGATGTCACGCGCGATGGGTGGAGGTTTCCGATACGCGGTAAGATGTGGTGGCGGATGATCGATTCGTAAAGCCGATACGTCTTATCCGCGCGGGCATATTTGATCCACGCAAGGTACGCTTCGAATAGTGCCTTGACCGTGCGATGCCCGTGAGTGCTGTTCGAGTCGGAGGCTTCGCGCGATCGCAGCCATGTGCGCATCTTCTCGCGCGCAACCGAGGCCGTCTTGCCTGTGAAGACTTTACGCCTCCCGCGAATCTGTACCGAGCATTGGTACCGCCCGTCTGAACGACGGACCGGTTTGCTCCCTTCGTTGTTTGCCCGCCGATCTCTCAACATGCCCTCCTCATCGAGATTCCGACTCTCGCTCGAAGCGTTCGATTTCGGCCACAGAATACCGAATCGTTGGCCTACCTCCTGAGGGCGACGGATAGCGCATGGGGTGCAGAAACCCGCGCTCTGCCCACCGATCCAGGGTGTGGGGATGCACGCCAAGTCGCTGTGCGGCTTCGGTGCGAGTTAGTTTTTCATTCTTCCTTGACTCGGAAGCCGACATTTCTCTTTCCTCAGTGCTTGCCGCACTCGAAAGCGATCTGATCGCGGTACGTGCTCTTTGCTCGTTCAAGTTCTTCGTCCGTGCGCGGGAACTCGACTGAAAGGAACGCGTCGTATTCGAAGATGTCCTGGCGTGCATCAGAGACCAGCGGATGCAGGCACCAGCGTATCTTCCGGTGTGCGGCTAAGCGCCGGAGGCAGCGTGCCTCGACGTCGTTCATCGCCATTACAAGCGGAAGCGAATTGATTCCGTCGCCGATATTGACGATCTCGACCTTTTTAAATGTATGCGTCCGACCGCGAACTTCGAGGCGCTTCTCGAAGTCGAGCTCAATGAGTTCGGTCTGGAGGGCCCAACCTTGAATAAATTCGGCAAGTTCGCGCGTCACCGCCATAAATCGATTCCGTGCGGGTGTGGTGAGCTCGATCTTCCAGATTGGTGGCGCGAGTCGCGGGTCGTTGTGTTCCATGCTAGCCTCCCTGCTGCTTTGCGTCGTACTGTTCGTTTGGAATCAAGTTGACCGCCCGAAATGCCTCAAGAGCACGCTGAACGGGCACTCCACGGGCGCGCAGCTCCGCTCGGAGTCGCTCGGTCTGGGGGTGTTCGTCCGTTGCGCCCCGGACGATCGCGTCGAGTTCCGCTAGGAGATGGCTCCTCTGGATCCGTGAGCTATACTCAGCGAGTCCGTCGACGAGCTCGCGGGCGGCCGAGACCGGGATGCGGACGGTGCCTCTCATCCAACGATGAATGCTGGCCCGGGACGTCTCGGCGTTCGTGCTCAGGAACAGCGCGTAGAGGGAGGGGAGCCTGCAGTCAGCCATCGTGCGCCGAACAAGCTCCGCAAACTTGCGGGAGTTAGTTCTCGATAACCGGGGTTCAGGGGCCCGCCCCTTTTGGGTTTTAGCTATCATTGTCAGGGTCCAGGGAAGTGCGCCCAGGCGGAGAAAGCGCCGAAGCATTGCCTCGAATCTAGATTTTTTATATAGTTTATCCATCAAAATGGAAGGCGTCAAGGCGGTGGCTATTGTCTGATTCAGTTTTGGTCCGCTTCCCGGACAAATTAGCGGCGGAGATGCGTGAGCGCGCGCAGAGTCAGGGGAAGACCATGACCGCCTTCATTAACGATGCGGTGAAGGCGTACGTCGAGCGGCTTGCGGCTGAGGATGCAGAGGGAGCGCCCGAACTGAAGGCGCGCCGCATGCGGCGACTGTTGCACCTCGCGGTTAGGATCGCCGACATGAGGGAGCTTATAGCCGAGGCGTCCGAGGATGAAGGTGCGCAGAGTGCGCTGGTACGCGCATTATCGGCCGTAGCCGACTGCATTGAACTTATGCCGGTCGAGGTCGAGGAAAATATTGATCCGGTCACGTGGCAACAGTTCAGATACTCCAAGCTCAACGAATCAAAAGGCGACGATGAAGCTTACCGGATGTTCGCGTCCGACTATGAGGAGATCGAAGCTCGCCCGTGGACCTGGTACTTGAACACCAGCAGCTCGGATGGGGAAGCGAAGATTCGCTGGTTGCGGCAAAGGCGCAGGTACGGGTTGCCGCTGCCTCCGGATCTGCAGCGCTGAATCCTTTCGGTCCGAGCTTAGACACGGCATCGGACATCTGTCGCGCCTTCAGGCCGCGCCACTCGTAATGGCTCGATCCTAGTCCGTCGTCGCTTGCCGATGCAAAGGACGCTTCGCTCTTCGCCTTTGCATCGCCGCTCCACCGGACCTGTCCGGCTCATCACGAGTCGGCCGCAGGCCGGAAGGAGCTACCATGGATCCCCTTATCAGTGCGCTCATCCCGCAAGCTTCAGGCGACGTCCAATCGCGGATCGCCGAAGTGCTCGGCAGATTCAGTCAGGCGATTCTCCATCGCGTAGCTGAGGCAAAGGCTATCGTGCGGCCGTTGAAGGGGGCCGAGCTTTATACCGAAGCCTCACCAGCGCTGCGCCGTCTCGGTATCGACGTGGACGCGTGGCCGGCGCCGCCCGCCGGCCTTTTTGTCGTCGAGGAGCGGACGGTGTATCTGCGCTCGTGCTCGCCGATGACAATCGCGCACGAGTTCGGTCATGCGATCGATTGCGCGCTTGGCGGCGGCGCCTACCTCTCCGGTATCGATCCCGAGATTCGTCGTGCCTTTGTCGATGCAGGCAGCTTCGTCACACCGTACGCCGCTACCGGCATCGATGAGTATTTCGCGGAGGCAGTTCGGGCTTACGTCGAGGTCAACGACCACGGTTCGTCCTGGCCGCAGGCGTCCAAGGCTCGCTTGAAGCGCGTTGACCCGACGATGTTTCACATCGTCGAGTCTCTGATCGGCTGCACGACCTGAATCGCGCAGCTCTACAGGCCGTAATGCTCCGGTATTGCTGTAGCGACCCCGTTGCTCGGATCGAGGACCCCGAGCGTCACGACGTCGGTCATTGTGCCGTCGTCGGTACGTATGAAGGCGATCGCGCTCGCCGACTCCCGCTTGCCCTGGAGTGTTCGCCAGATGGATCCGTCGAGAGTATCTTCGCGCTGCTCGGTCTTGCTCTCGGTTTGTGACGTCGCGCGGGAGCTGTGCGAGCCGCCACTCATCGAACCCGTTGCAGAGGTCCCGCTAGTTTTAGATGTGCCTTCGCTCGTTCCGTGGCGTATCACCGTCGTTTTGCCAACGAGCTCGTTCGCCAGGTCCCGCGTTGCTTTATCGTCCGTATCGAGGAAAAATTTGTTCGAGAAGTTTGATACGATCGCGTCGGCGGCGCGCTGATCGCCAATCTGCTTGACTAGCGCACTGAGGCTCGTGAGACCCACTGTGGCGACGAAGTTGCTTTCACGGATCGTGTTCCAAGCTTGGACGTGGCCTGCGGCTGCATAGTTTGCATATTCGTCGCAGATGAGGAGAATCGGATCAAGATTGCCGACTCGGTTGCTTGCAGTGCGCTCGCGCGCCATTTGCACCACGCGCCGGAAGAGCATGCGCACGACCGTATTGACCGCGCGCGGGTGCTCTGCCTCGTCGATCTCGACGAGAAAGATATGCCCCTTCTCTACGAGAGACAGATCGACGCCATGGCGATCGCAGAAGCCGCGGCGAACGGCGCCCCGGCCGAAGGGCTGGAGTTGCGGTAACGCCGACTGGCGGAGTTCCTCAGCGAGTTTCGGGTCACGCTTCAGAAGCGGGACGACGCGACCTTTCACCTCGCGCAGGAGAGATCGTAGCTTGAGCGCTTCATCGTGGTCGTCAGCCTCGAGCGTCGTAACCACCTCGAGCGCGTGACGGAAGACGGCATCCAGGAGCCTGCCATCCAGCGTGACGAGGTCGAGCAGCGTGGGCAGGGTGTCGCCGAGTTCAAAATCGTAGGCATCGGCGCCGGGTTCGATATTCCCATCTTTATCGACGGCAGCGGGGACGTGAACCCTGGCGGGTCGGAGCGCTTGGATAACTTCCACGAAGCCCTCGACGAATGCTGATGGCCCTTGCTTCCAGAACTCCGAGTGCGATTCGCCGAGGCCATCCTTGATGGCGTCGCCGATAGACTCGTGCGACATTCCCGCCGTGATATCCAGCGACGCGCGATCGGGACCGATACCAACGACGTGAATCTGATCGGCGCGCCGGAAGGTACGCGCGATCGCGAGGAAATCTTCCGTCGCCCGCTTCTTCGTGATGAAGACGATGGCACCGGCACGTTGCGACGTCCGAAGACCCCAGTAGAAGTCTGGATATACCTTGGAGCGAGTTTTTGAAGAGCCGGGTGCACCGATAACGATAGTTCCGCGATTTGCGCTGCGCTCACCATAGAGAAGAAGCGCGCCTTTTGCGGGGGCGCCGGTTGCAAGGTTTCGCTCGCGGAACACACCTTGCGCAATTCCACCGCAGAGCGCGAGTTGCCCGATCGAAGCGTGCCAACGACGGCGATTCTGCGAGTCCACGCGAGCGGTCGTTATCGCCGTGCTGATCGCCGTCCAAGCAGAGACCGCAAAGTCGCGCGCTCCAAAGAAGAAGGCAAAGAGGGCCATGAGCGAGAGCACAATCGTCCCGTCGTAATCGGGGAATTGATCCTGCCTTGTGATCCATTGCATCGCGCTCGGGCTATGCGACGCGACGACGAGGCCGACGCCTACCCAGAACGCGAGATAGCGTGGCTTCGATGCTTTGAAGATCTCCCCGTCGGCGCCGAAACCTCGGGCAACGGGGATGATGAGTGACATTACGTTCGAAGCGATGAGCGCGTAGCCAAGCCACAATACGACAGCCCAAGCGACGTAATAGAGCGGCCGATGCTGCATCCAGGAGTCCATGATCGGATGCAGTTTCGTGACGAGCCACAGTCCGGCAAGGATCGTGAGGATCGGGTCGATCAGCGCGAGGCAGAGCGACGTCAGGCGAGCCTGCGACTCGCGGAGGTGAAATGCGGTCATTTGCGATTCCTTTCATTGAGAACTCCGTCGTGATAGCCGGAGCGATAGCCGATGTCGTATCCGTAGCCCGAGCCGACGTTATAGCTCGCCCAGATGGCGGCGAACCCAACCACGAGGGCGAGCGCGAAGGCGAAGATGAGTGAGGATAGCGGCGCGAAGGCGCGCCTGCGCGCTACGCTCCGAACCTCGGATTCGAGCGTACGGATCGCACGTACCGAGGCGTCGTGAATCACCGTGACGCCGCCCGTGACGGCGCCCACGATGCGTGGGTCTTTGGTAAGACTGCTCGCGACGGCAGATGCAAGCCGCCCAGCGAAGGCGTCGTTCGAGAGGGCTGCATTGGCGCCGCGCGTGACCTCGCGTGCCGACTGTTGCATCTCGTGGAGCATTAGCCACATCGGATCGTCGTCGGGTATGCGGGAGCGCTCGGCGAGACGACGAGCATTGAGCTCCGTTTGAGGGTCGAGCGAAGCGAGGTAGATGTCACGCGCCGTACCGCTCATCGCGCCCCCGCGTGCTGGGGAATGTTCCCGTCGAGATCGAGCGATGAGCCGCGGAAAGCATCGGCGATGGACATCAGGTACATCTGCACGCGTGCGGCACCAAGGCGCCCCAACCGGACCGCGCCGTCCTGGCCGGCGGCCTGCGCGAAACGCAGACGTTCCGCGTCAGCCTGAGCCAAGAGCCGAGGCGGCATGGACGGTACGAAGAGCGTCTCAGCACCGACGCTTGCGGCGAGCTCGCAAGTGGAACCGTAACGGCGTACGCCGTTCTCTAAGACGCCATCGTAGATGATGAAGTCGTCGGCATTGCCGAAGCGACCGTTCTTCACGACGACGATGCGCGCCGTCGTCCCGGCGAAGGCGTTAAGCACGACCTGTGCGGTGACCGTTTCGGCGACCATCACGCCAATCGGGTTGACGATCACGAGTTCGCGGCCCGTTGCCCTGACCGCAGTCGACAGCGCGGCGGTCCCGCTATCACCGAAGGTTCTGAGCAAGTCGTCGATGCGGCCCCCGGGGACGTCGATTATGACGTCGTTGATCTCGCTGCGATAGCAGTCGTCGAGCCACGAGTTCGTCTTGTTGCTTGCGTTCAGATCGAACGTCTTGATCGAGTCATCGTAGACGGCGAACGTCCCGGTGGCAGCGTCGAGGTCCCAGGATGCTATGCGGCGCCCGTGCTCGGGTAGGAGATCGTGAAGAAGCTTCGAGATGAACGTTTTTCCGACGCCGCCCTTCGGCGCGACGGTTGCGATGACGCGCTGCGCGGTCATAGCTTCAGCCCCTTAGCCCCGAAGCGCTCGGCTTCGGACGCTGGCGGCGCTTGAGGTGCGGGTATCAGGTTCGGCGCAGGCTTCGGTGCCTGAGCCACGCTCTCGTTTGCGCCGTTTGCGCGACGCTTCGGTGCGCGCTTAGCACAGGCCGCGCGCAGCAGGTCCGCGCTGATGCGTTCACCGGTCGCGGCCGAGAGTTCGCGTGCGATCGAGCTCCATGAGTGGCCACGCCGGTACAGCGCGAGGATCGCAGCGCCGTTGCTTTCCAGCAACCGGCGTTTCTCACTCGCTCGGGACGAGGGGGCGAGGGTTGCCAGTCGATCGATGAAGGCTTTGAGTTCAGATTCTGTCACCGTGTACCTCAAGTCGTGAAAAGATACGTGGCGACAGTCTAGCGCATCCACAAAAATCGTGCGTCTCACTTCTGCGAAACGAGTGAGACAAGATGTCTCACTCTACGCGAACCAAGTGAGACACACGAAATTCCGCCTTATGGCATAATGCGGCAAAGCTGATGTAGGCCCGCAGTGTCAATCCGCGACGCCCGCATAGCCAACGTTACAAAACCTTCAAATAAGGATGCAGGATGGTGCCCAAGGGCAAACGAGGTTCCAAAACACAACGCCATGGCGGGCGCGTTGTGCTTTCGCTCGATGTTGAACCACGCGTGCGCGACGCGCTTCGAGAGCGGGCGGCAGCGGCCGGGGTCTCGATGGCGGAGTATCTCAGCAACGCGCTTTCCCAACCCGAGCGCCTCTACGCCACTACCGCCGCCGAGGTCGCGCAGCCGCTCACGATTACTTCGTATCATCTCCGCCAAGTGCTCGCAGCATTGGAAGGCGATGATCCCGACCGGGTGAGATCGGAACTTCAAGTGGCGGTCGGCGTTATCGCAGCAGCGCTAAAGCCGCTTGAGCGCGCGCACGCCGATGAGATTCGTTCTGTCGATCGCCGGCGTGCCGGCGGCTGGACCGGCTAATGATTGGAAAAGTCTGCGCGCCGCCCGGTAAGGGCAGCACGGCGTCTGGGCTGATCGAGTATCTCGTCGGGTACGCCATCAGCGAAAAGGGAGCCACGCGACAAGAGATCGCCGACGCGCTCGATGCCGTCTACATCGAATGTGAGGACCGCGCCGATCTTGGCGTCGGTGCCGTATGGAGCCCGGAAGCCGGCGGCGGCATTCGGCCGTCATCCATCCTTGTCCGGAACTGCGCCGCTTTCTCTACCGCGAGCCTAGAGATCGATGCGGATGCGGCCCGCAATCCAGGCGTGCGCTCCAGTGCGATTCATTTCGTCTGGTCGTGGAACGAGGAAGAGACGAAGGCCCTCAGCGACGAGCAGGTTCATGAGTACGTCGGCGAGGTTCTCGATAAACTCGGCCTTCGTGAGCACCGTAGCGTTGCGGTGGTCCATCGCGACACCGATAATCTGCACGTTCACTGTGCTGTCGGCAGCGTAAATCCGGGAACGGGCCTTGCCTACGATCGCACTGGGCTGCACCGCCGAATGGCTTGGGCGGAACGCGAGGTCGAACTCTCGCACGGCCTCTCGCACGATCGCGGACTTGCCGTCGTTCAAGATGCCGGCCTCGGTACTGCACACGTTCGTTGGGCGGATAAATACGAGCTGGCGGCATGGCGCGCGGAACGTCGCGAGGAGCGGCTCATACGTCAGGAGCGGCGTTCGTTCGCGGGTTACCGCGCCCGGGATACGTCATTCGAACGATATGTCGACGCAACAGTTGCGCCGCGTCTTGTCACAGCGATGGGGCTCGAACAACAGCGAGGCGACGAGCCTTCATGGGCCACGCTCCATGCGGTTGCCGCACGGTACGGGTGCACGATCGAGCGGAGGGATGACGGTGAGATCGTCGTCCGAGACGTCGGCATCGGCGAGTCGCGCGTAGCGCATGAGCAGTATCGGCGGGAACTGCGCGATGAGCTAGCAGCGCGCGGAGTCGATCCCGATGAGATCGAGGCGCGTCTCGCCGACGCTCGCGCTCGGCACACACTTGAAGAGACACAGGAGCGCGAGCAGAAACTCATCTCGGGCGACACGGTTGCGGTCAGCGGAACCCTCCGCGCCCGCCTGAGCGAACTGCCGGAATATCAGGACGCGGATCAAGCCGAAGCGTTTGCTATCGAGCGCGTCGCCGCGGATCCGAACCGCGTACTGAAAGCGGTCACGGCCCAGAGCAGTACGTTTATGCGGGAAGACGTCGACCAGTATCTCGCGGCGCGTATCGCCGATCCGGATGCGATCGAGCGCCTCGGCGACCTCGTCGTGCGAGACCCATCCGTTCGCGTCCTCTCTGCCGATCCTATTCAGCCGTTGATGACGACGACGGAGATTCTCGGTATCGAAGGCCAGCTTCGAGACGACGCCGCGGCCCTGGCAGCGACGGCGTCGCGTATCAGTGAAGCCGATATCGTCGAGGCGGTTCGTTTATACGAAGCGGAACAAGGGGTGCAGCGAGTTCAACCATTCCGACTGTCGTCAGAGCAACGCGAGGCGCTGCTTCGGATCGCGTCGGGTTCGTTGGTCGTTATCGAAGGACTACCCGGCGTTGGCAAGACGACGATCCAGGGTGCGGTGCGTGTTCTCGGCGAGCTTACCGGTCGCGAGGTGGTCGGCCTTACGCTCTCGCAGGCCGCCGCTGAGCGTTTAGAGAGTGAGGCCGGCTTCCATTGCGTGAATACGGCACGAGCGCGAATACTCGAAGAAGGGAACCAGGCGGTCATACCGCACGGCGGTATCGTCGTCGTTGACGAGGCTGCGATGGTGGACTCTCGAGCAAACGGGAAGATTCTGGCGCTTGCCCGCGAGCGCGGGAGTATCGTGTTGGAGATTGGCGATGTACGTCAGCTTCAGCCGATCGACTTTGGTGCATCATTCCGCATCTTGCGCGAGGTTGCGCGCGACGCCGGCACACATGCTGAACTTCGCGATATCCAACGGCAGCAGCGACCCTGGCATCGCGATGCTGTGGCTGAACTCGCCGATGCCATCGCCGCGCCGGATGAGCAGGCTCGCTACGCGAAGGTGCGTGCCGCGCTAGAAATTCTGGAGGCTCACGGAGCGCTCTCGTGGACCGAGGACCGAGACACCGCGATCAACGAGGCCGTGCGGCTCTCTGCGATCCGGCGGAAGCAGGGCCACGATACGCTTACGCTCGCGCCCGATCGCGACAGCGTTCGTCATCTGTCGGAGGAAGACCGGCGTTGCTCGGGGCTCGATGGGACGGGGCGACGTTTCCAGACGGCAAATGGAGCGCGCGAATTTGCCACCGGCGATCGCCTGATGTTCCTAGAGAACAACTATGGCAAGGGTGGCTTCACCGTGCGCAACGGCGACCGCGGGACGGTTACGGAATTGCGCCCGGACCGCATCACCGTAGAGCTCGACGGCGTGCAGCCGCGGACGGTGGCATTCTCCCCGCTTGTGTATCAGGGTTTTGACTATGCAAATGCCTGCACGGTTCACAAGGCGCAAGGGGCGAGCGTTGACGCGGCGGTGGCGCTAGTCGACCGGAGCGCCTCGGCAGAGTTGCTGTTCGTAGCGGTAAGTCGTTCCAAGCAAGACTTGGACGTTGTTATTCCGCGTTCAGCGTTTCGCGACATCGATGATCTCGCTCGTCACGTATCCGAGAACATCTCATTGAAAACGACGACGCAAACGTACGACGAGATTCTCGAGCGCACGGGCGGCAAGGAGACCATTCGCGTCCGGAATATTGAATCGCAACGCGAGGCCATGTCGATGCGCCGGCTCTACGAAGCCGAGGTCGCGGAGCCGCTACGGGCCCTTAACGCAGAACGCGTCGAACATGTCCGTGAAGCGTACCGGCAGCGCAAAGACGAGATTGCCGCGTCAGATATGTCGATGGAAGATCGACTCGAGGGCGGCAGAGACGCGCTACGCGCCATGCGGAGCTCGATCTTGGGCATCTACCGCAATCACAAGCCGCAGCCTTTTGGAGAATGGCTAGAGGAGTGGCAAGAACGACGCGAGCGGGTTCAGCCTTCCGTCGATCGTGGGGAAACTCAAGAGCAATCGGTCCCTCGGGAGCGAGAGATCGGCGGCGAGTTTTCGCGCGCGGAAGAGGCATCGCAAAGCAGCGGGCTTGGCTACGAACGGTGAGCCTCAGGATAGAGGCGTTTATTTGAGCACCAGCAGGCCATCCGGCCCGCGCGATACCCATGCTTTGCTACTGCCTTTCGGTAGGGCACTCGCATCCAGTTCGTTGGCCCACGGCAGCGAGAGCTCTTTGCCAAGCTGCAGGCAAAGGCGAACTGTTTTGACGCTGGTGCAGTGCTGCAACAGTTCCTGAAGTACGTGGGCTCGGAACGTGTAGGTGCTCTCAAGGAGCTCGCGCGCCTCTTGTAATGGCTGGCGAACGCCGACGTCGCTTAGAAGCTCGAGTGCAGCGCGTTCCGGTTCGGAAACGTTGGGCTCGTTTGTCCGATCTTCGAATGGTCTCACGAAGAGCAGATGCGCTGGGGATTCCCGGAAGAGTCGCTTGCGGTGATATGTGACTGGGAAGCGTTCTGTGAACCAGCTCGGCAGTCGCGGGATCGTCGACCGACTATAGAGACGTAAGATTGGACGGTGCGCAATGTACTGGCGGTAACCGTACCAATCAAGGGCAGTTTTTCCGCCGACGTATAAATCCGCATAAGTCCGCTGAAGCACAAGGAGGCTGGGGTGATCGGAGAGCTCGTCGCCGGGCTTGGCGTATACGCCACGGCTAAGGCGCGTTAGCCAGCCGGCTTTCACATAGTGCGTGGCGAGGTCCGCGGATATACCGAGCTTTCGAAGGTCGCCGCTGGTGAGGGGTGCGCCCGGGCGCAAATGCTCCGTGAGGATCCTTAGTTTGTTCGCTTCAAGCGTAGCCACACTACGATAATAGCAGATTTTCTAAACAAGGCCTCGTTGCCGGGCTGAGCGCCGCGCATCCGGGCCAAGCCGGGCATTTTTGCGGCGGTCTGCTTGCCACAATTTCCAGGGTTGCATTGTGGCGTTTTTCTATAGTACAATGCCATAAATGGCGGCTAAAACAGCGGCTGAGGCGGTCCGGCGGTACGTCGGGCGGCTACAGCCGGGGACGGTCTTCACCCCCGCTGAGTTGGTTCATAAGCGCCTCGGCTCGGATCGGGCTGTTCGAGAGACCCTGCGGCGTATGGCCGCAGACGGCTCGATCCGGCGCCTGTCCAAGGGCTACTACGACGTCCCGAAGACCAATCCGCGAATTGGGCTTCTCAGCCCAACCCCTGAAGCGATCATTGCTGCCCACGTCAGAAAGACCGGCGCGACGATCGAACGCCCCGAACTCGACGCTGCCAACAGGCTTGGGCTCACGACGCAGGTCGTCGCGCGTCCGGTTTATCGCACCAATTTGTTTCCGCGCGAGCTGAACATTGGCGGTCAGCGCATCCGCCTGCGAACGGCGGGGCCGCGCTCGCTAGCGCGCGATGCTGATCCCGCTGAACTCGTCATTGACGCACTTCAGGCAATCGGAAGGCCAAATATCACCGAGGTCGAGATTGCGAAGCTTCGTGCGTTCGTTCGCGAGCACGACCTTGCAAAACGATTGAAGCAACGCGCGGCACGAGCTCCATCTTGGATGCTACCGCTCATCGACGAGATTCTCGTTGACGAGAAGAAGGCCCATGGATAGCTTCGCCCGGTTGCCGGCGTCGGATAGGCGCGAAATTATCCAAGAGCGGGCGACTCAGATGAACGTCGACTTTACGATCGTCGAAAAGGACTTCTGGGTGTGTTGGACGCTTAAGGCGCTCTTCGCGCTTCCATCGGGCAATCCGGCGATGACATTCAAGGGCGGAACGTCGCTCTCAAAGGTATATGGGCTCATCGATCGCTTTTCGGAAGACATCGACGTCGTTACCGATCCCGGGTTCTTCGTTGCGCAGAGCATTCTGGACCCGGAAGAGCCTGGAATCAGTGGCTCGCAGCGTGAGAAGCGCATGGAACAACTGGACGCGGCATGCGCTGCCTATATCGGAGATCAACTGCTCTCGACGCTGCGATCGCAATTCGCAGCGCGACTAGAGCCAAGCGAAGCTTGGGCCATTACCGTCGACCCAGCCGATCCGAACACACTACTCTTCAGTTACCCGAAGAGCGATCCTCGCAT
>DAIDGS010000166.1 GCA_027459845.1 Vulcanimicrobiota bacterium | reverse complement strand
GATGGGAAGCCGGGGCCATACTTCAACGTTTTGAAGTGCGCCTCGCTGAAGGGGTTATCGTTCGATACGTGCGGCCGCGATCGGCTCTTCGTTACGCCGAGATCCGCGTAGAGTTGCGCAAGCGTCTTCGATGTCATCGATGGACCACCGTCGGCATGGATCGTCAGCCGCCTGGGATCGATGCCCTCGCGTGCGATCGCCGTTGCCATCATCTCCTGAGCGAGCGTAGCGCTCTCGCGGGTTTCGAGCCGCCATGCGACGACTCGCCGACGGTCCCGATGCGAGCTGTTTGCGCCAGTTCGAGAGCAGCGAGCTGTACACTCCCTCCCGCCGCATCAAGGCGGCGCGTTCGAGCGGCGTGCCCGCTTCGTACGCAGCGAGGATACGGGCCTTCTCGTCGGCGGAGAACGTGCGGCGCTCCGAGCGGGACCGCACTCCTGAGTCGGATACCCTGATCAAGAGCCTTACCCGCCTTCATGCGTCTTTCCGGTTAGCTGGCCTCACCCATCATAGACCCAGAGGGCCAGCGGCGACCCGAAAAGGAGGTCCATATGGGAAATCCCGGCTAACATCTGCCATTCGCTGCTTTGTAAAACTTGACCGAATGCGCGAAGGGCTTCACCGCGCAAAAGCCGTGGTAACCTGCCGTTTTGAGAATTTCGAACGGACTCCTTAACGTCCATTCCAGGGTAGCAGCGAAATCACTGGGCGGCGCGTGCGGCTCTTTGAAGAAGGTAATAAAATCGGCGGTATAGGCGCACCTGACCCCGGGACCGTAGGATTCCACCGTCTCGGTCGTCGTGCCCGGCGCGATCAGACCGCCCGGTGTCTTGGACATGCAGTAGTTCGATTGCGTTAGCGCATAGAGGGTCACGCCGGTGTCGTTGTGGATCTTGAAGGTGAAGGTCCGGCCCTCGACTGGCGGATTGGAGCACCCGTGCGTCGGCGGGGCGCCTTCGAAAACGGTCACGGTGTCCGTGTAGTCCTGCGTTGTTGCGTCTGCACAGAGGCCGTTGTATCCGATCGCGTAAAGACCGATGGGAGGTAAACCAATGTGTCCGATCGCGTAAAGACCGATGGGAGGTGAACGACTAACGAATGTGAACACCGCCAAACGCTCCGATGGCGTCCCGCTGCTGTGAAGCTCGGTAATGAACTGAGCAGTCGGACACGGCATTGCGTGGGAGACCTCGACCGTCTCGTTGCGCGTCGATCCGGCCGGAATCTCGACTTCAGCCGGCAAGGTGTGCATGCAGAAGCTCGTGAGCGTGTGCGGACGTAGCGCTAAACTCGTGGAGTTGACGATGCGCAGGCGCAAAACGGGGATAGCCGGGACTAGCGGTGGCGGTGCGCCGCCTAAACGAAGGGCGGCGTGCGTCCCGCCTGGCCCGCTGCAACCGGCAAACGAGAGCAAGCTCAAGGCTGCGCTCAACGCCGTGATCAACGCTCGACGCGGTGTCGCTCTTCCCACAATCGTATCCCCCAATGTCCGTATTTTAGCACGATGGGCGCCGGCTCGGTGTCGGTTGTCGGTGACGGTTTGCCGATCATCGGTGTGGAGGGTCTTCCAAATCTTTACCCCACCGCGTCGCTGAAAGTTGACCCACCTGATCCGATCGCGAACATGCGTTCGTGATGCTTACGTAAGGAGAGTCGGGTGGAAGTCCACGCCCTGCACAGGCGGGGAAAGGGCGTCCGGGAGATAGCCCGGGCGACCGGCTTGCGCGGCGACAACTACCCTGGCCGCCCGGCGACAACTATCCCGCCCGCTCCGGAGCGGGCAGCAGTATAGGCCGCAGCTTTCGAACCGAAGGGTAAGCTCGTCGTCCTCTACATCGTCCTTTTCTTGATGCCGTAGCAGCAGCAGGATCCCGGTGCACGAACTGAAGCGTTGAATCTCATATACCAGGCTATAGATTGTTGCGTGAAATGAGCAGAAGGCGCGCGAAGCCCGGAGACTTCTTTGAGGTGCGTACCCCGAAGGGTATTGGGTATATGCGATTTCTAGGGCCCCTCCCTGGGCGTATCGCCGAACTCGAAGTAAGGCTTGGGTTGTCACAATGTGCGAGAACGAAGAACGAGTAGCGCGCAGACGTTGGCGTCAGAACGCGTATTTGTGTTTGATGACGAGATGAATGCCGAGGGCGTTGGACTCAGGCTGACCGAAGCCGATTATAGCGTTTCCGAGCCTCAAAGGGCGGGCCGGTTTGGTAGGAAGACGCTCAAGGTTCAGAAGGGCGCGCTGGCTTCGTACCCGTAGTACGGCGCTGAGGTTCGGCAGATGCGCGGCCTCGCTACCCGCGACGAAGCTCACGCTGACGGCTTCGGCGCAGCGGAAATGTGACACGGCACGACACGTAAGGCCTCAACCGTGCGGGAAGCGGCCGAATGCCACCAAAGCTGCGAGCACGACGAGCACGATTGGGCCGGGCGCGGGTTCGCGGTTGCGCATGTGGTAGCCGATTGCGAGGAGCATGACGCTGGCAAGTCCGAAGGCTGCCCAGGCGGTCAGCATCGGCGCGACGTTGAGCAGCATCGGTAGCACCACGCCGGCCGCACCGGCAACCTCCGCGATGCCGATTGCTGCCGCGGTGGCACGCGGCACCGCAAGCGAACCGGACTGCTTCACCATCCGCGCATACCAGTCGTACGCCACCAGCTTCACGCCACCCGCGGCGAGAAAGCCGAGTGCGAGGATCCATTGCGCCGCCCAGAGCGCGTCGTTCATCGCGGTACTCATACTCACCCGGACGGGATAGCTCGCCGGCATGTGACATGATCGGCAGAGCTCGCGTCGCCGGTCGTGGATCGCACTCTGCCACCGCGTTGGCCTTTATCGTTCCGCGCGCAGGAGCGCCCGTTCTCTAACGCGCAGGGCGCGCGCATGGAGTACGCAATTGCCGGCGCCAACGGTTCGGTCGGTTTGCCGCTGGCCGGTGAACTCGCGGCGCGCGGTGTTCCCTTCCGGGCGATCGCACGCCGGCGCGACGTCCTGGAAGCGCGGCTTGCACCGTACGCCCCATTCGCACACGTCGTCGCTGCCGACATCGCGGACCCCGACCAAGCGCGCGCAGCCCTCGAAGGCATTAAGACGCTGATCTATCTGGTCGGCGTACCGTACCCGCAGTTTCGTCTCCATCCCCAGTATCTCCGGACCACGGTTGAGGCCGCCAAGCGCGCCGGCGTCGAGCGAATCGTCCACCTCAGCAATGTCTATCCGTACGGCTTGCCGCAAAGCGAGTTGGTCGACGAGACGCAGCCCTTGCTGCCCAACTCGTTCAAGGGCCGCATGCGCAAGGAGCAAGAGGATCTGCTCTTTGAAGCCGACCGGCGTGGCGACGTTCGCGCCTGCGTGGTGCGTGCTCCCGATTTCTACGGTCCCACCGCGCAGCTCAGCCTGGCGTGGCAGATATTTAGCGCGGCCGTTGCCGGCAAACGTGCTGCCGTCATCTCGCCGATCGATACGCCGCACGAGTTCGTCTACGTTCCCGATCTCGCCCGCACCTTAGTCGACGTCGCGCAGACCGAGGCCGCCTACGGCCACGCGTGGAACCTCGCCGGTCCGGGGCGCATTACGGTGCGCGAGTTCGCGCACCGCGTCTACGCGCGCGCCGGCACGCCGCCGCAGTTGATGCCGATCGGCAAGACGCTGCTGCGCCTCTTCGGGCTCGTCGATCCGACCATGCGCGAGCTGGTTGAAATGCACTACTTGCAAACCACCCCCGTGAACCTCGACGATCGCCGCCTGCTCGGATTGCTTCCAACCGTGCGCAAGACCAGCTACGATGCCGGTATCGCCGAGACGATCGCTTCGCTAAAATCCTAGGCGCGCCGACAGGCGCCGCGTACTGCGCTGCGAACCCTCCATTCAGGGGGACCGTATGCTTCGTTCGCTCCGCGCCGTGCGACGATGCGCTGCCGCTGCAGGCGCGACGGCGTTGCTCGCCGCCTGCACGAGCAGTCTCCCCGTGCACACACCGCCCGCGCCGAGCCCGCCGACGTCGCCGTTCCGGCCGGTCGTGGCGCCGAGCAACCTCTTCCCCGGCGCGCGTTTCACCGGCCCCACCGGCATCCGCGGCCCGCTCTTGAGCGCGACGGTTGCGCTCGCGAACGGCCACAGCGAAGGCGCCCTGGAAAACCTCGCGCACGGCACCTGGACTCCGATCAACGTTCCCGGAGCCGCCTCAACCGCGGCCTACGGCCCCGAAATCGCTTCGGCCGGGTACCGCGTCGTCGGCAGTTTCATGAAGCCCGGATCGCACGCGAACTACGGGTTTATCTACGATGCTCAACAGCGCACCTACACCATCTTGAAGGCGCCGGCGCTGCTGTGCGCGCCGCGACGCTGCAACGAAGTGATCGCGCACAGTGCGTACGGCCGTAGCTCCTTCGTGGTGGTCGGAAACTACGACGCAGTCCCTGCGCCGAGCACCCCGGCGCACGACACGCCGGCGACCGGCCACGCCTTCCTCTACCGGTCCGCTCGCGCCACCTGGCAGACGATCGACGTGCCGCACGCGCTCAGCACCACCGCCTACGGCGTCTGGATCGACGCGGGTCACGTCATCGTCGCCGGCGGCTACGCCGACGCCCGCGGCGATCACGCATACGTCCGCGATCTCACCACCGGGCGGCTCCTCACCTACGATTTTCCGGGCGCCGTCATCACCCACTTCGAAGGGCTCAGCGGCGCCGGCGGCCTCGGAAACTATACGCTGGCGGGCGACTTCGCGGATCCCGGGTCGCCCCAGCTCTACGGATTCTTCCTCTCGATCGACAACTGGCACCCTCAAGCGCCGGTGGTTCTCGGCGCGCTCACGGCCAACTCCGTCTCCGGGCGCGTGGTCGTCGGCATCATGAAAACCAACGCCGGACCCTCGGGCTATCTCATCGACGTACCGCAATAAGGCAGGCAAACCGATCGCTGGGCGCGTAGCCGCCCGGATGCTCTCATCCTCAAAGGCGCTCTTTGGCGCCGCGATCGCCGCATTGGCACTCGCTGCGTGCAACGCGACGTCGTCGTCGCTACCCCGGGCGGGCCTCGCGTCGAGCGCGCGCGCGTTTGCGCCGACCGGAACCGCCGCGCTCGCTTTCCGAGCGATCGGCCCCTCGCACATGACGTCGGGCGGCATCCCGAACTCGGGCAAAGTCAACGCCTTTGCCGTCGATCCCGCGAGCCCTAAGGTCATCTACATGGCCGGCGGACGCGGAACCGGTCTCGAGAGCTACTCCAGCGCCGGCATCTATCGCACGCTCGACGGCGGCAAAACGTGGCTGCCGATCGATCGCGGCCTGCGCGAAGCCAGCGGCCGCATAGCATCCACCGTCAACGCACTCTGGCTCGACCCGCTCCATCCGCGGGTCCTGTTGGCGGCAACCCAGTACGCCGGGATATTCCGCTCGACCAACGGCGGGAGCAGCTGGACTAACGTGAACGGCAGCAGCGGCGCCACGCAGTTCTACGCCGACGGCACCACGCTGTACGCGAGCAGCGCCGCTGGAATCCTCGCCTCGAGCGACGATGGCGCATCCTGGCAGGTTGTGCTGCCGGTCGCCGTAAGCGCGATCGGCGGCACCGGTGCGACGATCTACGCGGGCGGACTCGACGGCAGCATCTACGCGGGTGCCGGCAGCAGTTGGAGCAAGGTCGGCGCGCTCCCGTTCACGCCGAACACGGGAACCGACGGCAGCGTCCCGGCCGTGCATCAAATCGCGGTCGATCCAACCACACCGACGACCGTCTACGCGACCTCCAACGACGGCACGTGGGACCAGGCGCTCTTCGGCTCGACCGACGGCGGTCATACCTGGGCGCCGATTCTCCAGAGCGTCTACTCCGGCATTGGCCTGGGCACGCAGGCGATTGCGTATAGCCGCGTGCATCCGCACCGCCTCTACATCGGCGCCGACGGCGCGTTCTACTACATCGACGCGCAGGGACAGCCCAACCCGCAGCCGCAGCAGGCCGCGGCGACGTCGATCATCGACATCCGCAACGTTTGGACGGTTGCCAACGGAGGCGACGACCGCTGCTGGATCGCCTCCGATCAGGGGCTCGACGACGTTCCGGCCTGCAGCGCAACCGGCAACGTTCCCAACGACGACGTCGTGAGCGCGAGCGCGGCAACCGGGCTGGCGCGCCACATCGCGATCGCACCAAACGCGCGCACCCTGATCGTGTCGCTGCAGGATTTCGACTCGCACGTCACCTTCGACGGCGGCGCACACTGGTCCGAGCGTTACCTCTACGAGGACGGTTTCGTGGCGTTGCGCCCCGGCGATCCGCAGATCTGCTACGCCTACGACGAGGCGGTCGGGCTGAGCATCTCCACCGATGGGTGCCACTCGTTTCCCAACCCGTCCGGCGCGGGCGCAACGCTGATACCGAGTCGACTCATGACCACGCCGATCGCGTTCGATCCACGCCATCCGCTGCACATGTACGTGCTCTCGGGTCCAATCGAAGCGCCCGGCCCCAACGGACCGCACGGTGCGTTTGCGAGCACCGACGGCGGGGCGACCTTCACCCGCCTGGCGTGGCCGTTCGCCAATCCGGGGACGATCGTCGTCGACCCGCGCAACGGCAACCACATCGTGGTCGGCGATCTCAGCGGGCACGGCTCGAATCTGGCCGTCACGTTCGACGGGGGCAGGCACTGGCAACGCGCGCGCGGCGTCCCGAGCACGCAGTTTTGGTACGCCGTCGCGATCGATCCGGCGCGTCCCGCGACCGTGCTCGCAACCAGCGTCGACGCCGGCGGAAACGTGTTCGTGTTGCGCAGCCTCGACGGGGGCAAGACCTTCGTGCGCGGCGCGACCGTCGTCAACGCGCCGTTCGTCGCCGGGCGCCTCGGCGAGCGCCACCCGCGCCGCCCGGGACTGCGACGCGCACCCGCGATGCACCAGCCGTTCGGGCCGCCGCCGGCGTTCGTCTACTCGCCGGCGCGCGCGATTCGCTTCGATCCGGCAGCCACCCGCGCCGACGCGCCGGTCGTCCTCACGACGCAGCGCGGCGCCTATCTCTCGCGCAACGACGGGACGAGCTGGCAGCGCATCGACGCGACGACCATCGCCCACAGCTTTTGGGGCATCGCGTGGAATGCCGGCTATCTCTACCTCGCCTCCGACGGACAGGGGGTGCTGCGCTCGACGGCGCGGGTCGGACCGTAACCGGCGGCGCGCCCGGCCCGGCTACTTGACTTCGACCACCTCGACGCCGTCGAAGCGTTCGCCGCGATTGCGCACGACGCTGAGCGTACAGCTATCGCGGAAGTACGCCGCCGGTGCATCCTGCGCATTCATCTCGGCGATCTTCGCAAAGATCCGTCCGGCAGTCAGCAGCAATCCGTTGCGGAACTCGGCCATTCCGCGTGCGAAGACTTCGGCGGTGCGCAGTTTGTGCTCGATGAGCTCCTGCGGGTCGTTGTCGAAACACTCGTAGATCTCGACGCTCCGCGTCTTGCCTTTCGCGCGGACCGCACCCAAATGCCGCAGCCGATGCGGATGCGCACCGCCCAGCGGCTTGGCCGAGGTTCCGCTGACCAGCAGCGGCACGCCGAAGGTCTTCGTCAGCCCTTCGATGCGCGAGGCGACGTTGACGGCGTCCGCGATGACGGTCGTCTGCATCCGCTCCGGTTCCCCGATCGTCCCGAGAATCAAGTCGCCGGTATGGATTCCGATCCCGATCCGAATCGGTGCGTATCCGGCACGCGCGCGACCGGCATTATACTCGACCACCTGCCGCTGCAGCTCGACGGCGGCGGCGACCGCGTCGGCGGGCTTTTCGGGAAAGAGCGCCATGACCGCATCGCCGATATACTTATCCACGAAACCGTGGCGCGCACGGATGAGCGGCGTGACGTAGCGCAGGTAGCTGTTCAGGAAATCGAAGTTGTCCTGCGGCGACATGCCTTCCGAGAGACTCGTAAAGTCGCGGATGTCGCTGAAGAGCACGGTCATATTGCGCTGCACGTGATCGCCCAGACGTACGTCGGCGATCGACTTGCGCCCCAAGTGATCGAGAAACTCGCGCGGAACGAAACGATCGGCGGCCGTACCATAGGCTTCGACGATCGCCGCCTCGGCCGGCGCCGTGCGCGTGTTCAGACGGATCGTCGCTTCGCCCAGCAGGCGGCGCGAAAGCGCCAAGCCGATACGCCGAGTGATCAGCAGCGGCTGGCGCGCATCGAAGGGGGTCGTGAGATAGTCGTCGGCACCGTACTGCAGGCACGAGGCGACGCGCTCGGTCGCGCTCGCCGCCGCGGTCACCAACACGGTCGCCCGCGCTGCCCGACCGCCAGCCGGCACGGCGGCCCGCAACACCGCGACGACCTCCTCGTTGGGCAGGCCGAGATCGAGCAGCACCAGCTCCAACTCGCGCGCCTTCAAGCGCGCGATCGCTTCGAACGCGGGGAGCTGCGAGTACGCGGTGTACCCGGCGGCGGCAAGCGCCGTTTCGAGCGCGGCGTTATCCGCCGCCGAACCGCCCACGCGCGCAATCCGCGCGCTTAGGGCACGATCCATCCCTAGACTCCTTCGAACTCCTAGGCTGCCTGCTTCGTTCCGGCCGATGCGCACTCTTCTCGCGCCCGCAGGGCATCCGCAGGCGCGTGGCCGGCGTTCCCTTAACGTGAAACCGATGCTTCGCCGTTACGCCGCCCTGGCGGCCGCCCTGATCGCTGCCGCCGCCCTCGGAACCAGCGCACCCGCCGCCGCCGCATCCCGTGCCCTCCCGAGGGTGGTGCTCGCCGGCGGCTGCTTCTGGGGGATGCAGGCGGTCTTCAATGACCTGCGCGGCGTCCACGCGGTCGCCGGCTATGCCGGAGGCAGCGCCGCCGACGCCCACTACGAGATCGTCAGCACCGGAACGACCGGGCATGCCGAATCCGTCGAACTCACCTACGATCCTTCCAAGATCTCGTTTCACGAGATTCTCGCGGTCTACTTCCGCGTCGCGCACGATCCCACCGAGTTGAATCGCCAAGGTCCCGACGACGGGACGCAGTATCGCTCCGAAGTCTACTACACCACCGCCGCCCAGCGGAACGAAACGCTCGCCTACATCGCCAAGCTCACGCGCGAACGCGTGTACTCATCCCCGATCGTCACCAAGGTCGCACCGCTGCCGGCCTTCTATCCCGCCGAGGCGTACCACCAAAACTTCGTCGCACGCCACCCCGACTATCCCTACGTGGTGATCAACGACCTTCCGAAGCTGCGCGCGCTACGGCGCGCGTACCCGCAGCTGGTTAGATCGGCGCGTCGTTCTGGTGCTGCGCGTAGTCGTCGGGATTGAAGTACCAGGCTGGAAGCGTCTTCGGGAAGGTAATGTCCTTAAAGGTGTAATCGACGACGCCGAGATGGCCTAGATACTGACGGCCTTCCTCGGTGGCCGGCTGGCCGTGGATGGCCGTCACTACCGGCCGGCCGTCGAGCATGTCGAGCGTGATCGTGAAGAGCATCGGGAAGACTTGCGCGTGGGGGCCGGTACCGTCGAAGAACTTATCGGTAGCGATCACCTTGCGCAGTTCCAAGGTCTTGCGGTCGACGTACAGCTCGCGCAGCCGGTTGCGATTGGGATCGCGTAGCGGGATCAGGCTGACGTGGATATAGTCGCCCTCGACGGCAACGTGCGTCACGCGATAGTCGAACTCGCCCAACACCGTCACCGACGCGATGATCGGCGGCAGCGTGCCGGTGGGTTCGGGGCTGGGCGAAACCGAGACCGGAACGAAGTGGCGCGGCGCCGGCTGAAAGAGATCCGCGGTAGGCGGTCCGGGATCGCGCGCTTGATTGAACTCCGGGCGCAGAAACTCGAGGTAGCCGCGCGCGGTGCCGCGATAGACCTTGCGCCCAAGGCACGCGTCGTCGACCGTGCGACACCAGATATGGTACGTGTAGCTGTTCACCAAGTCGGGATACGGTGGATCGCCGTAGTTCGTCAGTTGCGCGCGCACCAGCGTATACGTCTCGTATGGCGGCGGTGGCCGGTGCGAGCGGAACTGCCGCCGGATCAGGTAGAGCAGGCGCTCGGGCGACGGCAGCGGTGAGGGCGTCACCGGCGGGTGGTAGTTGGCGGGAAGCAGCTCGCGGGCCGGCGGGGGGCTCGCCGATGCCGGAACCGCACCGCCCGGCACGGCGGCGATCGCCAGCACGGTCAAACACCCGAGCACGATCACAAGGCGCTTCACGTAACTCGATATCATAGCGTCACGATGCTGAGAAGAGCTTGAACGCCGCTAGCGCGGCGCCAAGCGGATGGCGCCGTCCAGCCGGATGACCTCGCCGTTGAGCATCTGATTCTCCACGATGTGGCGCGCCAGCGCGGCGTACTCGGCGGGCGCACCCAACCGCGCCGGGAACGGCGTCTGCTTGCCGAGCGACTCGCGCGCGGCTTCAGGCAATCCGGCCAACATCGGCGTATCGAAGATGCCGGGCGCAATGCCGACCACGCGGATCTGATGCTGCGCGAACTCGCGCGCGAGCGGCAGGACGAGCGCCGCGACGCCGCCTTTCGAGGCGGCATACGCGGCTTGGCCAATCTGGCCGTCGAAGGCCGCGACCGACGCGGTGCAGACGATCACTCCGCGGTCTTCGCCCAGTGCCACGGCACGCTCCAGCATGCGCGCCGCCGCGAGCCGCACCACGTTGAGGGTTCCGATCAGATTCACCCCGATCACGCGCGCAAAGTGCGCGAGCGGCTGCGGCCCGTCTTTGCCGACCGCGCGCTCGGCGGTCGCAATCCCGGCGCAGGCCACTACGCCGTCGAGGCGGCCGAACCGAGCGATGGCTTCGTCGATCGCGCCGCGCGTCGCGGCTTCGTCGGTCACGTCGGTCGCAACGAATGCCGCACGATCGCCGAGCGCGCGTGCGACCTCGGCGCCGATCGGGTTGACGTCGGCAACGAGCACGGCCGCGCCGGCGCGCGCGAACGTCTGCGCGGTCGCGGCACCCAAGCCCGAACTCCCACCCGTGATGAGGAACGTTTTCCCGGAAAGTTCCAAAGCAGTCTCCTTCTTCAGTCGTCGAGTCGTTCGAAGATCGTGGCGTTGGCCATGCCGCCGCCTTCGCACATCACCTGCAGTCCAAAGCGCCCCTTGCGCCGCTCGAGTTCGCCCAGCAGAATGGTGGCCAGCCGAGCCCCGGTGGCACCCAGCGGATGGCCGAGCGCAATCGCGCCGCCGTTGACGTTCGTACGCGCCAGATCGGCTCCCGTCTCGCGCTGCCACGCAAGCACGACCGCCGCGAAGGCCTCGTTGATTTCGATCGCATCGAGGTCGTCGAGCCGCAGCTCGGCGCGTTCCAACGCCAACTGCGTCGCCGGGATCGGAGCCGTCAACATAAAGATCGGATCGTCGCCGATCACGACCGACGCGCGGACGCGGGCGCGCACGCGCAAGCCATGCTCGCGCGCAAACGCGCGGTCGCACACCAACACGGCCGCCGCGCCGTCGCTGATCTGCGAGGCGTTTCCCGCGGTCACCGTTCCACCCGCGCGGAAGGCGGGACGCAGTGCGGCGAGCTTCTCCAGCGACGTGTCGCGCCGAATCCCTTCGTCGGCCACCAATCCCCCAACCGCAAGCAGTTGATCCGCGAAGTACCCGGCATCGGTGGCATAGGCGGCGCGGCGATGGCTCTCCAACGCATAGGCATCGAGCGCTGCGCGCGAGAGATTCCAGCGCTCCGCGATCAACTCCGCGCTGATGCCCTGATCCACGAGGCGGCCGTCGAAGCGGGCGTGCAGCGCCGGACCGAAGCGTTCGCCCGGACCGTTGAGATAACTCGCGCCGAGCGGGACGCGCGACATCACCTCGACGCCGCAGGCGATCGCGCAGCGATAGGCGCCGGCGGCCACGCCGGAGACCGCAAACGCGAGCGCCTGCTGGCTCGAACCGCACTGACGGTCGATCGTCGTGCCGGGAACCCGCACCGGAAAGCCGGCGGCCAGCGCCGCGCTGCGCGCGACGTTGAGCGATTGCTCCCCGACCTGGCTGACGCAGCCCGCGATCACGTCGTCGACGCGCGCCGGATCAAGGCGATTGCGCGCGATCAACGCGCGCAGCACCGTGGCCAAGAGATCGACCGGATGCGTTCCGGCAAGCGCGCCACCGCGCCGACCGGCCGGCGTGCGCAGCGCATCCACGATGACCGCTTCGCTCATCCGTCACCCGCGCCCGCGACTGCGGCGAGCGGCAAGTCGTTCCGCTCGGCCAAGCCTTCCCACTCGCCCACCGTGCGTTGCGCGAACGCGCGCACCAGCGCGTCGCGCTCCAGCCGCTCGACCTCGAGCACGGTGCAGGCGCGCTCGGCGAAGTGCGCCTCGAGTGCGGCAAAGGCGATCCAGCCGTCGCGCGCCCGATAGAGCGCATAGCCGTCGAAGCCGCCGCCGAGCGCATCGTGGGGTCCGGTCAAACCGTACCGCAGCGGGGCGGCCGCATCGCGGGCGGCATCGACGATGGCAACCTCGATGCGCGTGCCGACGCCGGTACGCGCGCGCGCCAGCAAAGCCGCCAACGTCGCCGTCACCGCGCGTTCGGCCGCGCCCAAATCCGCGATCAGCGTGCGCGGCAACGCGGGTGGATCGAGCAGTCCGGCACGCGCCTGATAGGTCAGGTCGTGACCGGCGCGATCGGCGTGCGGCGCGCCCTCGCCGACAACCGCCACGTGGATTAACTGCGGCGCGCGCGCGTGCAGTGCCGCCCAGCCCAGGCCGGCGCGTTCGAGGGCGCCGGCGCGCGCCGCCGTCAACAGGACGTCGGCGCGGTCGATACGCGAGCGGATCGCCGCGCACGCCTCGGCAACGCGCAGATCGACGCGCTCGACGGCGAGATCGGCGGTGAGCGCCGCGTACCACTGCGGCGCGGCGGCCTGCAGCGGATCGCCGCGCAGTGGTTCCACTTTGAGCACGCGCGCACCGAGCGCGCGCAGGCGCGCCGCCGCGACCGGTCCGGGAACGTTGGTCACCAGCGCGACGACGTCGATACCGTCGAGCGCGACCGAGAGCGCGGCGTTCATGGAGCGCGATCATTCCACGCGCAAGGGCCGGGCTCCGGGTTGACGAACAGCGCGGCGTGCCCAGGTCGCGCCGCCGCTCGAGGACGCCACGGATACTCGCCCTCGCGGCGATGCTGGTTCTCGGCGCGCTGTTGGGCTGGCGCCTGCTCGCACCACGGGCTCCACGACCGCACCGTATCGCCGCCGTCCCGACCGCGACGCCGCTGCCGTCTAGCGCGCCAACGCCGAGCGCACGTCCGCACGCACGCATCAGCCCGCCCGCGCCAAGCATCAGCCCTGCGACGCCTGCACCGACGCCGCGGCACGCGCTCGCACCGGGCGCAACGCCGGCGGCGTCCACCGCACGGCTTGCGATCATCGTGGATGACTGCGGCCAGTGGATCGACACCGAACGCGGCTTCCTGCGCCTGGGCATTCCGATCACGCTGGCGGTGCTGCCCGACGTGCGCTATACCGCGACGATCGCGCGCGACGCCGCGGCGGCCGGCGACGGCGTCATGCTGCACCTTCCGATGCAGCCGATCTCGGACCTCAATCCGGGACCCGGCAAGATCACGACCACGATGAGCGATGCGCAGATTGCACGACGGGTGGATGCCGATCTCGCGCAACTTCCCGAGGCGCGCGGCGTCAACAATCACGAAGGCAGCAAGGCGACCTCGGATCCGCGCGTGATGCGTGCCGTCATGCGTACCCTGGCGCGCCATGGGAACCTGTTCTTCATCGACTCGCGGACGATTGCGACCACGGTCGCGGCCAAGACCGCCCGCGAGTTCGGGGTGCCGTCGAGCTCGCGCGACGTTTTTCTCGACGATCGCGCGACCGTTGCGGCGGTCGAAGCCCAGTTGCGGCTTGCGGCCGCCATCGCACGCAAACGCGGCAGCGCGATCGCGATCGGTCATCCGCGCCCCAGCACCCTGGCCGCCGTGCGCGCGATGATTCCGATCCTGCAACGCCAGGGGATTCGCTTCGTCTTGGTCGCGACGCTGGTCAGCTAGGCTTCGGGCTCTGCTCGAGCGCGATCCAGCGCGCCGCCCAGCGCTCCAGCGACCCGATCGTCTCCTCCAGCTCGCGTCCGCGTTCGGTCAGCGCGTAAATCACCTTGACCGGCGAACCGCCGCAGACTTCGCGCGTGACGAT
Organism: Vulcanimicrobiota bacterium; assembly: GCA_027459845.1. Taxonomy (GTDB): domain Bacteria; phylum Vulcanimicrobiota; class Vulcanimicrobiia; order Vulcanimicrobiales; family Vulcanimicrobiaceae; genus DAIDGS01. The sequence continues at coordinate 5,215 of DAIDGS010000166.1, read as the reverse complement.
GCCGGCGGCTTCCAGTTCGCGCAGGCGTTCGGTCAGCAGGCGATCCGAGAGCCCCGGGATCAGCGCGAGCAACTCGTTGAAGCGCCGTGCGCCGCCCATGAGCACGCGAATCACCGCGCCGGTCCATCGGCGTCCGATGAGTTCGACGGCGCGATGGAAGCGCGGACAGAGCTGCGTTCCGATGGTCGGCTCGGCGTTGATGCTGCTTGACATTTGCTTGGCTGGTACGTATGCTGACTTTAGCTTACCATATGTAGGCTACTAACACAAGATAACTGGAGAGTGTCAATGTCGCTTGCATTTCTCATAGCCCGGCTCATCGTCGGACTCGGTATGGCCGCCCATGGAAGCCAGAAGCTCTTTGGCTGGTTCGGCGGCTACGGCCTGGCCGGCACCGGCGGCTTTTTCGAGAGCCTGGGCTTTCGCCCGGGAGCGGTCTTCGCGTTCTTTGCCGGCCTGGCGGAGCTGGGCTGCGGCCTACTGATCGCGCTCGGGCTGGGCGGCGCGCTCGGCCCTGCGCTGCTGATCATGGTGATGCTGGTCGCGATCGGAACGGTCCACCTCCCCAAGGGATTCTGGGCCTCCAACGGCGGCTACGAGTACAACCTGGGCTTGATCGCGGCGGCGCTGCTGTTCGCCTTCGCCGGTTACGGCGGCTACTCGCTGGACCGCTCGCTCGAGCTGACGATCCTGACCTCGTCACACGCCGCCTGGATCGCGATCGGAGCCGGCGTGGTCCTGGCGATCCTCAATCTGCTGGCGCGACGTCCGGCACCGGCGCCGTAGCGTCGGCCAAGCTCAAAGCCACGGCGGAATCGGGAGCGGCGTACGGCGCGGGAGCGGCGAGCCGCTCCAGATCGGCCGCGGCGTCACCGGCGGGGCCGGGGTGAAGACCACGTGGGGCTGCAGCCACGCGGGATTGCGCTGCGGCAGCGCCGTCGGAACCGGCCCGCGGCGCGGTAAGACCACCTCCAGCGTCCGCCGTCGCGGCTCGTAGCGTACCGAGGCGCCCAGCGCGCGCAGCGCTCCGGCGACCGGAACGACGGTCGCGTCGAGATTGGCGCGCGCCCCGCGCGCGAGGGCAAAGCTCGTGCGGTGGCCGTCGCGCTCCAGGAGGACGCGATCGCCGGCCACCCAGATGCGCGCCGCGACGTGTGCGAAGAGTGGACGGAGCGGCGCGTAGACGCGGCCGCGCGCGACGTAGGCGTGAACGTAGGCGGCGAGCGGCTTCCCATCGAGCCGAAGCTCGACCGGCGTCGGGGGTGGGAATACGAGCACGGCGCAGCGATAGACCGCATCCGATGGAGCGATTCATCTCGGCGCTACGCGAGGCGGCCGTCCGCTTCTCGCGGGACGGCTGCGCTTTTCTTGCCCAGGCGGTCGCGTTCAACGCGCTATTCTCGCTGTTTCCGCTGGTCGTGCTGCTGCTCGGCGCGACGACCGCGCTGGTACCGCAGGGCGAGCACCGGCTGCGCCTCTTCTTCCACGCGCTCGCGCCGACCCTGAACGACTACGTCGCCGTCAACCTGCAAACGTACATCTACGGGCGCGGTATCTCGAGTCTGATCGCGCTGGCCTTCTTGCTGTGGTCGGGGAAGAATCTCTTCATGGGCCTGACCTTTGCGCTCGACCGCGCGCTGGGGGTTCCCAAGGGGCGCCCGCTGGCGCATAGCATGGCGCTCTCGTTCGTGATGCTGCCGCTGGTCGGCATTCTCCTGATCGTCGCGATCCTGCTTCCGGTGCTGCTGGCGGTGCTGCTCGAAACGGCGCACATCCCCGATCCGGTGCGCTTGGTTCACCTCGGCGCATATCTGGTCTCGATCGTGCTGGTCTTCATCGTGACCGTCCTGCTCTACCGCTGGCTCCCCAATCGGCCGGTTTCCTACCGCTTCGCCCTACCCGGCGCGACCGTGGTGGCGGTGCTCTGGCCGCTCGTGCAGTACGCATTTTCGCAGTACGTGACGCACGTCGACTTTACGCACGTCTACGGTGCTCTCTCCGCGCCGCTGGTCGTCCTGCTCTGGTTCTACTGCATCGGATCGATCTTCTTATTTGGTGCCGAGTACAGCGCGGCGTGGAGCGCGCGCAGCGGCATCGACCACGTTCCGCCGCTGGTCGACCGGATCGACGCGTGAGATACGTCTTCATTCACGGCGCCGGCTGCACGCGCAGCGTCTTCGATCCACAGGCGCGCGCCTTTCCGGACGCCCTAGTACCGGCCTTACCCGGGCACGGCTGCCCGGGCGAACCGGCGAGCGTCGCAGCGTTCGCGCAGGCGCTCGCCGGCCCAATCGCCGCGCTCGGCGAGCCGGTCGTGCTGTGCGGAAGCTCGATGGGCGGAGCGATCGCACTCGAGCTTGCGCTGGCGCGAACTCCGGGAGTTCGCGGCGTCGTCACGATCGGCTCGGGCGCGCGTTTGCGCGTTGCACCCGCCCTGCTGGAGGGCCTCGAGGCAGACTTCGCGGCGGCCGCACGCTCGCTGGCACCGCACTTCTTCGCCGAGCCGCGACCGGAGTGGGTCGCCGGCGCGGTCGCCGCGATGGAGTTGGTCGGGGCCGCGCAGACGCTGCGCGACTTTCGCGCCTGCGACGCTTGGGACGCGCGCGAACGCCTCGGCGATTTGGCGGTGCCGCTGCTGGCTCTGGTCGGCGAACGCGACGCGCTCACTCCGCCCAAAGTCTCACAGGCACTGGCCGACCGGGTGCCGCGTGGCGAAACGCGAATACTCCCCGACGCCGGACATCTCGCCGCAATCGAGGCCCCGGCCGCAATCAACGCTGCGCTACGCGCGTTTCTCGAACGTCTGCCCACCTGACGAAAGGACACTCGTGCCCCGTCGCCTCGGCTTGCTCCTGATCCTCCCGCTGCTCGCATGCCTGGCCGTCGTGCCGACCCCGGCTCCGTTCGGCACGCCGCTGCCGCTGCTCACGCCGAAACCGCTCCCAACCTCGATCCTGGGGGCGCCGACCGTCGTGGTCTTTCCCTTCGACGTGCGGGGCGGACTCGATCCCAAAGTCGGCGCCGCGATCGCACAGATTACCGCGTCGCAGATCAAGGCGAGCGGCGGCCTCAACGTGCTCGCCGTGCCGAAGGGTGTTGCGCGCAAGGACTTTCTGAAAACCGCGCGCGCCGATCACGCCGACTACTACATCAGTGGGTACGCGACCCCGGTCGGCAACGAAGCCGCGGTCGTCGAGCAACTGGTCGCGGTGAACTCGGGGATCATCATCTACTCGCAGACGGCGCAGATCGCGACCGTCGCCGACGTCGCCTCGCAATCGCTGATCGAGCGCGAAGCGATCCTGGCGCACGCCGGCATCGGCAAGCAACAGGTGGCGCCGAGCGCCGCAACCCCGCAGCCCAGCGCGGCCGCGCACGGGGCATCGGTCAACATCCGCGGGCTGAGCGGCCTGGTCGACTCGGTCTTCGGCCACCATCCGGCGGCGGCACCCAAGCCGTCGCCGACGCCGATCGCGAAACCGTCGCGTGGAATCATCGTCACCCCGGTGGTCGGTGCGCATCTGAGCGCCGCCGACCTCTCCAGCGCAACGGCGGTGCTCTTCGAGGCGCTCAACGCGACCTTCAAGGCCCAGATGACCGCGGTTGCAGGAAGCCCCGCGCAGAAAGCCAGCGCGATGTGCGGATCCGATCGTGACATGACCGTTGCGGGCGGGACGCTCTCGAGCGTGCCCGGACCACATCACCGAACGCTCGCGGTCTTCAGCTTCGACGTCTATACGTGCTTTGGGGCGGTGCTCGATCATACCGTCGGCAAGGGTGCAACCGGGGCACAGGCGATCCGCGCTGCGGTGAAAGCCTATGCCGACGCGCACCCGCAGAACTCGTAGCGCGCGCCGCGCTTAGTCGAGCAACCCGGGTGGCGGATCGATCACGACCCGCCCGCCCTTGAGATCGATTTCGCGCACGATCGCGCGGACCATCGGGATCATCTTCCCGTCGACGACCAGCAGATCGCTGGCCGGATAGTGGAGCACCTCGTCGACGCGCCCCAGATCGTCGTCTGCCAACGAGACAACGCGCGCGCCGATTAAGTCGGCGTCGAGGTACTCACCGGGACCGACGTCGAGCCGCGCGCGATCTGCGTACAGCACGGCGCCGACGTAGCGCGCGGCACTCTCGGCGTCGTCGACGCCGCGCACGCGCACGAGCAATCGTCCCTTGTGTGGGCGCACTGCCGCCAGCGTGAGCGACGCTTCGGTCGCGCCGAGACGGTAGCCGAACTCCGCGCCGGGCGTAAAGAGCGCCTGACCGGCCGGCGTCGGATCGCACTTGAGCTCGCCGCGCACCCCGAACGCGCCGGCGATGCGGCCGACCGGAAGCGGCTTACTCGTCGGCGCTATTCGCTTCGTCGGTATCGAGGATGTCGACCGAAACGCGACCTTCGGCGGTGGCCCGCACGATCGTGCGCAGCGCGTGCGCGACGCGACCGTTGCGACCGATCACCTTGCCCAAATCCTCCGGATCGACAACCAGCTCGATCACCGGCGCGCCGGTCTCGTCGGTGAACAGCTCCACGGCGACGTCGTCCGGACGTGCGACCAGCTTGCGCGCCACGAACCCCAGCAACTCGGTTGCGCGCCGATGCCCAGCCCACGGATCGGCCGATGCGGCGCCGCGTCCCTCGCGCCGCCCGCCACGCGGCGGGTGGCTCTCGGGCGCAGGGCGCTGCTCGCGCGGCGCACGAGATTCGCGCGGTGGCTGTGGCGCACGCTCGCGCTTGGGTTCACGGGCGGGGCGCCGTTCGTCGGACGCGCTCGAAGCCGCGTCGCGTTCCCCCGAGATGCGCCGGGCTCCCAGCGTGGGCCGACGCTCCGCCTCTTCGGAATCCTCGCCGAAGAGCCCAAACTCGTCGTCGAACGCGCTCATTTAGGCGTCGCCCTTTTCGCTCTTGGGCTTGCGCTTGGTGGCCGGGATCGGGCCGCGATCCATGATGCCCTTCTCGGCAAAGAGCCGCCGCACCGTCGGCGACGGCTGCGCGCCCTTGGCGAGCCACTCCTTGGCTTTGCTCTCATCGACCACCAAGGTCTTCGGCTCGGTGCGTGGGTTGTAGTGACCGAGGATCTCGATGAAGCGCCCGTCGCGCGGCGAGCGCGCGTCGGCCACGACGAAACGATAGGTGGGTTGCTTCTTGGCGCCCATGCGCCGCAGTCGGATTTTAACCATTCCTTGTACCTTATCAGTTCGGAAGCCGCAG
>DAIDGS010000165.1 GCA_027459845.1 Vulcanimicrobiota bacterium | reverse complement strand
CCCACCAAGCGGAGATGCGCGGCGCTCCGGCATCTTCGAGCAGCGCATAGCCGACCACGACCAGGGTGCTGATCGCGAAGGCAATGCCGATCGCCTCGAGTGTGCGCAGGCGCTGCAACTCGTCGGTGTCGCGGACGTACGCGATCGCGGCGTAGAGGATGACGCCGAGCGGCACGATCGGCGCGACCGCCACCAGGTAGCTCGCGAGGCCATGCAGCCCGGCACCCCAGGTCGCGCCGAGCACGATCAGGAGCATGGCTGCGGCCATCGCGATTCCGAAGCGCAGCAGGTAGCGCCGTCCGGCGGCGACGGTCGGGTTAACCAGCGGCGGAGATGTCTGCTTCATACGACATAATGTAATACAAAAGCGACTTAACCGTCAAGCCAACGCGGCTTGCATGCGCAGCTATAGTGGAAGTCGTGTTCATTCCGGCACGATCGGCCTTAGTATGAGGCAAGCGGCCCGTCCGCCGCACAGCTTACTCCCACACTACAGACGCGAGGTTCTTTCGTTCATGTTGGCCCAGGTTGGTAAACCGGCCCCCGATTTCACCCTTCCGAGCACCAAGGACGCAACCGGTCCGAAGGACCTCGGCAAAGCGATTGCTTTGCGCGAGTACCGCGGCCGGTGGCTGGTGCTGTTTTTCTATCCGCTCGATTTCACGTTCGTCTGCCCGACCGAAATCACGGCGCTCTCGGATCGTTTGGATGAGTTCACCGATCTCGACGCTGGGGTTCTGGGCTGCTCGACCGATTCGGTGTTCAGCCACTGGGCGTGGTTGAATACGCCCAAGGCGCAGAACGGGATCCAAGGAACGCGCTATCCGCTGATCGCCGACTTCACGAAAGAAACGGCGCGCGCCTACGGCGTGCTCGACGAGAGTAGCGGCGCAGCCCAGCGCGGGCTCTTCATCATCGATCCCGAGGGCACGCTGAAGTACGCGGTCGTGACGGCCGACAACGTCGGCCGCAGCGTCGACGAGACGCTGCGCGTGCTGCAGGCACTGCAGGCGGGCGGATTGTGTGCCGCCGACTGGAAGCCCGGCAAGGCCTTGTTGCAGGTCGCATAGCGATGCCGCTACGCATGCGCAGTCCGCTGCCCGTCTTCGACGGCGCGACGGCATGGATCAACGGCGAAGCGACACCGGACGCCCTTGCCGGGCGTCCGGTCGTCGTGTCGTTCTGGTCGCAGAGCTGCTATCTGTGCCACGAGACCGCGCCCGAGTTCGCACGGTTTCGCGATCGCTTGGCCGCGCAGGGCGTCGCCTTCGTCGCGGTGCACCAGCCGCGTTCGGCCGACGAGCTCGACGTCGCCGCCGTGACGAAGGATGCACTCGACGCGATGCACCTGACGCAGCCGGTCGCGATCGACAATACGCACGCGATCGTCGAGCGCTTTCAAAATCAGTTCGTTCCGGCGTTCTACGTGTTCAACCGGCAACACGAACTGCGGAACTTTCAAGCCGGGGCCAAAGGCTTCGAGCGCATCGAGGCCGCGGTCGCGCGCGTGCTCGACGAGCCGGACGTCGCACCTGCGCTCGCCTAGCGCGCCGGCGCTCGGCTCGCTGGCCGTCTTCGCCGGTCCGTCGCTGGCGCCGGCCGATCGCGTCGCGCATCCGCACGCGACCTATCTGCCGCCTGCGACGCGCGGCGATCTGGAACGGGCGGCGCGCAGCTACGACGCGCTGCTGTTGATCGACGGCGTCTTTCACCAGCGTCTGGCGCCGACGCCGCAGGAGTGCGCGCGCGTCGCGCGCACGCGCCCGGCATTCGGCGCGGCCTCGATGGGCGCGCTGCGCGCGGCGGAGTGCGCGCGCTACGGCTTCGTACCGCTCGGCGCGATCGCCCGATGGTATCGTTCCGGCGCGATCGACGGCGACGACGAGGTCGCCGTGATCACCGACGCGACCGGCAGCACCGCGCTCAGCGTGCCGAGCGTCAACGTGCGCTTTGCGGCGCGGTTGGCGGTGCGGCGCGGCTGGATCGATGCGGCCGCCGCAGCCGGCTGGATCGCCCGCGCGCGCGCGATCTTCTATGCCGAACGCCGTTGGAGCGACCTCGTGGCGATGTTGCCGGCGCCGGCCCGCGATGCGCTCGCATCGCTCGGTCCGGAGGCGCTGGATCTCAAGCGGATCGATGCTCGCAGTGCGCTGCGCGCGGCGCTCCGTCGTATCGAGCGGCCCGGAACCGCTCGCCTGCCCCGGATTGACGCGGGCATCGCCCCATGAGAAACTGCCTCTCGATGAACGCACAAGGACGACACTGCGATGGCTAGACGCCGGCCCCCGGCGCGGACGCCGCGCGAAAAATCAACCGAGGAGAGCCCGAAGGAAGCTCCGCTGGAACTCTACGGCACCGTGAAGCAGGTCTTTCCGAGCACCACCTTCGCGGTGGAACTCGAAAACGGCCATACCGTTCTGGCGCACATCGCCGGACGGCTGCGGCGCCATCGCATCAAGATTCTCCTCGGCGACCGGGTCGAGCTTGAGATGTCGCCCTACGACCTGACCAAGGCGCGTATCGTCTATCGCTATCGCGCCGGCGAAGCCCGTCGCTCTTCCTAAAACTCCCCGCCGAGCGCTGGGGAGATTGCCGATTTATTGATAACGTGTTATCGTTATCAGCATGATCGCGCAGCTCGCCCTTGGGGCGGTGCTCTTGGCGAGCGCGCCGGCCGAGGCACCGCGCCCGTCGCCCACGCCGTCGCCGGCCTCGAGCAATCCGTGCCGGGGCCCGAGCGCGCTGCTCGCGATGCTCAACCGCCCCACGATCGGGTACAGCACCTGCGCCGTGCGCGACGGACGCAGCGTGCTCGAGGAAGGCTATCAAAACACGGCGCTCGGCGACGGTCGCGCGTTGGTGCAGTTTCCGCAGGGATTCGAGCGCTTCGGCGTGGGCGGCGGTTGGGAGATCGATGCCTTCGGGCCGGCCTACAACGCGATCGCCGGCGACGCGCGCGCGCAGGGCTTGTCCGACTGGGGCGGCGGCTTCAAGTACCAGCTTCCGATGCGCGACGCACTCCAACTCGCGGTCGACGGGCTCTATACGCCGCCCAACGGCACCGCGGCATTCAGCGCCGGCGGTGCGAGTGCGATCGTCAACCTCGACGCGGCCTATCCGATCTCGCCGGTCTTCGGAATCGGCACCACGCTCGCGATCGAGCGCACCGCCGCGCGCGAACCCGGCGGCCTGATGCGCTACACGGTTTTTCAGCCGTCGATCGTGCTCACCGCCGCAACCCCGGCCTCGCAGCTCTACTTTGAGTACGTCGCCAGCAGCAACGTCGGCCCCGGGTTAGGCGGGCGCGCCTTCGTCGACTACGGCATCCAGCAACTGATCGGTGCGCGTGTCGAACTCGACGCTGAAGTCGGCTCGACGTTTACCGCCAATCGCGCGCTGCGCTTCCACTATCTCGGCGTTGGCATCGGTCTCGAACTGGGCCGCGCGGCCTCGCCTTAGGCCGGCTGCGCGCCGCCCAATGCGGCGGGGCCGTTCAGGCGCGCCAACTCGCCCTTGAGCCGATCGATCTCCGCACGGGCGCGCGTCGCGTCGAGATGGTCGAAGGTTGCTGCCGCGCTGATCACGAGGTGGCCGAGCAGCGCGCGCTCCTCGGGGTTGAGGGTGGCGCCGTCGCGATGCGCGCCGTAAAAGACGAACGCATACAGATCTCCGCGCGCCAGGGCCGGCGCAGCGATCACCGGTCGCAGCGCCCCGCTCGGCAAGCCCGCGCACGTCCACCCGATCGCGTTGAGCGAGAGCACGCTGCGCTCCGAGCGCAGTTCGGCGACGAGCGGATCGTCGGCACTGAGGTCGACCGGCGCGCCATCGGGCCAGTTGCGACTCGCGGTGCAGCGATACTGCTTCCCTTCGTCGTCGAGGACAAAAAGCGCCGCCGTCTGCAACTCGAGCGCATCGACCGGCTCGTCGATCAGGAAACGATTGACGGTCGACTCGTTGGTGACGAACGCCAGCGCGCGCGCGTCGCGTTGCAGGCGTTGCTCGGCAAAGAACTCGCGCCGAAAGAACGCGAGATCGAGCAGCGTGTCGATGCGTTTGTGGACGGCGTTGAAGGAGAATGCCGCCAGCACCGCTGCTGCCAGCGTTAGGTACGCGGCCACGTGCGAGTCGGCGAAGAGTTCGCCCAGCGACCATTCGGCGATCGCCATAAAAAGGATCAAAAGCGCCGAGGTGATCGCGTAGCCGCTGGCACGGCCGATGGCGAAGCGGATGTCGATGATGTGTTCGTTGACGAATGCGTAGGTGACCGCCAGCGCCCCGATCAACGCTGCCCACGGCTCGAGCAGCGAGTAGAGCGGCGTGAACGCAAACGAATTGCTCCAGTTCGCCAGTGCGACAAGCAGCAGGTCTTGCAGCGCGTTGAGGATGATCAGCGACGGTTGCAGCGCCAGTCCGATGAATACCCACATCACGCGTTGCCGGCGCTCCGGCTGGGAGCGGCCGACCATGGTTGCCAGCACGGCGAGCACCAGCGCCGCGACCGTGATGTCGCCGATCCCACCCAAGACCGGAATCACCAGCTTGAACGCCCACCAGTGGAAGACGTAGGCGAAGAGAAAGTAGAACCAAATTGCAAAGTCGATCGCGACCGCGACGCCGATCGAGGTTTCCCAGCGTCGCTGCCACGCGCGCTGCGGATTGAACAGCCGGGTCGAAAAGAGCGAAAGCGTGTAGAGCGCGCCGAGAAAAGCGATCTGGTAGACCAGCAGCACCGTCATCGCCGCCCACACCGACCCGTGCACGTAGAAGTCGTTTTGGAAGGCGCTGATGGTCGAGAGCCAGACGAAGGCGTAGTACGTCCAGGCCGGCGCACCCGGGCGCAGCAGCACGACGGCGGTCGCGAGGCCGAGCGCGAGCAGCGCCAGCAGCGGATAGAGATAGAAGCGTAAGCGGCCCCACCAGCCTTCGGGCGGCACCGGCGCAGCGGTCACGTGCACGGTGCGGCCGACGCGATGGCGGTACACCGGCAGCGTGACGGTGGTGCCGGCGGCGGTGTAGAGCAGCTCCAGCTTGTCGGTAGGCGGCATGTGCCCCAGGGCGACGAAGTCGCCGCTGCGGATGCCGGCGCGCGCGGCCGGCCCGTTCGGCACGACGGCGTGCACGCTGCCGCTGGTGCCGATCGTGACGCCGAAGTCGCCGGCGTGCGCGACGTTCCACTCCACCTGCGCCAAGCCCAGCATCAAGAGGCAGTTGAGTCCGATCAGGACGAGCAACCGCCGCGAGGCGTGGGGCGCTCCCGGCGCAGCCGCGTTCATGGGCTCGATTCTAGCACAGCGCCCGCGCGCGCCCTGCGGCGCGCTGCGGGCGGCGCGCGTCACGCCGCCGGCCGGCGAGGGCTTGCAACGATCCCGCCCGATGCGCGAGGATAGGAAACATGAAACGTCATGCACTTTTGGCCGGCGGTGCGGCCGCCGGTACGCTCCTGTTGATTCCGCGCAGTCTGCGCGCCGCCGGCGGCGTTCCGTGGTCGCGGCTGCGTCGCGCCATCGGCGATCGGCTGGTCCCGGTGCAGTTGCCCCCGATCGACGCGCTTTTCACCGATCTGCGTAATCCCTATGCGATCGGCGCCAATCCGGCGCTGACGCAGACGGTCGGCTGGGCGGATGCGTGGACGACCGCACCCAGCGCCTATGCGGTCGCCGCGCGCGACGCCGGCGACATCGCCGAAGCGGTCGGCTTTGCACGCGCCCACGGATTGCGGCTCGCGGTGCGCGGCGGCGCGCACAGCTATCTCGGCACGTCGAAT
>DAIDGS010000164.1 GCA_027459845.1 Vulcanimicrobiota bacterium | reverse complement strand
CACCGTGCCGCGCGCCCCGTTCGTGGTGCACCTCTGCGACGATATCGCCTGCCGCACGGCCGGCGCGGAGGCGATTGCGGCGGCGCTCGCGGCGCGCGGCGGCGACGCGCGGCGCGCTACCTGGCTGCGCTCGCCCTGCCTTGGTCTCTGCGAGCGCGCACCGGCGGCGTTGGTCAGCGCGGCCGGCGCGTCGAGCGAACACCGTGCGATCGCGCCCGCGACCGCCGCGCAACTCGCGGCGTTGCTCGATGCCGCCGCGCTCGATGCGCGCCCGCCGAGCGTCGCGCCGCAGGTCTACGGCAGCGATCGGCGGCTACTGCGGCGCGTCGGACGCATCGATCCCGAAAGCCTCGATGCCTATCTCGCCGACGGCGGGTACGACGCGCTGCGCCGCGCGCTGGAGCTCGGGCCGGCGCGCGTGGTCGCCGAGGTCGTCGCCGCGAATCTGCTCGGGCGCGGCGGCGCCGCCTTTCCGACCGGACGCAAGATGGAAGCGGTCGCCGCGGCTGCGGCCCGTCCGCACTATCTGGTCTGCAACGCCGACGAGTCGGAGCCCGGGACGTTCAAGGATCGCATGCTGATGGAGTGGGATCCGTTTGCCGTGATCGAGGCGATGACGATCGCCGGCTACGCGGCCGGCTGCGCGCACGGCTACATCTACGTGCGCGGCGAGTATCCGCTCGCGGCCGAGCGACTGTCGCACGCGATCGCGGCCGCGCGCGCGCGCGGCTTGCTCGGCGACGACGTGCTGCACGCCGGCGTTGCCTTCGATATCGAGATCCGGCGCGGCGCCGGCGCCTACATCTGCGGTGAGGAGACGGCGCTCTTCAACTCGATCGAGGGCAAGCGCGGCGAGCCGCGCAGCAAACCGCCGTTTCCGGTCGAGGTGGGACTCTTCGGCAAGCCGACGCTGGTGAACAACGTCGAGACGCTCGCCAACTTGCTGTGGATCGTGCTGCACGGCGGTGCGGCCTACGCAGCCACCGGCACGCCCGGTTCGACCGGCACGCGGCTGTTCTGCCTCGCGGGAACGGTGCAGCGGCCGGGGCTCTACGAGGTGCCGCACGGCACGCGGCTCGATGCGCTGATCGCGATGGCCGGCGGCGTGCCCGACGGCCGCCGCCTGCAAGCGGTGCTGCTGGGCGGCGCAGCCGGCTCGTTTCTCGGCCCGACTGCGCTCGCGCTGCCGCTCACGTTCGAGGACGCGCGCGCGGCCGGCGCGACGCTCGGCTCGGGCGTCGTGATGCTCTTTGACGACGGCGTCGATCTGCGGGACATCGTGCGCCGCATCGCGCGCTTCTTTCGCGACGAGTCGTGCGGGCAGTGCGTGCCGTGCCGCGTCGGGACGGTGCGCCAAGACGAGGCGTTGGCACGGCTGTTGGACGCCGCGCCCGGCGGCGACGACGCCGCCTTGCTCAACGAAATTGGACGCGCGATGCGCGACGCATCGATCTGCGGGCTCGGTCAAACCGCGTCCAACGCCATCGTGTCGATCGTGGGAGCGTTACGAACGTGATTGCATTGAGCGTCGACGGGACCGCCGTCACGGTGCCCGAGGGCGCGACCATTCTGGATGCCTGCGACGCGGCCGGCGTCGAGACGCCGACCCTCTGCTTTCTCAAGACGCTGGCACCGGTCAACGCCTGCCGCGTCTGCGTCGTCGAGCTGGAGGGTTCGCGCGTGTTGGTGCCGGCCTGCGCGCGCAAGGCCGAGCCGGCGATGGTGGTGCGCACCGACACCGAGCGCGTGCGCCACAGTCGCAAGATGGTGCTCGAGTTCTTGGCCTCGTCGGTCGATCTCTCGACCGCGCCCGAGGCGCAGCGCTTTGCCCGCACCTATGCCGCCGATCCGGATCGCTACGGCGCGCAAGCGCGCACGGTTGAGACGCCGCCGAAGATCGACAACAACCTCTACGTGCGCGACTACGCCAAGTGCATTCTCTGTTACAAATGCGTCGAAGCCTGCGGCACCGAGGCGCAGAACACGTTTGCGATCGCCGCCGCCGGACGCGGCTTCGACGCGCACATCTCCACCGAGTACGACGTTCCGCTGCCCGATTCGGCGTGCGTCTACTGCGGCAACTGCATCGCCGTCTGTCCGACCGGCGCGCTGATGTTCAGCAGCGAGCACGCGATGCGCGCCGAGGGTACCTGGGACGAGTCGCGCCAGACGCAGACCGACACCATCTGCCCGTACTGCGGCGTCGGCTGCACGCTGCGCCTCACCGTGCAGGACAACGCGATCGTGACGGTCGGCTCGCCGCTGGAATCCGGGGTAACGCACGGCAACCTGTGCGTCAAGGGACGCTTCGGAACGGTCTACGTGCAACACCGCGACGATGGATGAGCGCGCCGCTCGGCCGGGACGCACGGCCGAGACGCGCGTGCTCAAGCTCGACGGCGCGACCCG
>DAIDGS010000163.1 GCA_027459845.1 Vulcanimicrobiota bacterium | reverse complement strand
GTGAACCGGTTGTCCCGCCAGGGGCATAGCCGGGTAGCTATGTTCGGATCAGATAAACGCTGAAAGCATATAAGCGTGAAACTGACCCCAAGATGAGACTTCAATCCCGTAAGGGTGAAGAGTCGTGGTAGACCACCACGTTGATAGGCCGGGGGTGGAAGCACCGCAAGGTGTGGAGCTGACCGGTACTAATCGCTCGGAAATTTTTATTAACGCTCATTCGTGCTCTCGGTGGCACCTGGAAGTTCTTCTCTGTTCAGTTTTGGGCCGGAATCGGTGCGACCGATCCCGGTACCGAAGATTTCCCGTTGCGATCGGCTGGAGCTCAGGCTCGCCATCGCGACGGGGATCAGGTTCGGGCCCCGGCGGCGAGCGCCGTCGGGCAACCCAACAGGTTTCTGGCGTCCATGGCGGCGGGGTCCCACCCGTTCCCATCCCGAACACGGCAGTTAAGCCCGCCAGCGCCGATGATAGTCGGACCGCAGGGTCCCTCGAAAGTAGGACGGCGCCAGATTACTCCGACGGAGGAGCCCGCAGCGGTAGCGCGCGGGCTCCTTTGCTTTTGACGTGCGCTAGTGGAGCGCGACGGCGGCGAAGATCTCGCGCAGCTCGGCCGGCCGGCGGCAGGTGAGCGCGGCCAGCCGTCGCAGCCGGGCGCCTTCGAGATCGGCCGCCTCGAGGCGCACCATCGCATCGCGTGCGACCCGATACGCTTCGGTCCCGGTGTCGACCAGCCGCGTGCGAATGCGCCCGCTGGCGGGGTCGAGCAACTCCTCCAGGCGCAGCGGCGCCAAGCGACCGCCCGAGAGCGCGATCAGCGCGCCGCTGCCCCCATCGAGTAGGTAGCGGGCGGCGCCGTAGCCGAGCGCGCGCGTGTAGTCGACGTCGAAGGCGACCGGCTTGGCGCAACGCAGTTCGTAGCCGATATCTTTGGTGGTCACCGCGAGGTCGACGCCGAGTGCGTCGAGGCGTCGCCGGATACCCTCGCGGATAAGCGTTCCGAGCGGAATGTCGGCTAGGCGCACGTTGCCGAAGGCGTCGCGCGCGGCGCTGCCCACGTCGGCGAGCGCGTCGGGCGCGAGCCGTTCGGCGATGCCTTCGGCCACCACCGCGACGCCGTCGTCGTGGCCGTCGAGGCGGCGCTTGAGCATCGAGCCGACGATCGTGTCGACGACCCTGGCCAGCGGAGATGCGAGCGGATACTCCTCGGGGATCGCGGCCAGCGTTGCACCGGCGGCGTTACAGATGCCCAGCGCGAGCGCGCCGGACTTGCGCCCCATGCTAATCACGATGTACCAGCGCGACGTCGTGCGCGCGTCTTCGATCAGGTTCTCGACGATCGAGGCGCCGACCGAGCGGGCCGTCTCGAAGCCGAAGGTCGGCGCGTTGTCGGGAAGCGGTAAGTCGTTGTCGATGGTCTTGGGCACGGTGACGACGCCGATCGAACCGGTCGTGCGCGCGGCAATTTTGGCGGCGCCAAACGTGGTGTCGTCGCCGCCGATGCAGGCCAGGTAGCGCAGGTCGAGAGCGTGCAGTGCGGCGATCGTGCGATCGAGCGAGGCGGCGTCGGCGGCCGGATTGGTGCGCGAGGTGCGGAGCACCGAGCCGCCGCGCGTCTGCACCAATGCGACGTCGTCGATGGTCAGCTCGCGCGTGCGCGGCGGCGTGCCCGCCGCCAGGTCGCGATAGCCGTCGTAGATGCCGACCACGCTCAGGCCGCTTTTGACCGCTTCGGTGGTGAGCGCGGCGATGACGCCGTTGATTCCGGGGGCCGGGCCGCCGCCGACGAGGATGCCGATGCGCTGGCGCATGCTCAGTGGCTCGGCCGAATGCGGTAGATGACGCCGTTCGCGTCGTCGGCGACGAAGAAGCTGCCGCGCGGTCCGACCGCGAGGCCGGTGGGCCGTCCGATGCGCTCGCCGGCGATGCAGCCGGTCTGAAATCCGGCGAAGAAGGGGTGCCACTGCCGGGTTGGATCCGCCCAGTCGACCGGCGTCGCGGGCCGATCGCCGTGCATCGGAACTGCGACGACCTGCGCGGGGCTGGCACAGCGCAGGCCGGGCGTCGTGCTCGGGTCGTGCCACGAGCCGTGCGCGGCGGCGAAGAGATCGCCACGATACGCGCGCGGAAACGCGTAGCGACCCCGAGCGTCGCGCGGATAGAAGACCGCGCCGATGATCGTGGAGTAGGCGGGCAACTCGACGCGCGGTACGACGGTGTGCGCGCAGCGCGCGCCGCGGACGTAGGGGTGCCGGTTCTCTTCGCAGTCGGGCCAGCCGTAATCGGCGACCGGCGGGTGCGCGTTCAGGTCGTCGAGGAACTCGTAGGGGTGGCCGGCCGGGAGGTCGTCCTGACCGGCCCCGCCCAGCCACATCGCTCCGGTGGCCGGATCGGCGGCGAAGGCAATCGGATTGCGAATGCGACGCGCGACCTTGCGTAGGCGGGTGGTGCCCGGGATCAGGGTGAGCACGGCGGCCCGGGTCGGGTCGACCTCGGTGCACGCGTTGCACGAGGAACCGACGCCGACGTAGAGGATC
Organism: Vulcanimicrobiota bacterium; assembly: GCA_027459845.1. Lineage (GTDB taxonomy): Bacteria > Vulcanimicrobiota > Vulcanimicrobiia > Vulcanimicrobiales > Vulcanimicrobiaceae > DAIDGS01. The sequence continues at coordinate 10,229 of DAIDGS010000163.1, read as the reverse complement.
CCGTTGGCGAACCCGACCGAGGTGGTGCGATGGACGTCGCCGTCGGTTCCGGGCGAGACCGGCCCGGTGCGCACGCGCGCGACGCGCACGATCCGCGCGGCGATGCGCTGGCCGGCCGTATAGGGAATCGCCCACACCGCATGTTCGGTCGCAACGTAGATCGTACAGGTCGCGGCTGCGAAGGTGACGCCCTGCGCGAGATCGTCGTTGAGCGTGGCAAACACGCGCGGGGTTCCGGCGGAACCGTCGGCTTCGGCATGCGGAACGATGTCGACGTTCGACCCGAGCGTCCCCACCAAGAGATCGCCATTGGGAAGCGCGGCCAACTCGCGTGCGCCCGGAACGTTGGCGATGATGCGCGCCTGGAAACCGCGCGGAAGCGTCTCGCTCGGGATGCGTGGCCGTGGGCCGTTGCCCGGGCCGGCGATCGGGGTCGCGGCACAGCGGCGCGCCGGCATCGGGCGGAGCGCGGAGTGCGCGGCGCGTGCGTCACCCGGCGCGGCTGCACCGGCCGTGCTGCAGCCCGCCAGAAGGACGGTCGCGAAGCATAGGTGTGCGAGCCGTGTCATCGTGTTCCTCCGCACCGCTAGGTTGGCGTTGCGAGGCGGCCGACCCCCTCGATACGTCGAACACTGCGGTTTATGCAGGTGCTCTACGACGCGGTCTGCTTCGACCTCTTCGGGACGTTGGTGGATCCGGATGGGCGACCGGCCGTCGGCTTGCACGCGCTGCTCGAGCGGATCGCGGGCGCGCGGTGGGCCGTCGTGACGTCGTGCCCGCGTGGACTCGCGCGCAGCCTGCTGGCGCAGGCCGGGGTGGGCGAGGTTCCGGTGCTGATCAGCGCCGACGACGTCGAGCGCAACAAGCCCGATCCGCAGGGGTATCGGCTTGCGATCGCACGGTTGGGAGCGCACCACGCGCTGGCCGTCGAGGACAGTGCCGCCGGCATCAGCGCGGCGCGCGGGGCCGGTCTCGACGTCGTCGCGCTGCTGTGCGGACGCGACGGCGGGTTCGCGCGCGCGGCGACCTATGCAGTAGAGGCGCTGGCGCAGCTTCGGCTGCGCCGCCATGCGCAGGGCGTGGAGTTGACGACGTAGCCGTTAGTGCGGCGGCTTGATCGCCACCGCTTTCACCCCAGCCGAGGCCTGGTCTTCGAACTGTTGGAAGTTTTGCGCGAAGAGCCCGGCCAACTTCGCCGCTTGCGCGTCGTAGGCCGCGGTATCGCTCCAGGCGTTGCGTGGGTCGAGCACCTCGGTGGGCACGCCCGGTACCGCCTGGGGAATTCGCAATCCAAAGAACGGCTCGGTGGTAAAGTCGGCCGTGATGCGTCCTTCGATCGCGGCGTTGACCATCGCGCGCGTGTGCGCGATCGACATGCGCCGCCCGACTCCATAGGGCCCACCGGTCCAGCCGGTATTCACCAACCAGCACTCGACATCGTGATCGTCGATCTTCTTTCCGAGCAGTCGTGAATAGACGGTCGGGTGGTGCACCATGAACGGGGCGCCGAAGCAGGTGGAGAACGTTGCGGTCGGTTCGGTGACGCCGCGTTCAGTTCCGGCGACCTTGGCCGTGTACCCTGAGAGAAAGTGATACATCGCCTGCTCGCGCGAAAGCTTGGCGATCGGCGGCAGCACCCCGAAGGCATCTGCCGTGAGCATGACGATGGTACGCGGGTGGCCGCCGCGGCTGCCGGCGACGACGTTCGGAATGTACTCCAGCGGATAGGCCGAGCGCGTGTTTTCGGTCTTGGCCTCGGAGTCGACGTCGAGCGCGCGCGTGGCCTCGTCGTAGACGACGTTTTCGAGTACCGTCGAGAATCGATTGGTCGCGGCCCAGATCTCGGGTTCGGCGGTCGGGGAGAGGCGAATGACTTTGGCGTAGCACCCACCCTCGAAGTTGAACACGCCGTCGTCCGACCAGCCGTGCTCGTCGTCACCGATCAGTGGGCGGTTCGGATCCGACGAAAGCGTCGTCTTGCCGGTCCCGGAGAGACCAAAGAAGATCGCCACGTCGCCATCCTTGCCGACGTTGGCCGAGCAGTGCATCGGCAACGCGTCGCGTAGCGGCAGCAGGTAGTTCATCACCGTGAAGACGGATTTCTTGATCTCGCCGGCGTAGCGCGTTCCGCCGATCAAGATCATGCGGCGCGCAAAGTTGACCAGCACGAACGTTCCGCTGCGCGTTCCGTCGCGTTGCGGATCGGCTTGAAAGAGTGCCGCATCGACGACCGTGAACTCCGGCACGAACGAAGGATCGACGCGCTCGGGGGTGATGAAGAGATGCCGCGCAAAGAGGCTGTGCCAGGCAAACTCGGTGTAGATCCGGACCGGAAGCCGAAAAGCCGGATCGGCGCCGACGTAACAGTCGAGCGCATAGACGTCGCGTTCGCTGAGGTAGGCCTCGACACGCGCGAAGAGCGCGTCGAAGGCGGCGGCATCGATCGGTGCGTTGGTGGTGCCCCAGTCGATGTGCGCGCGGCTGCCGGGCTCGTCGACGAAGAACTTGTCCTTCGGCGACCGGCCGGTATGCGGGCGCGTATCGACGATCACCTGGCCGCTGCCGCCGAGTTCACCCTCGCCCCGTGCCAAGATATGCTCCACCAAGGCGGGTACCGAGAGGTTCTCCCACAGCTTCGCGGCTTTGAGCTTCGCTTGAACGGTCAGAATGGCACGTACCCCCTACTTCGATGGCTGGTGAGGCTTGCTTTTGCGCTGCCGCGAGCCGCGCCTGCCGCCCGCCGGGAGGCGTGGCCGGCGTCGCTCCGCAAGAAGCCTTCATGCGTAGAGCCGTCACGACGATCGCCGCCGTTGCCCTCCTGACCCTCGCCGTGGCGCAGCCGGCTCGGGCGGTCCTGCCGTTCCACTTCGGATTCTTCGCCAGCGGGCCGCTGGACGGCATCACCGACGTCCCCGGGGTGCGGGTCGCGAACCTGACCAAGATCGAAGGCCGCTCGATCCGAACCGGCGCGACGGCGATTCTTCCGAACGCCGATCCGTGGATCGACAAGGTGTCGGCCGCCTTCGTCGGCTTCAACGGCAACGGCGAGATGACCGGAACGCACTGGATTCGCCAGTCGGGCTATCTGGAGGAGCCGATCGTGCTCACCGACACCCTCGACGTGGGCCGGGCCGACGACGGCGTGGTGAGCTGGATGATCGCCACGCATCCGCAGGTCGGCCGAACCGACGACGTTCCGCTGCCGGTCGTCGCCGAGTGCGACGATCAACTCCTCAACGACATCCAAGCGCGTGCGGTCAGCCCGGCGGACATCGTCCGCCTGCTCGATAGCGCCAAAGGCGGCCAGTTCGCGCGCGGCAGCGTCGGTGCCGGAACCGGCATGCGGGCCTTCGGTTTCAAAGCCGGGATCGGTTCGGCGTCACGCGTGCTTCCGGCGGCGCTGGGCGGCTATACCGTCGGAGTGTTGGTCAACGACAACACCAGCAGCTCGCGCGACGCGCTTAACGTGGTCGGCGTTCCGGTCGGCGCGATGCTGCGCAATCGCTACCGCACCAAGTTTCCCAAGCGCGTCACGTTGGGTGGTCGGCTGGCCTCGGGCAGCATCATCATCGTCGTCGCGACCGACGCGCCGCTGAACTCGCGCCAACTCCACGCACTCGCGCTGCGCGCCGGCTTGGGCATGGGGCGAACCGGCCTCACCTCGGACGTGGGGAGCGGCGACTTGTTCGTGGCGTTTTCCACCACCCGCGTCCACCGCCAGCTCCACCCGTTCGACATTCAAGCGCCGGCCGGGCGAACGGTCGACCGCGAGGCGAGCATGAACGCGCTCTACCGTGCGACCGCCGAGGCGACGCAGGCTGCGATCTACGACGCCCTCTTCGAAGCCAAGACGATGACCGGGCGCAACGGCGTGACGACCTTTGGATTACCGGTGCCGCTGGTGCTGAAGATGCTGCGCGCGGCGCACGCGATCGCCGAGTGAGCTTCATCGAGACGCCGCGGCTGCTGTTGCGAACGTGGATGCCGAGCGACCTTGCCGCGGCCGCACGGATTGCCGCCGACCCGGAGGTGATGCGCGGTGTCGGCGCCGGGAGTCCGTGGTCGTCGGCCGCCACCGCGGCGGCGCTGGAGCGCACGAGTGCAGATTACGACCGCGACGGCATCGGCGTTTGGCCGGTCGTCCGCAAGCTCGACGGGTGCGTGGTCGGCGCGTGCGGTCTGCAGCGCGCGCCGCTGGATGGGGATGTCGAGTTGGTGTGCGTGCTGGCGCGCGAGCTCTGGGGCACCGGCAGCGCGGCCGAAGCGGCGCGCGCGGTGTTGGACTGGGGCTTCGGCGAGCGTCGGCTGGCGCGGATAGTCGCGTTTGCGCATCCGAACGTCCCGCGAGCGGTGCGCTTTCTGCATCGGATCGGAATGGATTTCGACCGGGTGGTGCGCGCCTATCGCGCCGATCTGCTGCGTTACGCGGTGCGTGCCAACACGCCGGCACGCACCGAGGGCGCTTAGCCCATCAGCGCGAGGGTCGCGATGCGCGCGAGACCCAGCGGCGTCTTGTGCATCTCGAAGTGCGTGAGTTCGGCGCCGATCCGCGCCGCGCGTGCGTGCGTGACGAACCACGGCGGCTTGGGGAGCAACGCCCGGTCCCAGCGCAACACGCCGCGCGGGAAGGGCGCAAAAGGAGCGTACACCACGCTCTTTTGGGTGCGTTCCAACAAATGGCTGTTGTGGACCACGCCGATGCCGCTGCCGACCGCGGCGAGGGAGTTGCCCGGGTAGGCGCCCCAAGGCGTCTCGACGAGCAGAAAGCCGACCCCCGACCACGCGTTGACCCCGATGCAGCCGTAGCGGAGGTCGGCAATGGCGCGGTCGAGTTGCGCAGCGTTGCGCTGCGCCGTGACCGGGTCGACGATGAGGTTGGCGCCCAGGCTGCCGCGCAGCCGGGCATTCGCGAAAGCGACGGCGCGCGTGAGATACGCGCCGGGATCACCCGGCAGCGTCACGATCCCCAGAACGCTGCCGAAGATTTCGGTCTCGAGTAGCGTCGCGTCGACGTCGGGCTCGAGGTGCAGGATGACGCGCGGTGCGCTATCCGGATCCGTGCCGCCGGCGCTATGGGACGCCTGCGCGGCAAACTGCCGCACGCGCTCCCGGGCGCCGGGATAGTAGGCCGGCCGGTCGGCCAACCGGCAAAAGACGTCCTCGAGTGCCGCAATCAACGGCGGCGTCTGCGACCAATCGGCCGGGAGGATCAGCACCTGGGCGGCGATGCAGTTGAAGCCGTCGTTATGCAGTTTCTGCGTGGCGATGTGCTCGGCTTGAAAGGCGATGTCGGCATGCGACCAGCGTCCCGGAACCACGATCGTCGGCGAGACGTTGCCGAGTTCGCTCGTGATCGGCTTGAGGAGCAGCGGCCGGTTTTGGGCTTTTCGGATGTCCGCGTCGTCGCCGTCGCCGAAGACGATCCGGTCGTGCGTGCGCTCGCTCCCGGTAATGTGAATTTCATCCACCAGCGGATGCGTACAGAGCAGCGCACCGAGCTCGGCTCCGCCGCTGACGATCCGTACGAAATCCGCGTCGATGAGGGGAGCGAAAATCTCGGCAAAGATCGGCTCGAGGTAGGCGTTGACCGGATTGAGCTTGAGCATGCAGACCGCCCCCTCGGCCAGCATCTTGTAGAGGACGTCGAGCGGGGCGATCGAGGCGATGTTTCCGGCTCCCAGCACCAGCGCGACGCGCGGCTGGGGGGACGTCTCGCGGTACCAGCGCCCGGCCGTGGCGCGAATGTCGTCCGGCGCGATACCGGGCTGCATCCACACGTCGGCGTGGATGCCGCCGAGCAGCAGACGATCGTACGCGTCGCGCGGAAAGACGCGTAGCACCACCTGCCCGTCGGCGCGCCGCGCGAACGCATCGGGGGCGAACTGCGGCGCCCCGAAGCGCGAGATCTCGGCGAGCGTCGCGCTGTAGCATCCCAGCGCGCGGATCAGGGCCCAGGGGCCGCTCATCGCCTCTTCGCCGGCCAGCGGAGTCCCGGCGATCCCCTTGGCCGCGGCGGCCGTCGCCGTCCAGCGGTCGGCCGCCGCGGCGGTTCGCACGCGCAGCGCGTGCAGTAGCGCGATCTTTTCCGCTACCGGGAGCGTCGCCCAGCGCGCGGCGCCGGCGTGGAGCGCGGCCAGATCGGCGGCGAGTGCCGTGGTGGAAGCGGCGTCGATTGCGGTCATCGTGGGCCGATATTTCGGCGCCGCGCCGGCGCAGGCTGCAACCCGCCGGGCCGATGGGCGGGTTTGCGTCCGAGGAGGTATCGACCATGGCACGACGACGCCGCAAGCGGCCCGTGCTGGTGCCGCGCCTAGGTCCGCCGCGCAACCTGGGGCCGGCCGGCGCGCACACCCCACGGACCGTCTACCGACGCAACCACGAGAAAGCCGCCCTCCGGCGCGAGATCGCCGCGGGCGGCTTCGCTCGTTTCAGGCGTACCGGCGGCTAGGCGATCAGCTCGCGTTCGACCAGGATCGTGCGCGGATCGATCAGGTGCTTGTTCAGTCCCAAACGATCGGCCGGTACGCCCAGGGCGAACGCGACGAGTTGGGGCAGGTGGAAGGTCGGCAGGTCGGTGCGTCCCCAGCGCGCGGCGGCATCGGCCTGATACCCGTCGAGCGCGAGGTGGCAGAGCGGGCACGGCGTGAGGACGGCTTCGGCGCCGTGGTCCTGGGCCATCCGCATGTTCTGCCCGACCATGTTGGCGGCCACGTCGTCCTTTTCGAGTTGGATGTGAAACCCGCAGCAGCGCGTTTTGCCGGCATAGTCGATCGCTTCACCGCCGATCGCCTCGATGACGTCCTCGAGTGAGTGCGGGTGCCGGGCCGACTCCCAGCCGTTGACGCTCTCCGGGCGGATGATATGGCAGCCGTAGAACGGCGCGACCTTGAGACCGTTGAGCGGGCGCACGACCATCGCGCGCAAGCGATCGAGGCCGATGTCGTCGATCAGCAACCAGAGCAAATGGCGGACCGTCACTTTGCCGTGATAGGTCGCGCCGAACTTTCCGAGGATTGCGTTGGCGTGGTCCATCCGCTCTTCGCTCTCGAGCAGCTCCTTGTTGGCGGCGCGCATGTGGCCGGTGCAGGTGGAGCAGATCGTGATCACGTCGTCGAGCCCGAGCGCCTCGGCTTGCGCGTAGGTGCGAGCGTTGAGGACCCGCGCGACGTCGCGATTGACGTCGTTGACGACCGAGGCACCGCAGCAGGAGGCGGCAGTGAGTTCGATCAGTTCGATGCCGAGTTTGTCGGCCAGAAGCATGGTGGAGTTGAAGAGTTCCTTACAGGACTCTTTGGCGACGCAACCGGGGAAAAAACCGTAGCGGCCCCGCTGCGCCGACTGGGTACGGCGGTGCGCGTCGAGCGGCAAGTCTTCGGGAAGTAGGGTGGCAGACATCAGCTAACGGGGACCTCCAGCGCATCGAAAATCGTGCGGACTTCGTCGACTTTGGGAATCGGTTTGAGGAACATCGGCGGCATCTTGCCCTTGTAGGCCATCCGCAAACCGAGTGGGGCAACTTTGAGTAGGCCGCGGACGTTGAACCGTCCGATCGTTCCGGCGATCAGCTCGGTTTCGTGCAGCATGCCGACTTTCTTGATCCACTTCGTCACCACCAGCGCGTGGCGCGGACCGCGCTCATTCATCAGCACCCGGTCCTTGATCGCGGCACGCTTGACGTCGATGATGCGATCGTTCGGATCGACGTGCTTGGGACAGTACGAACACGCGTAGCAGTGCGCGCACAGCCAGAGGTAGTCTTCGCTGATCTGGGCGATGCGCTCTTTGCGCTGGCCGTCGCGTACGTCCTCGATGAAGCGATACGCATACGCGATGGCGGCCGGTCCGGCAAAGGCCGGATCGACGCTCACCACCGGACAGAGGGCGTAGCAGGTCGCGCACATCACGCAGTTGGCGACGTCGACGAGCTTCTTCATGTCGTCGGGGGAGACGCGGCGCTCGCGTTCGTGGGCCGAGTCCGAGTCGGACGGCTGCAGGTACGGCTTGAGCCGTGCGTACTTGTCCCAGAACGGGTCCATATGCACGACCAGGTCCTTCATCGGCTGGAAGTTCGGCGTCGGATCGATCTTGATCGCGCCGGTTTCGTCCATCACGGTGTTGCAGGGCGTCTTGCACGCGAGTCCGGTGATGCCATTGATGTTCATCGAACACGAACCACAGATCGCCGACCGGCACGATCGCCGGAAACTGATCGATCCGTCGACATCGGCCTTGGCGGTCTCGAGCGCGTCGAGGACGGTGGTGGTTTCGGGGATGTCGACGACGACTGCGTCGCGATGCGGAACGACGTCGACGGCCTCGTCAAAGCGGAAGATGTCGAGCGTGATCTTCGCCATTAGTAGCTTCTCACTTCGGGAGCAAAGTCGGCGATGGTGACCGCACGCGAGTAGTCGAGTCGCGGTGGCCCCTGCTCGTTACGCCATGCCAGCGTGTGCTTGAGCCAGTTGGCGTCGTCGCGCTCGGGGTAGTCGGTGCGCGCCTGCGCACCGCGCGATTCCGTGCGCGCGAGCGAGCCGGCGGCCAGCGCCAGCGCCGCATCGATGAGAAAGTCGGTCTCGAGCGTCGTCACCAGATCGGTGTTGAACGTCGTGGACTTGTCCATCACGTAGGCACTCGCATCGAACTCCTTACGCACCGCCGATAACTCGTCGACCGCTTTGCGAAGGCCTGCCTCGTTACGAAAAATGAAGGTGTTTTCGCTCATCGTCGCGTTCATGGCGCGGCGCAGAATCGGCGATCGGGTGCCGGACGTCCGCCCGAGCAGGCCGGAGACCCGTTCCTGTTGGGCCTTGAGGGTGCGCTCGGAGGGGCGAACCTCGCCGACCGACTTGATGTAGTTGACCGCGTGCTTGGCCGAACGGGCGCCGAAGACGATCGTCTCGAGCAGCGAGTTCCCGCCCAACCGATTGGCGCCGTGCACGCTGACGCAGGCGCATTCGCCCGCGGCGTAGACACCCGGGATGCGCGTCGCACCCCACTTGTCGGTCTCGATACCGCCCATCGTGTAGTGCGCGCCCGGGAGAATCGGAATCGGCTCGTTGATGGCGTCCTTCCCGGTCGCGTCGAGCGCCAGTTCGCGAATCTGCGGTAGGCGTTCGAGAATTTTCTCGCGGCCGAGATGGCGCATGTCGAGCAACACGCAGCCGTCGACGCCGCGGCCCTCCAGAATCTCGGTCCACTCGGCGCGTGAGACCACGTCACGCGAGGCCAGTTCGCCTTTGTTTGGCGCGTACTTGAACATGAAGCGCTCGCCCAGCGCGTTGAGCAGATAGGCGCCCTCACCGCGCGCGCCCTCGGTCATCAGGACGCCGTTCTCTTTGAGCGTCGTCGGGTGGAACTGCATGAACTCCATGTCCATCAGCGGGATACCGGCCTTGTAGGCGATGCCGAAGCCGTCGGCCGTCGAGGCATAGCCGTTGGTCGTCTTGGCGTACATACGCCCGGCGCCGCCGGTCGCGAAGATGGTTGCCTTGGCGGTGATCAGCTCGAGCGCGCCGTTGCGCATGTTATAGGCCACCACGCCGGTCCCGATACCGTCTTCGACGCAGAGCGCGGTGCAGAAGTACTCTTCGTACACCTTGACCCCAAAGCGTTCGAGCTGCTCCCAAAGGGTGTGCAGGATGACCAGTCCGGTGACGTCGGCCGAGTAGCAGGTGCGTGGGCTGCCGGCACCGCCGAAGGGCCGCTGCGCGATGCGGCCGTCGGGGAGTCGCGAAAAGATACAGCCGCGGTGCTCCAGCCAGATGATCTGGCCCGGTGCGTCCTCACACATTGCGGCGACGGCGTCCTGATCGCCGAGGTAGTCGGAACCTTTGACGGTATCGAAGGTGTGCGCCTTGGGGGAGTCGTCCTCGCGGTTTCCGAGCGCGGCGTTGATGCCGCCCTGGGCCGCGCCGGAGTGGCTGCGGACGGGGTGCATCTTGGAGACGATGGCGACATCGGCGCCGCCCTCGGCCGCCTCTACCGCCGCGCGCATGCCGGCGAGCCCGCCGCCGATGACGACTACGTCGTGCTTGATCATGACGTTTATATTAGGCGTCCGAGCCCCCGGAAACTAGTGGAAAAGGCGCTCGGCGCCGCTAGACGGCGTCGCTGGCGGCCGGGGGGTGTTTGGATTTGGCCCGGTCGTAGAAGCGGCACTGGTTCTTGCCGGCCGACTTGGCCTGGTAGAGCGCCTCGTCGGCGCAGAAGAAGAGCGTCTGGCCGTCGGT
>DAIDGS010000162.1 GCA_027459845.1 Vulcanimicrobiota bacterium | reverse complement strand
ATCAGCCTCATCTTCGGCTTCAAGTTCTGGCTGATTCTCGGGCTGGTCTCGGCGGTTGCCTACGCGATCCCGATTCTGGGCATGTTGATCGCGCAACTCTTGGCGCTCCCGCTATGCATTCCGCAAGGCTGGTGGATGGTCATCGTGGTGCAGGTGATCATGTTCGTGGTGGCGCGCATCAGCGATAACGTGCTGGTGCCCAAGATCATGGGCGAGTCGGTCGGGGTCTCGCCGATTGGGGCGATGTTCGCGATCTTCGCCGGCGGGGAACTGTTCGGCATTCCGGGTCTGATTCTCGGGATTCCGGCCGCGGCGCTGGTGAAGATCCTGTGGCGATACTTCGTCGCGCCCTGGATCCACGCTCAGTACGCGAAGAACGCCGCGACCGCCAAACGGTCGTCGTAAAGCACCCGGCCGCAGCGCCGGGCGCGCGCCAGGCGCGCGCGGTTGCGCGCGGGCGGCCCCGGCTGCGCGAGTGCCACGAGTACGGCGTGTGTGCGGCGCGCGAAGGCGCACGGGGCGCGGCCGTTGGTATCGTAGGTGCGGATCTGCGGCGCCAACACGTTGACGACGCCGATGCGCAGTCCCCAGCCGTCGAGCGCGGCGATCGGCGCGTGCGCCAGCCAGGTGTCGATGCCGGTCGACTCGCCGCGTGCGCGCGCGGCGTCGCGGTAGTAGTCGAGCGGGTGTGCACCGGCTAGGCGAACGGCCACCGCAATCGCCAGCGCAAAAGCGAGCGGCGCCAACCACGCGCGAATGCGCCGCGCCGTCACGGCGATGGCGAGCGCCAGCGCCGCGACGAGCAGGGCGCTCCGTGTCGGCGCGTCGTTCCAAAAGACCGCGAGCACTCCACTCGCCCCCTGGAGTGCGAAGAGCCAGAGCAGCGCGGCCGACCAGCGTGGATAGCGGAGCAGTAGCGGCGCCAGCACCAGCGCGCCGAGTGCGATCGCCGGTGCTGCGAAACGCAGCGACGCGCCGGTGGCCAGTTGCGGTGCACCAACGCTGTCGTACCCGAAAGGCATCGCGAGAAAGAAGAGCGCCGCCAGCATTGCCGCGAGTCCGAGCCGGCGATCGCGTACGAGCAGTGGTCCGCCAAGCGCGGCCAACCACGCCAGCGCCGCAAACGGCGCGTACCGCGCAAAGGTCTGCGCGAGCAGTACCAGGGCCGCCGGAGCGTGGGCGAGGATGCTGGTGCCGAGCGAACCGTCGCCAAAGCCGGTACTGCGCGGTGCGACCAGTGCGGTGCCGAACAGGAGCCCGTCGCGCAGCACCCACAGCGCGAGAACGGCGAGCGCCACGGCCGCGTAGCGCCAGGAGCGGCGGACGAACGCCGCCAGCAGCGCGAATATCCAGCCGTACGGTTTGATCAGCGCGCAGAGCGCGCCGGTGGCGATGCCGCTCGCGCGGTCGGCGACGAGCGCTTCGAGAAAGAACGCGGCCAGCCATACGTCGTTCTGCAGGGTCGCGGCCTGCAACGCGAGCGGTAGCGCGGCGATGGTCGCGGCGGCCAGCGCGTCGGCCAGGTACGCCGGCAGGGCGAAGCGCGCGCGCGCCGTCGCCGCCAGTCGCCAGCCGAGCAGTGCGAGCGCGCCGACGCCGCTCCAGCCGAGTGCGAAAGGTCCGGCGATCGCATAGAGTCCGGCCGCAAAGCTCTCGGAACCGGCCGGATACCACCAGTAGCGCGTCGCGGTCGTCCACAGCGAGCCGTGCTGTACCCACGACGCCGCCAGCGGCAGATGATACGCGAGCGAGTCGCCGTCGAGCAGCGGCCGAATCAGGTTGGGCCATGCAGCGATCGCGACCACGGCAGCGGTAGCGTACGGAATCGGCGCGTCGTCGCTCTCCGGGCGGTAGCCGCGCCGCGCGGCGATGCCGAGCGCGATCGCGAGCGTTCCCCAGCACGCCCAGGGCGCCAGCAGATGGAGCGTAGCGAGCAGCAGCGGAATCGCGCAGCCGAGCACGAGTGCATCGCGCAGACGATCCACGAAACCATAGCGCGCGTGCAGGCGTAGCGCTGGGGCGGCGATCAGGAGACCGAGCAGCCACGCCGCCGCGGCAAGCTCGGACACCTACATGGCGTCCGGGGCGCTGACGCCGGCCAACTGCAGCGCGCGTGCCAGGACGATCTGGGTCGCACGTGCGAGGGCCAGGCGGGCTTCCCGCCGAGTCGGCTCGGCGTCGAGAATGCGACAGGTCGTGTAGAAGGCGTGAAAATCGGCCGCGACATCGCGCGCGTAGCGTGCCAGCCGATGCGGCGCACGGTGTTCGGCGATCCCCTCGAGGACGGCGGGAAACTCGGCGAGGCGCCGCGCCAGCGCAAGCTCGCTGGGCTCGATCAGCGCCGCGAGCGACGGATCGCTGGATGCTTCCGCGGCGGCGTTGCGCAGCACCGAGGCGATGCGTGCGTGACCGTACTGGACGTAGTAGACGGGATTATCGTTGCTCTTCTCCACGGCCAGCGCCATGTCGAAGACGAGCGGCGATTCGAAGGTGGGAACGATAAAGAGAAAGCGCGCCGCGTCGACGCCGACCTCGTCGAGAATTTCGTCGAGCGTGACGATGTGGCCGGCGCGTTTGCTCATGCTTACCTGCTCGCCGCCGCGCATCAGCCCGACCTGACCCGAGATCAGCACGTCGAGATGCCCCGGAAAGCCGAGTGCCGCAGCCAGCCCGTGCAAGCGCCCGATATAACCGTGATGGTCGGGCCCCAGGATATCGATCACGCGATCGGCGCGCTTGAGCTTTTCGTAGTGATACGCGACGTCGAGCGCAAAGTACGTCGGACGTCCGTCGCTGCGACGCACCACGCGATCCTTGTCGTCCCCGAACGCGGTCGAACGAAAGTATGTCGCTCCGTCGCGTTCGTAGGTGAGGCCGCGCTCCTCGAGCCGCGCGATGCCCTCGCGGATCTTCCCGGCTTCGTGTAACTCGCGCTCGCTCTGCCATAGATCGTATGCGACGCGAAAACGCTCGACGGTGCGCTGCTGCTGGGCGACCAGTTCGTCGCGGGCGTAGCGGGCGAAGATCTCCAGCCATTCGCTTTCGGGTGCGTCGCACCACCGCGATCCGTCGCGGGCGTAGAGGCTTCGAGCGATCGGTAGCAGGTAGTCGCCGGGGTAGCCGTCGTCGGGGAACGGAAAGTCGGGGTTCTCGATCTGGCGGTAGCGCGCGTAGAGCGAACGTCCCAGCGTATCGAGTTGCGAGCCGGTGTCGTTGATGATCCACTCGACGAAAACGTCGTAGCCGCGCGCCCGCATGACCGCCGCCAGTGTGCCACCCAGCGAGAGCGTGCGGCCCTGCACGACCACCAGCGGGCCGGTGGGATTGGCGCTGCCGAACTCGAGCGAGATCCGCCGGCCGTTACTCGGCGCCGATCCGTAGGCGGTTCCCTCGCGCAGGATGTGCGCGACGGCGTTTTGCCAGATCGCCGGCGCCAAGCGCAGGTTGATGAACCCACCGCTGGGCTCGATCGATGCCAGCACGCGCGCGAGTTCCGGGCTCGCTTCGCGGGCGGCCTCGATCAACTCGCCGGCGACGAGCTGGGGCGCGCGCCGCGCCGTCTGGGCCAGGGCGAATGCGAGGTTGGTCGCAAAGTCGCCGAACTCCGGCCGGCGCGGAGCTTCGAACGTCACCGCCACCGCTCCGCCGGGATAGCGCGCGGCGGCCGCCGCCGCGAGCGCGTCGCCGACCACCCGCAACGCATCGGCGGGCAGAAGGCCGGGATTCTCAGTGGTGATAGGGTTCATTGCTCGCGATCTTCGCCGCGCGGTAGAGCTGTTCCAGCACGATCGCCCGTGCCCACTCGTGCAGCAACGTGAGCTTGGAGAGCGACCACACGAAATCGGCGCGCTCGCGCAGCGACGGATCGGCGCCGTAGGTTCCGGCAACGGCGATGCAGAGGCTTGGGATCCCGGTGTGGCGCAGCGCGCTCAAGCGCGCGGCGAGTTCGTCGCTGCTCAGTTGCGTGCCGGTACGCTCCAGCAACCACAGCGGCTCACCGCTGCGTACCTGGCGCAGCAGCGCGGCGGCCTCGCTGCGGACGGCATCCTGGGGCCGGCCGCCGTGCGCGGCGCGCACCTCGATCGTTTCGAAGGCGTGATACGGCGCGAGTCGCTTGGCGAACTCCGCACAGGCTTCGATGGTCGCGCGGTCGCGCAGCTTGCCGACGGCTAAGAGTCGAATCCGCACCGTCGCAGCATAGCACGCGGTGCCGCGCGGTTCGCCCGCGCGCTAGCGGGCCGCGAAGCGATCCAGTCCGCGGCACTCGACCGCGCCGTCGAGTTCGAGCCGCGCCAAGGCGGCGAGCACGTCGCCGGGGGCCCCGCCGCTGGCCGCGCAGAGTGCGTCGATGGTGGCTTCACCGGCCCTGAGGAACGCGAGCAGGGCCGCTTCGAGCGCGTCGCAGTGCGGCGCAGCCGGTACGGCGGGCGCAGCGTCGCGCGTCCGGCCGAGTGCCTCGAGCACGTCGTCGGGATGGCGCGCCAGCGTTGCGCCGTCGCGAATCAGGGCCAGGCAGCCCTGGACGTGGGGCCGGTCCACGTCGCCGGGAACGGCGAGAACGGGAATGCGCCCGGCCGCCCAGCCGGCGGTGTTGAGCGCCCCGCTGCGCGCCGGCGCCTCGATCACCAGCACGGCGTCGGCCAGGGCCGCGACGACCGCGTTGCGCGCCAGGAACTGGTGCGCCCGCGCCGGCTCGTCGGGCGGATAGGGCGAGAGCACGGCGCCGCATCCGGCGGCAATGCGCTCGGCTAGCGCTCGATTGCGCGGCGGAAAGAACTTGGCGTGGCCGCCGCCGAGCACGCCGACCGTCGGCGCGCCGGCTTCGAGCGCGCCCTCGTGCGCTGCCGTATCGATCCCGAGTGCGAGTCCGGAGAGCACGGTGCAGCCGGCCGCAGCGAGATCGCGCGCGAAGGCGCGCGCCAGCCCGCGGCCGTGCGGCGTAGCGCTGCGCGTTCCGACGATCGCCACGCACGGCCGGGCGAGGACCGCGAGGTTTCCAACGCTCCAAAGGCCGGCGGCTTCGCACGCAAAGCCGCGCGATCCGCGCAGGCGTTCGAACTGCGCCCGCGGCGCAAAGACGGCGGGGGTCATGCCGCTCGATCCCACCCACGGGCTGGGCCGGCAAGGGGAATCCTTTCGAGCGATCGGCGGGCGTGCAGGGGGAAACCCGGGCGCCTCGCGGAAAGGCCCGGCGCAAACGGAGGTACCTCAGGTGGCAGCAGAAGCCTATTGCGTGAAGTGCAAGACCAAGCGGCAGATCAAAGACGCCGTTCAGATCACCATGAAGAACGGTCGTCCGGCAACCGAGGGCAAGTGCCCGGAGTGCGGCACGAAGATGTTCAAGATCGGAGCCGCGTCCTAGCGACGCGCGGGTGCGCCGCGGGCGCACGGACCGATTTTTCGAAAGAGGGGCCGTCGACCGCCGGCCCCTCTTTTGCGTTCCCTATGGGTAGTAACGTATAATACGAGCGCCTACTAGATATGGTAGGCTCGCTGTGGAGGCTGCGCCCTGACCTGTCCGACGTGTCGCAAGAGCGAGACCCGCGTCGTCGACTCGCGCGACGATGAAACGGTCGTGCGCCGCCGGCGCGAGTGCCTCGATCCGCGCTGCAAGCATCGCTTTACGACCTACGAGCGCATGGAAGCGCCGCGGCTCTTCGTCGTGAAGAAAGACGGCCGGCGCGAGCAGTACAATCGCGACAAGATCATCGGCGGGCTACGCCGCGCGTGCGAGAAGCGACCGATTTCGGAGGGCCAGATGGAGTCGGTCGCGGCCGATCTCGAACGCGAGCTCTTTGCTCGCGGCGAAAGCGAGATTCCCTCGACGATGGTGGGCGAGAAGCTGATGGAGGCGTTGCGCAACCTCGATCCGGTTGCGTACATTCGTTTTGCCAGCGTCTACCGTTCGTTCCGCGATATCGAGACCTTTCGAGAAGAGTTGTCCGCGCTGCTTGCCAAATGAGTGGCGATGGCCACCGTGCACGTAGCTCTCGTCCGCTTGCCCGAGGGTGAGGGATTGCCGCTTCCCGCGTACATGAGCGCGCACGCCGCCGGCGCCGACTTATGCGCGGCGGTGCGCGACGATTTGACGCTGCTGCCCGGAGCGCGCGCGCTGGTTCCGACCGGCTTTGCGCTGGCGCTACCGCCCGGATTTGAAGCGCAGATCCGGCCGCGCAGCGGCCTGGCGCTACGGCACGGCGTAACCTGCCTGAACTCACCCGGTACGATCGATGCCGATTATCGCGGGCCGGTCGCGGTGCTGCTCGTCAATCACGGCAGCGAGCCGGCCGTGATTCGCCGCGGGGATCGCATCGCGCAGATGATCGTCGCGCCGGTGGCGCACGCCGCCTTCGATGAAGTCGATGCCCTGCCGGCGAGCGTGCGCGGTGCGGGCGGTTTTGGGTCGACCGGCGGTACGGCATGAGGGCGTACGTCGTCGGCAAGGGCGCGGTCGGGTCGTATCTGGGCGAGGCGCTGGCACGCGTCGGCGTCGCGGTAACGTATGCGCCGCGGGCTCTCGCCGACGTGCAGCCGTGCGACGCCGACGTCGCAATCGTCGCGGTCAAGGCGTACGACACCGACGCCGCCGTGGAGACACTGCGCAGGGCGATCGCCGATCCGCGCAACTGCGTCTTCATGACGCCGCAGAACGGGGTTGGCAACGAGGAGAAGCTGGCAGCCGCCTTTGGGGCCGATCGGGTGGTGGCCGCCGCGCTGACCACGCCGGTCGATCGCGACCGCGACGGCAATGCCTCGGCGGCGCGCGACGGCGGGCTCGCGCTTGCGCCGATGGGGGCGTCGGCCTTCAACTGGTTGACGGCGACGTTTGCCAGTACCGGCATGCACGTAAAGGTGGTCGGCGACTGGCGCGCACTCAAGTGGAGCAAGCTCGCGCTCAACGTCGTCGCCAACGCGAGTTGTGCGATCCTCAACGTGTTACCCAGTCGCTTGGTCCACTACGAGCGCGTCTTCGCCCTCGAGATTCGCATGGTGCGCGAAGTGCAGGCGGTGATGAAGCGGATGGGGATCGCGGCGATCGATCTCCCACGCTATCCGGTGCGCGCGCTCTTCGGCATTGCCGCGCTGCCGGTTCCGATGGGGCGCACGCTGATCGCCAGCCGCATCGCGGCCGCCCGCGGTACCAAGCCGCCCTCGCTGCTGCTCGACCTGCGCCGCGCCAAGCCGCGTACCGAAGTCGACGTGCTCAACGGCGCGGTGGTGGCCGCCGGTCACGAGTTCGGCGTTCCCACCCCGGTCAACACGGTGTACACCCGGGTGCTCAACGACATCGCGCATACGCCGCCGCTGTGGGCCAAGTACCGCGAACGGCCCGAAACGCTGGAGGCCGAAGTTGCAGCCGAGATGAAGCGCGTCAAGGCACTGACGACGCGAAAGTAGAGAGAGCACATGCGCGACCCGAACGTTCCCGAATCGCTCGAGGGCTGGTGGATCCTCCACCGGATGTTCACCCTCGATCGGCGCGCCTGGGATGCGCTGCTGGAAAAGCGTCGGCACAAGTGCGCGGTGCGTGCGACCGAGCTGGTCGAGCATCTGCGCTCGAGTGAGGACGGCGATCTCGGCCTGGTGCAGCTGGTGGGCCACAAGGGCGATCTGATGCTGACGCACTACGCGCGCAGTTTCGACGGGTTAGCCTACGCGCAGACGCTGGTCGACAAGCTCGAACTGCGGCGCTATCTCGCGCCGGTCGGATCGTACGTTTCGGTGCTCGAAGTCGGCCTCTACGGCGCGACCGGCAAGATTCACGCCGAGCTGAGCGAGCGCGGATTGGTGCCCAATACCGGCGAGTGGGCGGCGGCGTTCGACGAGCTACTCGCGAAGGAAGGCGAGAGCCCGTACGTGGCGCCGCGGCTCTTCGCAAAGGTTCCGCGTCGCCGCTACGCCTGTTTCTATCCGATGAACAAGCGCCGTGGCGAAGTGCAAAACTGGTACATGCTCGGCTTCGAGACGCGCGCCAAGATGATGAGCGAGCACGGCGCGGTCGGCCGTTCCTATCGCGGATCGGTGACGCAGGTCATCTCCGGGTCGATCGGCTTCGACGATTACGAGTGGGGCGTTGACCTGTACGCCGACGATCCGCTCGTCTTCAAGAAGCTCGTCTACGAGATGCGCTTCGACGAAGCCAGCGCGCGGTACGGCGAGTTCGGCCCGTTCTGGGCCGGTCTGCAGTTCGCTCCCGAGCAACTCGAGGCGTTTCTGGATGGCGACGGCGTTCCGCAGTTGCTATAGCCGCTTGAAGTAGAAGATCTCGGGGTCGCCGGGATCGAGGTTCTCCAGTCGTCCGACCGGCGCGAAGCCGCGCTTGTGCAGCAAGCCTTGCATGACGTCGTTGGAGGCGTTGGTCGAGGTATAGAGATCGTGGCCGGCGTTGAGGCTTTCCACGTGCGCGATCAGTTCCGAGGCGACCCCGGCATGCTGATGTGCCGGATCGACGCCCAGCATCCACAGGAACGGCCGGCCGTAGAAGCCGCGATCCCAGACCACAAAGCCGGCCAGCGCCCCGTCGATCTCGGCGACCAGGCACTCCTTGGAGCCCAGCGCGTGCCGGATGAACGCCAGATGGTGCGAGTAGTGGAGCGCGTGCGGCATCTTTTCGAGCAGTGCGAGCTCGTGCGGTGCGGCCTTTCGGACGTGCATGGGGCCGCTTCTTCGTAGCCCCTGGGCGGAAACCATCGCCGCTGCGGCGCGGTTGTGAGAAGGCTATGATCTTGCCGTTCAAGGATCGCATCGCCCTGGTGACCGGCGCCTCGTCGGGCATCGGCGCCGCAACCGCTCGGGAACTTGCGCGCCTCGGCGCGACCGTCGTCGCGACGGCGCGGCGACGCGACCGCTTGGAGGAGCTTACCGCGCAGATCGCCGCCGCCGGTGGCAACGCGCGGGCACGTGCGGCCGACTTTACGGTTGAATCCGAGGTGCGCGACGTCGTCGCGAGCGTCGAGGCGGAGTTCGGGCGGCTGGACGTCTTGGTAAACAATGCCGGTGTGATGTACCTCGAGCCGATCGAGACCGCGAGCATGACGCGCTGGCGCCAGATGTTCGAGCTCAACGTGCTCGCGATGATGACCGCGACGCAGGCGGCGTTGCCCGGAATGCGCGCGCGCCGCGACGGTCATATCGTCAACGTCTCGTCAACGGCCGGCCGGATGTCGAATCCGGGTTCAGGCGGCTATTCGGCCACCAAGTTTGGGGTCGGCGCGTTTTCGGAAGCGCTGCGGCGCGAGGTTCATAAGGACAACGTTCGCGTGAGCGTGATCGAACCGGGGATCGTTGCGACCGAACTGCGCGAACACATCGCGCACGAAGAGACGCAGAAGACGCTCAACGCGTGGGCATCCTCGATGCGACAACTCCAAAGCGAGGATGTCGCGCGGATCATCGCGTTCTGCGTCGGACAACCGGCCCACGTCAATATCAACGAAGTGCTCGTGCGTCCGACCGATCAGGAGCGCTGACGCCGCCGGTCTCAGGAGATGATGCGGTTCCCCTTGGCGATGTTCGTCAGGTTTGCGATGATTGGCAGCGTACATTCCGAGCAGGGATCGCAGGAGAGCACGCGCGTCGCTTTGGGTTGATCGAGAATGCCGGTTGCGCAGTTGATGGAGCGCGGGTGGATCCAGGTCGAGTCGACGTGGTACCAGATATCGAAGCCGACCTGGCAACTGCGGGCGACGCAGTCGCGATAGGTTACGTTGTAGGCGCCGAAGTACGCGAACTCCGGCCGCGGATCGGGCGCCCAACCGAAGCCCTCGGCATGCGATCCCGTACCCGCCGCGCGTTGGACGGTGACGCTGCGCGCCGTGCAGCGTACGAAGGCGATCGACTTACCCCAGGCGCTAAAGCCGGTGGCCTGTTTGTCCTGCGGATCGATCGCGGTGATGTTGCTCGCAAACGAATCCGTTACCGTGACGTTCGTTCCGTACACCTCGATCCCGGTGGCCTTGGCTCCGGAGCGCGAGGGCGAGACGCCGTCGACGACGTGCTCGGCGCGGAAGCGCGTGACGGTGACGCTGCCATCGAGAAATACCGAGATGCCGTGGCAGTCGTCGCAGCAGCCCGTCAGATGGGACGCGCTGCAGTCGGTATACGCGACATCGAGACAGAGAATCGGATCGAATCCGAGAACGGTGTGGCCGCTCGTAAGCACGTTCCCGTTGAAGTGCGTCTGCAGCCACTCGGCTCGGCAACCGGTCGTGGCGACGTTGGTGCACTGGACGCAGGCAAAGCCCTGTGCCGCGCCGTCGTTGTTGACCAGCCGGCTGACGCGGCAGCCGCTCACCGCGGCTTTGATGGTATTGGTCAACAGGATTCCGGCACATGAATCGGTGCGCACGTTCATCTTCGTGACGCTGCTGTTGACGATTGCGACGTTGACCGAACGATTGACGTAGATTCCGGCCGGGCTCAAGTTGCGGATCTGCAGGTTTTGCATCGAGATTCCGGTGACGGTGATGCGCGAGATCGTCAAGCCGATGACGCTGGTCGCCGCGATCCCGTACTCGGAGACGTTTGCGATGGTTCCGTTGGTTATGGTGACGTTGTCGATCGAAAATGCGCCCGGTGGCGGCGTTGCCTGAATGCCGGCGAGCTGAAGCTCGCGATCGGGGACGATCGCGCGGAGGGTGAAGCCCGACAGATCGAGGGTGACGTTGCTGCTTTGAATCGTAATCGCCGCCGAGGTGACGTCGTACGGGCGCCAGACCAGGTCGCCGGCGAAGCTGTAGGTGCCGGGCTGATCGATGATGATTCCGCCTCTGGGGATGCTGCGGATCACGCTGCCAACCTGAGGCTGCCGAGCGCCGGCGTGGGTGCGATATGCCCGGTAGTTCGCCTCGATGTGCGGGGTTGGATCGAAGAGCCGAACCAGATGTGCGGTGTCGAGATCCTTAAAGACCGGATCGGCGAAGATCGCGTCGGCGCGCGCGCGCCGTGCCGACGCCGGGGAGGAAAGATCGATCGGCGCCAGCGCCGGACTGCCCGCGCGCGCGCACGCAGCGAGCGCACCCGTAGCAAGCAATCCGCCAAGCAGTTGCGCGCGTGAGATGGTTTCGCGTTCGGTCGACATCTGTTCCCCCAATATAAAGCCGCGCGATACCCGTGCACGAAAAACGTACGCGAGACCGGCGAGGTTTCGCTTTCGCCTCCGAGCCGGCGTTTCCGGCCAAACCGTCCCGCGCCACCTTAAGGCACGTTAAGCCGACGCAACGAACGTTTGGTATCGTTTACCTTGCGTTTACCTTGAACGTGGTAGGCTGGAGCGGTGAAGCTCGCAAGCATCGTGCTGGCGGTAGCATTGCTGGTCGTGCCGCCGCCGGTCACCACGGTCGGCCGGGGTGCGGACGGTCGCGTCGTCGTTCCGACCGGTCAGGTGCTGGCGCCGGCCGGTCGCCGCATCGAGTTCGACGGGCGTCCGTACTCGGTTGCCGCCGCGCCGGATGGCAAACTGTTGGCGATCGGCAACATCGATTCGCTCGACCTCGTCGATGCCGCGACCGGCACGCGCGCGAGCTTCGCCTACCCCGGCGCGCGGCTGAAGGCGGGGACCACCGAAGCGCCCGAAGGGCTCGTCTTTACCTCGAACGGCGCGATGCTGTACGTTTCGACCACGCATTACGACGTGCAACGCTTCGACCTGCGCACGCGCCGCTGGCGCCGGCCGATCGTTCTCGGGATCGAGCCGCCGAAGGTTCCGCACGTCGACCGCCCGCCCGGTCCGCTGCCGATGGGCCTGGCGCTCTCGCCGCACAACCGTACGCTCGACGTTGCGGTGGACGGCGAAAACGAGGTGGTTGCGGTCTACACGGCGACCGATCGGATCGTCGCGCGCGCGTCGACGGGCGTGGCGCCGGTGACGGTAGTGCGCCGCGGCAACACGCTTGCCGTGCTCGACTGGGGTGGCCCGCAACCGGCACCGGGCGCGCCGTACGGTGTCAGCAAGTACACCAAACAGCACGTGCTGATCGATCCGCAGACCGGCATTGCGAAGGAGGGCGCGGTCGATCTCTTCGATGCGCGCACGCTGCGCCTACGCCGTGAGGTTATCGTGAAGCGGCATCCGATCGCGGCGCGCTTTATCGACGCCGACACGCTGGTCGTCGCGGATGCCAACGACGATGCGATCTCGGTGGTAAACGTGCGCAGCGGCGCGGTTCACAATCAGACGCTCGCCGTGCCGGGCGAGCGCGGTTTCGGGCTCGAGCCGCAGGCCCTAGCCTACAACGCGACGACGCGGCGGCTCTACGTGGCGCTGGCCGGAATCAATGCGGTTGGGGTTTACGATGCGCGCAATCCGAAGGCGCTGCGGCTGATCGGCGCGCTGCCGACCGACTGGTATCCGGGCGGATTGGCCCTCGAGCGCGACGGTCTGGCGGTGACGAACATCAAAGGCGTCGGGTCGCTCGGGAGCGCTTCGAACGATCCACCCGGGCGCGACGACGTGCCGATCTGCACCGGCGACTTCGGCGCGACGCCCCACTTGGGGTCGCTCAAACTCCCGGCGCGGCCGCTGGGCAACTACGATACCCACGCCTATCGCGGCACCCTCGACCTGATCTCGACGCGACGTCTTGCCGGCGCCAATGCGGCGACGACGGCGCGTACGGTCGCGCTGGCCAACGCCTTTGCACAGCGGGACCCCGGCGTGCTCCCGATCGTGCACCACGTGCTCTATATCATCAAGGAGAACAAGACCTACGATCAGGTGTTGGGTGACGTGCGCGAGGGTAACGGCGATCCGGCGCTGGTGAGTTTCGGACGCAAGGTTACGCCGAACATCCACGCGTTGGTGCACGACTACGTACTGCTGGACAACTTCTACACCGTCGGCGTGCAGAGCGGCGACGGCCACCAGTGGACCGACGAAGCCGCAACCACCGATTACGTGGAACGCGAGGCGCCGGCGTGGGCGCGCTCGTATCCCAACCGCGGCACCGATCCGCTCGCTTACGCAGCCTCCGGGTTTATCTGGCAAAACGCGCTCGTGCACGGACTGAGCGTGCGCGACTACGGCGAGTTTGCGCCCACCACGTTCCAGCCGGCGCACGCGACGTGGCTCGACTTTTGGCACCACCGTGCACGCTTCACGGTGATGACCAACATCCCCGATCTGCGCACGGTGCTCGATCCCAACTTCCCCGGCTTCACGCGGCGGGTGCCCGATCAAACGCGCGCCGACATGTTTTTACACGAACTGGCCGGATTCGAGCGAGCCGGGACGATGCCCAACCTGATGATCATGTCGCTTCCAAACGATCACACCGAAGGCTTCAACCCGAAGTTCCCAACGCCGTGCGCGATGGCGGCCGACAACGATTATGCGCTCGGACGCATCGTCGCGGGGCTCTCACGTTCGCGCTTCTGGGCGCACACGCTGGTGCTCGTGACCGAAGACGATGCGCAGGACGGGTACGATCACGTCGACGGACATCGTACCGAAGGGCTGATGATCGGTCCGATGGTTCGTCGCCGCGCGGTCGTCTCGAAGCTGTACACGCAGCTCTCGATGGTGCGCACCGCCGAGGCCGTACTCGGGTTACCACCCATGAATCGCTTCGACGCCTCGGCGCCGGTGATGACGGCGGCGCTCACGACACGACTCAACCTGCAGCCGTACACCGCGATCCCGCCCAATCTGCCGCTCGATCAGATGAACGCGCCGATAACCAAACTTTCGGGCATCGTGCGCGCGCTGGCGATCGACGCCGCCCGTTGGGACGTTAACCAGCCCGATCGTCAGCCGGCCGCCGAAATGCGCGCGTCGATTTGGCTCGCCACGCATCCGCAACCGATCCGTCCTTCGGGACAACGAGTTCAACCGCGATGATTTTGGTTCCCGTCGCCGCACCTGCGCCGGTGCGCGTCCACAGTGGCTTCGATTACGTCACCGTCGACGTTGCGCGCCGTCGCATCTACGCCGCGCACACGGCGAGCAATCGTCTGATGATCGCCGATGCCGACACCGGCAAGGTACTGCGGCAGGTGGAAGTCGGGCCGATGCACGGCGTGGCGGTCGACCCGGTGACCGGCAACGTGTTCACCGGCGATGGGAAGGCGCGCCGCGTCAGTGAGGTCGATCCGGTGCACGGCACGGTGCTCGCCAAAGTCAACCTGCCGGGACCGATCGATGCGATCGCCTACGACCCGTACTATCACCGCATCTATGCCGATGAGGATAGCGGAACGGTGGTGTACGTGATCGACGCGCGCAGCATGAAGTTTATCGGCACGGTGGCACTGCCCGGGCACGACGAGGAGTACCTGGCCGTCGATCCGGTGACGCACGTCGTCTATCAGAACGTTCCCGATCTGCGCGAGTTCGTCGTGATCGACCCTAAGACCCTACACGTCGTGAAAGTCGTCAAGACGCCGATGCTGCGCGATAACCATCCGTTGCAGTACGATTCCGCCTATCGTGAGGTCTTGGTCGGCGGCAAGAACGGCGTGCTGGCGGTCTACACGCCGAGCGGACGGTTCGTCGCACGGACGCGCTTTCAGTCGGGCGTCGATCAGTGCAGTCTCGATCCGATCCATCAACGGCTCGCTTGCGCCGGCAAGGGCGAGATCACGCTCTTCGCGGTGCGGCCGAATGGAGCCCCGCGGCTCCTCGCGACCCTCAAGACGACCCACGACATTCACACGGTTGCAATCGATGGAAAGACCGGCAACGTGTGGACCGTGTGGGCCAGCCGCACGGGGAAGGGCGACTTCGTCCAGCGTTTTCGTCCGACTCCGTAGCGTTTCGTCGTCGCTTGCGCCCGGACCGCAGGAACTCGGCACAACTTGACGGTATCGCGCCTAAGGAAGGAGCGTCGGTGGTAATCCCTCCGGCTGCTTGACTTGCTGATCGGCTGCTTTCAGCAGCCGCTTCTGGAGACGCGAACGAATAATGTTGAGACGCTCTTGGCCAGCTCTCTTCGCGCTTGCGCTTGTTGCGGCATGTAGCAACATCCGCAATGCGAATCCGCCGCTCGTGGGGATAGCTGGGGAGCACGCTGCACCGCGCGTAACGAGCGCGGTGTTTATCGCCGACGCAAACGGTGCCGCGACAGGGCCCCACAAAAAGCCACAAACGTCCCATGCGGTCTTCGAACTTGCAGGCTCAACGTTGAGTTGCGTGACCGGAACGATGACGACGAGCAAGGCCAACAAGTGGCGCGAATGCAAGGGAACGGCGTTCGTCCAGCCGCGAGGCCTCGCGGTGGACGCTCAGGGCAATCTCTACGTCGCCGATAACGACGCCGGGATCGGCCAGGCCGGTGCGGTGTATAAGGTCTCGCCCCGGAGCGGCGGCGGCTGGCACGCTCCCATCTGCATCGGGCAGGCCGGCACCGGGTCGAACAGTTGCACGGTCGCGCCGCCGATCTACAATAAGCCGTACGGCGTGGCAGTCGATAACAAGAATCCCGCAGACGTCTTCTTTACGGCCTTCTTCAACGGCCAGTCGCAGCCACAAGTTCTGGAGGCTGTCGGCGGAACGACCGGGAAAGCGATTGCGCTTCCAACGCCGGGAGCGGCAACGCCGGCGTTCGAGGACCCGATGGGACTTGCTCTGGATGCGAAGGGGAACATCTGGATCGCCGACTCGCAGCGCGGCGCGATCTACGAGATGACCAAGAGCAAAGGGACCTGGAATGCGTCGATTGCCGTCGTGAAGAACCTCGCGACGAAGGGCCCGTACGCCGTAGCCGTCGATGCGAAGCAAAACCTCTACGTTGCCGAGACCGCCGCCAGTGCCGTGGTCGAGATCCCCTACACCGGGAGCACGTGGGGCGCACCCATTTGCATCCCCTCCGCACAAGAGTGCCATACCACCTTTAGGCACCCGCACGGGTTGAAGTGGGATAGCGCGTCGGGCTCGCTCTACGTTGCCGACTCGAACCACAGCGCAATCAAAAAGGTTACCTTCACGTCGGCTGGGATGACGGTGGCGTGCGTGCCGAAGTCGCAAGCATTACCGAAGCCGTGCAACGGCACCAACCACGTTCCGGGCGGCGAAGGATTCTATCTGCCGAACGACATCGCGATAGGGACTCCCGCCCCGTAGTTCCGATCGCTAAAGAGCGTCGCGATCGTCGTTCTCCGGATGGCTATTCCAATTGTCTAAAGCAACCGAAATTATCGCCGCGCTTAGGACGACTCGTGCCGCTCGAAACTAAGTTGGTTGGCGATGGCGGTCTGCCAAGTTCGATTGAGGGTTTATCGTGACAAGCAAAAAGCTATCATGGCGCCAGATGGTGATGAGCTGCGGCCTCATGGCCGTTGCGCTCGTCGCGTTCGCTGTCTTCGGCGACCGCGCGTTGGCGACGGAAGCACTCGCTAGCAGTTGCCATATCGGTGCCTATCGGCTAGCCGACGGGAGCTTCGTAGATATAGGCGCAGCCGACGGCTCCTCGGACCTACGATGGCGGCGCGAAGACGGAACCACCGGGCTCTTAACCCCGCAGCCTAACGGCACATGGACGAGCACGCTCGGCTGGACGAAGCGGCCGGATGGCGTCACGGCGCAGTTTTCGGGGTGCCGCACCGGACGGATGACGTTCGAGGGCATGATGGGACATCGGATCGCTTTCGAGGTCAGGAACGTGCGGTTCCGGGGAGCCGGGGTGACGCTTGCCGGGCGACTCGTGCTGCCGAAAGGGAAGCGACGTGTGCCGATCGTGGTGCTCGTGCACGGCGCAGAGCACGACTCCGCGCTCAAGTTCTATGACCTGCAGCGCATGTTTCCAGCAATGGGTATCGGGGTGTTCGTCTACGACAAACGCGGAACGGGATCATCGGGCGGGCAATACACTCAGGATTTTCTCCTGCTCGCCGACGACGCAATCGCGGCCGCGCGCGAGGCGAAGTCCCTCGCCGGGGCGCGTGCCGGGCGCATCGGCTATCAGGCCGGGAGCGAAGGCGGTTGGGTTGCACCGCTTGCAGCGCGAATTTCCCCGGTAGACTTTGTGATCGTGGGCTTTGGGCTTGCGGTATCGCCACTCGCAGAGGATCGCGAGGCGATCGCATACGATATGCAATACCACGGATTCGGTCCGGACGTGCTCGCAAAGGCAATGCAGATCGCGGATGCTTCCCAGAGGGTGCTACTCAGCGACTTTCGCTCCGGCTACAACCGCTTGGATGCCGTGAAGCAGAAGTACGAGCACGAACCATGGTTTAGGTACGTGCATGGCGACGTCACGTTTGCCTTGCTCGCGTGGCCGACGGAAGAGCTGAAGCAAGAGGGGCCGGTGCGGCTCGCAAATACGCCGTGGCAGTACGATCCGATGCCGGTCTTGCGCAACCTCGACACGCCCCAACTCTGGATACTCGGCGGTCAAGACGGCGAGGCGCCAAGCGCCGAGACCGCCGCGCGTCTATCCGTACTCCAAAAAGCAGGGCGCCCGATTACCGTGGCGGTTTTCCCTCACGCGGAACATGGAATCTACGACTTCGAGACCGCACCAAACGGTGCCCGGATCGACACCCGCAACGCCCCCGGATACTTCGACATGATGCGCGACTACATCGTGCACGGTAGGCTGCACGGGAGTTACGGCGACGCAATCGTGCGTTTGCCGTCGACGAACCCCATCGCACACTAGGAGGTTACAGGGGCGGCGGCTTACCAGCCGACGGTCGGCGCCGCCAGCTTTGGATATCGCTTTCAGGCCGAGTGCTTAGGCGACTGCGGTAAGCCGTTCGAGCGTGCGATACTGGATGGCTTCGGCGACGTGCTCGGCGTCGACATCGTCGCGGTTCGCGAGGTCGGCGATCGTGCGGGCCACCCGAACGATGCGGTCCAGCGCGCGAGCCGAGAACTGCCTACGAGTGCTCGCGAGTGCCAGCAGGCGCATGGCCTCGTCGCCGAGCGGAGCGTAGCGGCGCAGGGCATTGGACGGAATCTCGGCGTTGCAGCCAATCGTCCCATCCTCGAACCGGAGCTGCTGACGCTCGCGTGCTGCGATGACCCGCGCGCGGATGCTATCCGAACGCTCGGCGGCATCTGTGCGGACCATATCGTCGAACGGAACGCGTGCGATCTCGATCTGTAAGTCGATGCGATCGAGCAGCGGTCCCGAAAGTTTGGCAACGTACTTCGCCACGGCGGCGTCGTCGCAACGACACTCGGTGGTGCGGGTACCGCGATAGCCGCACGGACACGGATTCATCGAGGCGATCAACTGAAAGCGCGCCGGGTAGGTGTAGGTACCCGCCGCACGTGCAATCGTGACGGTACCCTCCTCGATCGGCTGGCGCATGATCTCGACGGCAGCGCGCGAGAACTCGGGGAACTCGTCGAGGAAGAGCACGCCATTATGCGCGAGCGAAATCTCGCCGGGTTTGACCGCCGCACCCCCTGACATTTACACGAGCCGATGCTACAAGAGATTCAAGTGAATAGGCGGAAATCACAAAAGACCGTTCAACGTCCTAAAGGAGACGTTGCGACGGATTTCAAAGATTACAACAGGTGGTGCGATGAAATCGCCGGCGACTCAGTCGTGAGCGTCCGGCAGATACCGCCAAACCGGCGGAGCGTTACCGGCCTGGTTCCTAGCCGCAAGAACGGAACCATGGTAGGCTTCGAATCCGCTCTGGAGCGCGACTTCGCTACCCAGCTCGAGTTCGACCCCCGCGTCATCCGCTACGAAGAGCAGCCGCTTGAGATCGAGTACCGGTCCCGCGGCGGCCAGATGGTGCGTGGAGTCCCCGACTTTCTGGTGACTCGGCGGGACTGGAAAGACGTCCATACCGTGATCCTCGCCGACGTCAAATACCGTCGAGAGATCTTCGAGCGTTGGTCGGAACTCAAGCCCCGTCTTAAAGCGGCACGGCAATATGCTATGACGCAGGGCTGGAAGTACCGAATCTACACCGAGGTCGAGATTCGCACTCCGTATCTCCATAATGCTCGCTTCTTGCTGCCCTACCAGCGTTGCGCTGCGAATGCGGAAGATGCGGAGACGCTCTTCGCCGTTCTTGGTGAGTTGGGCGAAACAACGCCGGCAGAGCTCGTGAGCCGGGCGACGCCAGAACGGTACGATCAGGCGCGCCTGATCCCGACGATGTGGAAGCTGATTGCCGACCGCTTTATCGGAGCCGATCTCAACGCCGCCCTGACGATGACTAGTCGGATCTGGGGGCTCTGATGAGAGTCGACCTTGGTCTGGAACGAGGAGCGACCGTCCAGAGCGAGGGTCGACACTTCATCGTCTTGCAGGCTCTGGACTTCGAGCACCTGCTCGCGCAAGACCCCGAAACCGGTAAACCCGTCCGCTTGGCAATCAAAGACGTAGTGCCGCCAGAATCGGAACCCACGACACCCGCGCCTGACCTGAGCGAGATTCCCGGTGATGAGTGGGACGAGGCCAATAAACGCTATGCGGCGATCAAGCCGCTTCTCGCAACTGAGCGTCCTGGCGCTGCCGCGGTTAAAGCCGTTGCTGACGTGGTCGGCAATCATCCGACGACCATTTATCGTTGGATCCGCCTATTTCGATCGACTGGTCGTGTCTCATCGCTGCTGCCGGTGAATTCCGACGGTGGTAAAGGCAAGGGTCGCATCAAGGATGAGCAGACCGAGCGCATCATCAGCGAGACGATTACCGGATTCTATCTCACTCGCCGACAGCCGACGGTCCAGGCGACGGCCGATGAAGTGATTCGCCTTTGCCGGGAAGCGGGTTGTCAGGTCCCGCACGCGAACACCGTGCGCAATAGAATAAATGCAGTCGCAGAAAAGACGCGACTGGAACGCAGAGGACACTCGAAGATCGCGAGCGATCGCTTTACGGCGCGGCCAGGCAAGTTCGAGGACGCGCAGTGGCCCTTGTCGTTCGTTCAAATCGACCATACGCGGCTCGATAACATCGCTGTCGATTCGGACGAGCGCGAACCGATTATCCGCCCCTGGCTCACGCTCGCATTCGACGTCTATAGCCGAATGGTGCTCGGCTTTTACATCTCACTTGATCCGCCCGGCGCCCTCGCAACTGGGCTATGCATCGCCCACGCCATCCTTCCCAAGGAAAGGTGGCTTGCCGAGCATCAAATCGAGGCGAAATGGCCCTGTTGGGGCACTCCGCGGGCAATCCACCTTGTTAGCGGACTTCCAAAACTGACCCACCCCGGACGTTGAAAATTGACCCATCTGACCCGATCGCGAACATCTGTTTGCGATGCTTACGAAAGAGAGTCAGGTGGAAGTACACGTCCTGCACAAGCAGGGAAAGGGCGTCC
>DAIDGS010000161.1 GCA_027459845.1 Vulcanimicrobiota bacterium | reverse complement strand
GCGCCGCCCTCGCCGCGCGCCGCACCCTCGCCGATCCCGACGCGCACGATCGTGATCCCGGGCGAGCACCTCCACATTCCGGCCCGCACCGTGACGATTCCGCCGGTCGACGTCGACGTACCCGGTCAAACGGTGGCGGTGCCGAGTCAGCGTTACCTCGACGGCATCGTACGCGACTCGATGCGTGCGGCGTTACGCAGCGTCGATCTGTCGATGCACGCGCAGGAAGGGCACTGGGTGCACGATCCGAGCTCCAAACCGACCGCGAACTGCTCGGCCTGCGACCTCTCCAACGTGAACTGGCCCGGCGCGCACCTAAGCGGCGCGCGCTACTCGGTCACCGACTTTTCGAACGCCAACCTGAGCAACGTCGACTTTCGCAACGCGCGCTTCAAGGTGGTCGACTTCAAGCACGCTGACCTACACGGCGCCAACTTCAGCGGCGCGACCTTCGCCTACGTGAACTTTAGCCGCGCCGATCTCACCGGCGTCGACTTCGACGGTGCGACGCTGCGCGGTTGCAACTTGCAAGAAGCCGATCTCACGCACGTTGATCTCTCGAAGGCGCACCTGATCGAGAGCGCGCTCCCGCCCACGCCAACGCCACCGTAACGTCGCTCGGCCGCACGGCCGTACGACGCCCGACACAACGCCTTCGGTCGCCGAGGGATAGCTCCGTGCGCCCCGAGCCGACGCAACGCCGAGTCGTGCTGCGCTGAAACGTCGATACGGCAGCGCCGTACATGCAACAGAAAACGCACCAACCGTCGTCGCACGCCGCATGCCCGCTTCGTGCGCCCCGACATCGCAACCGAGGAGAAACGCTACCGTGAACGCACCGCTCGCGCACCTTCGTGGAGCATCCGTGCCGTGATGCCGCTGCTCGCCCTTGCGGCGCTGACCGTGCCGGCCGTCGCATCGCCGCCGCCGCTGGCGCCTCGCGCGCCGGTGAGCGCTTGGTCCGCGGCCGCCAAGGTCCACCTCACGCGCGACGTCGCGCACGGCGCCGCGGCCGCGCAGGCGACCACCGTTTACGTCTGCAGCGATGGCACGTATCTCTACGTCCGCTTCGATGCGGCCCAATCCGGCGAACCGGTGATCGCGGAGCAACGTGCCAACAATACCGTGGTCGGAGGCAGCAACATCAACGGCGGTATCGCCTGGACCGACGATGCCGTGTGGGTCGACCTTTGGCCGACCGGTCCGGGCGGATTTCAGTACCAGTTCGAAGCGAACCCGATCGGTGCGCACAACGAAGCGTCGAGCGAGAACGTCGACTTCGAGCCGCACTGGCGTTCCTACGGCGCCGCGACGCCGAGCGGCTACGCCGTCACGATGGCGATTCCGCTGGCGGTGATTCACGGCGCGCACGCCGGGACGTGGCGCCTGCAGTTCGTGCGCTACGTGCGCGCGACCGGCGCGCTCGACGTGTGGTCGTCGGGCGCCGCGCAAATCAATCCCGACGATCCCGCGTACTCCGGAACCGGATCGTTCACGCAGGTCAGCCGCGCGCCGCTTCCCAAACCGCGGATCGCGCCATATATCCTCGGCGAAGCGGCCAGCCGCAGCATCGGCGGATCCACCTCCCGCGTCGGAATGGATTTTTCGATCCCGGTGGCGCAGACGGCGTCATTCTTCGGCACCTTTCATCCCGACTACTCCGACGTCGAGCTCGATCAACAGTCGATTTCGCCGACCGTCTTTCAACGTACCTACAGCGAGGTACGGCCGTTCTTCACCCAGGCCGCGAGCTATTACAACGCCTTCAACTGCGCGATCTGCAACGGCTTCCGCACCACGCTCTATACGCCCGGTATCCCGACGCCGCGCGAGGGCTACGCCTTCGAGGGGCGCGACGGCCTCTTCGGGCTGGCCGCTTTCGATGCGATCGGCGATCGCCGTACCGATGCCGCCGCGGCGCTCAACTATACGTCGCCCGACTCGCATTGGAACGGCGCCTTTCAACACGTCATCACCGAACTGCCGGGCCTCTTCGACTCGACCAGCGAAGGCGGCATCTCGTGGTCGGACGGCAAGTATCTCAGCGCCTATCTCAACGACGCGCAAGAGACCGGAACGCTGGTGAGCAGTCCCGCGCAAGGGAACTGGATCGACGGCGGCGGCGGATTCTTGGATCAACACTTCGCCCTATTCGCCTCGATGCGTCGCGTGGGCAGTCAGTTCAACCCGGTCGACGGCTTCGATTCGCACCCGGGCGTCGCGGGGTATGGCTTTTACACGGCGCGCGTCTGGACGTTCGATAAATCCGACGTGCTCTCGTCGGCCGGCGTCGATCTGTTTCTGGATCGCTATCAGGGACCGCAGTACGGTGCCGCGCAGAGCGATACGCAAGTGCTGCTGGATATGCTGACCAAGAGCTCGGTCGATCTGCAACTCTACAGCGGCTCCGACTACTGGCGCTTCGGTCCGACGATGACGCCGATCTCGCAAAACGGCGGCTTCAGCATCACCTATCACAGCGGGACGCAGAACAATCTCAACAACTTCCCGGCGCACGGCTCGTCGGCGACACCCACCCAAATTCAGTACTATACCGGGCGCTACGGCACCGGCCGTCTCGACACGTGGTATCGCTCGACGACGCTGCGCGTCGGTACGCGCGGCCTGATGACGTTTGCGCTCGATAACACCGCCCAGTGGATGCCCGGCAACGCTCCCGATAACGTGCAGTGGTTCGAGGACGCGAGTTATGCGTACCAGGTCACGCCAGACTCGTCGGTGGCGATCGGCGTGCGCCGTATCGTCGGCATGCCTCCGCTGCCAAACGGCGGGGGCAACTGCGAGGGCGTCTGCAGTAACATTTCGGTTGCCTACCACCTCCGCCTGAAAAACTACGAACTGTACGCCGCGTACGGCAATCCAAATACGCTCGTCACCGTGCCGCAAGCGATCCTCAAGTTGATCTTCTATGCCGGCGCTCAGAAAGGTTCGTGAGTCGCTGAAACTTCGATTCGACGGTTGCGTACATGCACCGGATCGAAAACCCGTCGCCACGCGCCGCATGCCCGCGTCGTGTGTCACGACATCGTCACACATAAGGAGAAACGCTACCGTGAAACCCTTCATCGCGCTCCTCGGAGCGCTCCTCGCCGGCGGCGCGTTGCCCGCGCTGGCCGCACCCACGCTCGCGATTCCGGTCGCGTCGACCGCGCCCTCGATGAGTCCGAATGCCGATATCACGGCCTTCAATCCGGCCGCGATCGCGCAACTCACCTGGAATGCCGCCCGCGCCAAAGATGCCGGACAGGAGACGTCGGCGATGCTGACGACCGACGGCAAGAATCTCTACGTGCGCTTCGACGCCTCGCAGAGCCAGCGCATCGTTTCGGCCCCGTTCGTCGACGGCACGAGTCGCGGCGACACGGTTGCGGTCGAACTGTGGCCGGCCGGGGCGAGCGGCCCCGCCTACACGTTTGCCGCCGCACCCGACGGCACGCCCGGCGCGCGTGCATCCAGCGGCCCGGCGCCGGCATTCAGCAGCGGCGGCACCACCTTCCCGGGCGGCTACACCGTGACGATGACGATCCCGCTGGCCCAACTGCACGGCGTCGCCGCCTCCGACTGGAAGGTGCAGCTCGTCCGCACGATCGCCTCGACCGGGGCGCGCTACGTCTGGTCGCACGCCGCATCGGCACCGACCGACGACGCGCTCGCCCAGGCCGGCACGATGACCCTGCCGGCTGCGGTCGGGAAAAACTAACCCGATTCTATGGCTTAGCAAGCAGGCCGAGAGCGACGCCGAGGGAGTAGAATGAGAGCGATGTACAAGACGCTCTCGGCGGCCGTTGCCGCGCTGGCCGTGGTGGCACTCGCCACGACCGGTCCGATCGACGCTGCCAACACTTCCTCGGCGCCGGCTCCCGGCACAACGCCGCCGCCGCAGATCTATCACATCGTCACCCGGCCGCTGTGCGCCGAACTGCACAAGCACATCGCGCCGGCTGTCGGGATGATCTTGCAGAACGACGCGACCATCAAAAAGAGCCCCAAGCTCTTCTCCGATTACAACCGCGACGCGCTTGACGGCGTCGACAACACCGTCAGCAACTCGGCTCCCAATCCGCAGGGCGCTTCGCTGCTCAACAGTAGCGGGACGATGAACGCCGCGCAGAACATGACCGCGCTGCAGATGGAGAACCTGGTCACGCCGCTGGCCAACAACATCATCGCGATCAAGAACCTGCTCAACAGTCCCGCGCTCACGCACGGAACCGGCGACCCGCAGGACGACGCACGCCTGCAAGACATTCGCGATAAGCTGCTCAAAGCGGTCGCCGACCAGAGCGCCTCGCTCGATCTCATCAACGGCTTCGTGCAGACCGAGCAGATGGGCGATCTGCAGCACGTCGGCGAGGAGTACGTTTCGGCGATCAATCAGTCGGATACCACCAAGGGAAATCCGAGCACCGGAGCGACCCCCAATCCGCTCTTGCAGAATCCCAATCAGCCCGGACTTGCACCCGATCCGTACAACGTCAACCTGGCGGCCATTCCCGGACTCACGCTCGGCTACAACCCCGTGACGCGCATCTTGAGCGCGGTCAAGTGGACGATCAAACAAACCGCCCACAACGAAAACGTCGCCAGCAAGGCGATTTTGAGCAGCGCCGCGCTGTGCGGGAGCGGCCCCGCGCCGGCAGCGACGTCGCAGCCATAACCACGCCGGGAGCCGCCGCGCGGTGAAGCGCAGCGCCTTCGTGCGCGCGACCACCGCTGCGCTGGCCGGCGCAGCGCCGCTCGCGGCACTCGCCGAATCTACGACCGTGGCGTCGTGGGAAGACGGTCTGCGCACCGATGCGGCGCCCCACACGCTCGAGTTCTGGTACTTCGATACGTTGATGGACGACGGCACGACCGCCGGGTTCAACTTCTTTACGCGCGCGCCGGGTGTACTCGACGGACCGCTGGCGCCGCAGGTGAGCATCAATATCGGGCCGCCCCACGGCGCCCGCACGCGTGAGGTGTTACGCTTCGCGCCGGGGGAGTGCTCGTTCGCGCGCGACCGGTGCGACGTGCGCATCGGCCCCAATCGCGCCGGCGGAGCGCTCGTGGACGGCGTCGGGAAGCGCTACCACGTCGACGTCGTCGGCAAGGAGAGCGCGGCGCATCTCGTCTTCAGCGGCGAGGTGCCGGCCTGGCGTCCGGCCGCCCCCGATACGCAACTGCGACCGGGGATCACCTTCGCCTGGCAGCCGTTCATCCCGTACGGCCGCGTCACCGGTACGCTCGCCTACGGCGGCAAAACGCATGCGGTTCGCGGAAGCTGCTACCACGATCACAACTGGATGAACGTGAACATGAATACGATCGTGGATCGCTGGTACTGGGGCCGCGCGAACACCGCCAACTATCATCTCGTCTTCACGCAGCTCTTCGGGCGCGGCGCGATCGCCGGCGCGCCGATCTCCACCTTGCTCGTCGCCCGCCGCAACGCCATCGAACTGGGCGTCTACGGTCAGGGTATCCCGCTGACCCTCACCACGGCCGACATCGCGACCGGTTACGGCGGCCGCACCTATCCGCGCGCGCTCGATTTCGCGTGGAAGGGAGCACGTGGGCAGGTGCATCTTGCGCTCCGCAATCCGCGCTTCATCGAATG
Organism: Vulcanimicrobiota bacterium; assembly: GCA_027459845.1. GTDB lineage: Bacteria > Vulcanimicrobiota > Vulcanimicrobiia > Vulcanimicrobiales > Vulcanimicrobiaceae > DAIDGS01. The sequence continues at coordinate 4,126 of DAIDGS010000161.1, read as the reverse complement.
GTTTCCGCTGCCGCCCAACGCCGTGCTCGGCGATACGAATCCGTGGTACTATCGTTGGATCGCCGACGTCGCGCTGTCGGTCGATTTGGATAAGCGCCGCACCTCGGAGCATGGAACGGCCATCTACGAGCAACTGCTATTGCACTAAGTCCAAACTCGTACGCGAGCAAACCCGCGTCAGGCGGCGCTCACGCGACGGTACTCGCGAGTGTTAAGCTCGGATAAGCGAAAAGGCGCGCTATCGCGCTAATGATCCGGGCATCCCCAAGAGTCAAAGACCTGGCGCAGGCACGCTGCGATTGCCGGCTCCATCGAGATCCGGCCTTGCATGTACGGCCACCAATGCGCTTCAAACGCCTTGTAGTACGACGGCCAAACTTTTGTGAAGAGACCTTCGCGAATCCATACCATTGTGTATGGCTTCCCGGGCTTGCTGAACCATTGCTCCGCAAGTTTTCCCGGCGTGTACATGATAAGCGCGTGCCAGAAATTATCCGGCGGTTTCTTTCCGAATTTAGCAGACCCTCGATCTATCGCGCGCGCGATCGGCCCCGTGAACGGATCGACGATCGAATGCGAAGCTTCGTGGAAGAGCACGTCGACGCCGCTAAGAGCATGTTCGTCTGCGTCGGACGTCGACATGACGATGTTCGTGAAACCCGTGGCGGTATTGCAGTACGAACCGGCCCAGCTTCCATACGCCACAGCATTGACGATGTACGGGCCCGCGAGCCATGGCGTCTGATACAGCTTGGCGAGACGAGTCGCAAATGCTGCTTTCCACGGAGCGAGATTTTCCTTGAGGTCGTCAATGAACGATCGGCCCGCGGCGTGATGCTTCGGCCAGAGACGCGCTTCGTACTCCGGTCGAGCAAGTGTCAGCGCTTCGCGCATGGCTGCTGGGACGCTCGCAGGAATCGAATCGCCGGGGCCGATTCGCGCAAGTGTATTGTCGTCGTTTACCAACGCATCGCTGAAGACAAAATCCAGCTTCGCATACTTCTTTCGATAGATTTCGACCGCTTGCCGCCAACGTCGACCCGTCATGCCTCGCGCATCTGCGTAGGCTGCCTCATCGATCGGCGTCAGGTGCTCGTGGCCTGCAACCTTTCGGAGCACTTGCGCTTGATAGTATAGCGTGTGATGCAGATTGAAGAACAGTTCGCTTTGAAATCTAAAGTTCGGCCGTCGCGTCGCCGCGCGCGCCACTTCCGGCATCAGCGTAGCTGCTCCGAGCGAAAGTGCAAATTGACGGCGATTCATTTTAGCGGGGATTTCCCATATGCCCATCCTTTTCGAACTGCCGCCGGATGATTCCGGTCGCTTTCCGCGGTTGGGCGAGTCGAGCCGTCTGTTCGGCGCGAAATGCCGCCTGCTTCGCCCCGCCGGGCAGCAAAAGTGCCGACCGCATGGGACAAAAGGAGACGGATTGCCCGTCGATTTCCCCGCGCGCTCGCCCGGGCCGTTCATATTGCCGTCGCGGGAATCGGCGGCGCGCGCAGCGTCGCGATTAGCCGCAGGATGTCCCCAAACGGACGGCGTGATATGGCGACCTCGGCCATTTGAAAGGCGATGTAGCGGCCGTGACTGACGACTTTCGCTCCGATCTTGATGAGCTTCTCGCGAAGGCTGGTGAGCGACCGATTCTGGATCGCCTCGGCGTTGCCAGCGTCGACGGAACCCAGCCCGTGCAGCACGGAGATCGAGGGCGTAATAAACGCGCTCGCAACGACACCGCCAATACTGATCGCAACGATGTTCGTCGTTCCGGCCGTGATACTCACGTCCGGTGAAACGCCCGCGCCCAGCTGCTTGGCGGCACTGAACGAATCCGCGATCGGCGCCGCATGTAGGTCGCAAAAACAAAATCGTAAGGACCACCCACGGGCACCGCGATACTGGGAGAACAGGTACGACCGCTTGCCCCAGTCGTGCAGTTCGAACTGCTCGGTCGCTCGCGGAGATATCGATCGCCTGTTGTGCGACGACCGGCGTCGTCGTGCCGTGGTTGTACGCCGTCACCAACAATCCGGCCGTACTCGACGAGACGAAGAGTGCGTGGCGCAGCGTTGCGCTCATCGTACTCTGCCCGGTCGGCAGGGCGATTTTCAACGTCACGTTCTGTTGTGCGATCGCTCGCGCGATGGCAACGTACTCCCTGTCGAGCCCGCTCCGGGGTTGACAATGCGAACGTATGTTCGCTATCATAGGCCTCCCATGGCGCCGCTCGCATCGGTTTTGGAGTCAGCCGATACCCGCCGGAGGGCCTTCGCGGCCCTCAAGGCCGGGTTGAGCGGCGCCGGGGGACCAGCTCCAGTCGCTCGGGTCGAACCGACCCTCGCCAGCGGCATCGCCGAACTGGATCGGCTGCTCGGCGGTGGATTTCCGAGTGGTGCGCTCGTCACGCTCGAAGGCGTGGCCGGTCGGTGGAGCATCGCCGCCGCGGTGCTGGCGCAAGCGACGTGCCGCGGGCTGGCAGCCGTGCTCGACGACGGCGCGCTCTACCCACCGAGTCTGGCCGAGGCCGGCGCGCGGCTCGACCGCATCCTGGTCGTCCCGGCAGGCGATGGTGGCGCTACCGCTCGCGCCGCCGATCTGCTCTTGCGCGCTCGCGCCTGCCGGGTCGTGCTGCTGAGTGCTCCCGATCTCGCGCCGGCCGGTTGGGAACGGCTAGCCGGTTTGGCGCATCGCAGCGGCACGCTGCTGCTCGCGATCGTGCCGGCGGCGGCGCCGGCGCTGGCCTTTGCCGCCACCGTGCGGTTGCACTGCGCGCTCGCCGCGGCGGGGCTGCACGGAAGCGGCGCGCTATGGGGCATGCTGGCCGGCTTTTCGGTGCGCGCCGAACTGCGCAAGCACAAGGGACGCGTCGCGGGGCGGCAGGTGGCGCTGCGCAGCGTCGTCACGTGCGGCGATCTGCCGGTACGCGACCGGGTCGTGCGGACCTGCGAGGCACGGCGTGCGGCTCTATCTTGAGACGCGCGACGTCGGCGATCGCGAACGCTGGGACGCGCTGCTCGACGCGCTCGATGCGCTCTCGCCGCTGATCGAAGAGATCGCGCCCGGGCGCGCCGTGCTCGATATGCGTGGCAGCACGGGCGATCCGCGCGCCTGGATGGAGCGCGCGCGCGCGGTGCTTACTTCCAGCTCGCACGGCGCGCGGTTGGGCTGCGGACCCAATACGTTTTGCGCGCGGGCCGCGGCCTTCACCGCCGATGGCGCGGTCTGTGCCGCAGGTGAAGCGCGCGCCTTTCTGGCGCCGCTACCGCTGACGCTTCTCGAACTCGATGCCGAAATCGTCGCTCGCCTGCACCTGCTCGGCATCGCGACGCTGGGCGAACTCGCCGCGCTTCCGTACGGTCCGTTCGTGCGTCGCTTCGGGCGCGATTCCGGGCGCTGGCACGAACTCGCGCGCGGCATCGAGCGCGCGCCCTTTCGCCCGCGCGCGCACGCCGTGCTCATCGACGCAGCCCTCTTCGGCGAAGGCTGCGTGGACGACGAAACCCAGATATTCTTCGCGATTCGCATGCTCTTGACGCGCATCGCGAACGATCTGGAGCGCGCCGGCATGCGCGCCGGAGCGCTGCAACTCGACGTGGAGTTCGAGAACGGCGACGCCGAGACGCTGCCGATCCCGCTTGCGCTTCCCACCGCGCAGGAGCGGGCGATGTTCGAGATCGTGCGCGCCAAGCTCGAGGGTCAACGCTTTCCGGCGCCGGTGTGCGGCCTGCGCCTGCGCGCCGCACACCTCGAAGCCGGGGGCGAGGAGCAGCCGCTCTTCGCCGCCGACGACGTCGATCGCGAGCGCGTGGCCACCGCGATTGCGCGGCTCGAAGGGGCGCTCGGCGACGACGTCGGCTGTGCCCGCGCGCGCGCCGCCCATGCCTTCGAAGATCGCTTTCGCTACGAGCGCTTTCCGTTGCCCGCGCACGCGACGAGCGCGCCCGTTCCGCCCGATCCCAAACTGGTGCCGCAGTTACGCCTCACCCCGCCGCGCGAGGTGGCGGTGCGCCTGCGCGGCGGGCAACCGGCGCTGGTTGGATCGCGGGCAGTGCTCGAGTGCGTGGGACCGTGGCGCATCGAGGAGCGCACCTACGTCACCACGCCGCTGGTGCGCGACGAGTACGAC
>DAIDGS010000160.1 GCA_027459845.1 Vulcanimicrobiota bacterium | reverse complement strand
CGTTGCGTGCGGCGGCGCGGTCGGCGGCGCCGCGGTCGGCAGCGGCGAGGGGCGCAGCGTCGGACGAACGGCGGCGGCGACCGCGGGCTTCGGGCTCGGGGCGCGGGTTGGTGCCGGCGGTTGAGGACTGGGCGCGCGGGTCGGACGCGCGGTCGGAGCGGGTGACGGCCGCGCGCTCGGTGGCGGCGATACGGCGACCGCCAGCGGGGCGACCGTCGGAATGCTCAGCGGCGCCGCCGGCAGTGCGTTGGCCGGATTCGGCTCGTACACGAACCGGGTCGGTTGCGGGGCCGGTTGCGCGCTGCGCTGCGGGATCGGCCGCGGATTGGGCGGCGCGCTCGGGACGTTGCGCGCCAGCTCGTGCAGGTTCTGCGGCAGGTGCTGCGCGCGCGGCTGCGTGACCGGCGCGTGGCGCAACGGCGCGATGCGCGGCACGTGCGGCACCGGTGCGGCGGCCTGCGGAGCCGCCGGTGCGCGCGCCAGCACCACCGGCGAGCGCCGCTCGAAGGTGACCGTCTCGGCACCCGAAACCCGTTCGGTGGCACCCTGCTGGGACGACGTCAGCGCAACCGCAAAGAACAGCACGGCGAAGAGCGCGTGCAAGACGAGCGAGGCGACGGTACTTGCGGTCAGACGCTCGGGATACCGTCGGTCGATAGGGTCGCGCCGAAAGCTCACGAGCGCTCCTTTACGGACGGTCGGACAGGAGCCTGCCGACGCCGGCGCGCAAGCTGAACTCCCCCATGGAACCGATCCTACAAAAACGCACGAAGATCATTGCGACCGTCGGCCCGGCGTCGCGTGACCCCGCCATCCTGCGTTCGCTCTTCATCGCGGGCGCGAACGTGGTGCGCTTGAACTTCTCGCACGGAACTCCCGACGAGCACGCGCAGGTCATGCGCGACGTGCGCGCGATCGCGCACGATCTCGGCATCCACGTTGCGATCTTGCAAGACCTTCCCGGTCCGAAGGTCCGCACCGCGAGGCTGGCCGGCGACGCAGCCTCGGTGCGGCTCGAACGCGGTGCATCCTTCATGCTGACGACCGACGCATCGGTCGAAGGGACGGCCGAGCGCGTCGGCGTCAACTACCCCGATCTGGCCAACGACGTCAGCGTCGGCAACCGCATCTACCTTCAGGACGGTGCGATTACGTTGCGGATTCTCGACAAGACCTCGACCGAGATCCGCACCACCGTCGAGTTCGGCGGCGACCTGCGCTCAACGCAGGGCATCAACTACCCCGACGGGACGCTCAACGTGACGTCGGTGACCCCGCGCGACTTCGAGTTTCTCGCCTTCGGACTCGAGCAGGGGGTCGACTACGTCGCGATCTCGTTCGTACGCTCGGCAGACGACGTAAAGAAGGTCAAAGCGTTCATCGCCGAGCGCGGGAAGAACACGCCGGTCATCGCCAAGATCGAGAAGCACGAGGCGCTGGAGGATCTCGACGCGATCGTCAAAGCCGCCGATGCGATCATGGTCGCGCGCGGCGATCTCGGAACCGAAGTGCCGATCCAAACCGTCCCGATGGTGCAGAAGGACATCATCGCGCGCTGCAACCGCGCCAGCAAGCCGGTGGTGACGGCGACGCAGATGTTGGAGTCGATGATTTCGTCGTCGCGTCCGACGCGCGCCGAGGCCACCGACGTCGCCAACGCCATCTTAGACGGCACCGATGCGGTGATGCTCTCGGGCGAAACGGCGCGCGGCGCCTATCCCACCGAAGCGGTGCGCACGATGGCCGAGATCGCGCGCGAGGTCGAAAAAACCTATCCGCACTCCAACTTGCGCGACCGCCGGCTCTCGGGCGAGCCCACCATCGCGACCTCGATCGCCGAGGCGGCGACCCGCGCCAGCGCCGAACTCGACATCGCCTACATCGTCACCGGAACGACCACCGGCAACACCGCGCACCACATCGCGGCATTCCGCCCGCAGGCGCGCATCGTCGCACTCACCCCGGACCCGCACGTGGCGCGCCGTCTGGCGCTGGTGTGGGGCGTCGAGTCGCTGCTGATCGAGCCCTACGCGTCGTTCGACGTGCTGATCTACATGACCGAGCGCGAGATGGTCGCCGCCGGCCTGGTCTCGGCCGGCGACTGTATCGCCTTCACGACCGGAATTCCCGTCGGGGCGGGCGGCACCAACGTGCTCAAAATCCACACCATCGGCTAGCCCGGCGGGCTAGCCGCCGAAGAAGCCTGGGAGTTCCTCGAGCTTGGTGCTGGGCGGGTCGGCAGCCAGTAAGGCCGGATCGGAGGTCACGACGATCGTGCCGGCCATCGCGCCTTTGAACCCTCCGACGCCGTTGCGATACGCCGGCTGCACCGCGCCGCCGAACGTCTTGGCGAGTCGCGCATGCACCGAGCAGTAGTAGCTGTAGAAACCGGCCTTGGCGAAGCGCACCGTGTAGGTTGAGGCAGGCTGGCCGGCACCCTTCGAGCGCTGCACCAGTCCGTTAATCGCTGGATTCTTGGCGCCGGTTAGCGGGTCGTAGCCGACAATCGTGTGGGCGCCGCCGGTATCCTGATTGACGAAGACGACCGGCTGACCGGGCGCCACCGCGACCAGCGGCTCGAGAAAGTGGTTCGCACCGTTCATGTGTATGTAGACCGGCGTGGTGGCGGCGACGCCGCGCGCCTGCGCGGCCGAGCATCCGACCAGTCCGAGGACGAGGGCCGCGATCGTGAGCGCGACCAGACCAAATCCCATCGTTCGCATCCGCATACTGCTCACTACCCGCAACGCGACGCTTTGATTCGCACCTAACGACCTTCTAATAGGGCACGGGCGTGTTGCAGCGCGACCGGGTGCGCTTCGCCCGAAAGCATGCGGGCGATCTCCGCTTCGCGCTCGGCGGGCGTGGTGAGTTCGCGCACGCCGATCGTCGTGGCGTCGCGCGCCTCGCGTTTCTCCAGCACGTAGTGGCGCCGGCCGGCGGTCGCGATCTGCGCGAGATGCGTGATGCACAGCACCTGCGCGACCTGCGCCAGGCGCGCGATGCGCTGCCCGACCGCCACGGCCGTCGCGCCGCCGATTCCGGCATCGACCTCGTCGAACACCAGAGCGACGCCGTCGTCGCGTTCGGTCATCGTCAGGATCAGCCCCAGCAGCACGCGCGCGCGTTCGCCGCCCGAGGCGACCCGCGCCAGCGGCCGAAGCGGCTGACCCGCGTTGGCCGCGAAGCTGAAGAGCACGCGCTCGGCACCGTGCGCCCCGATCTCGTCGAGCGGTTCGAGCGCGACGGAAAAGCGCGCCGAACCGAGCGCCATCGCCGCGAGCTCGGGCCCGATGCTCGCTTCGAGCCCGCGCGCGGCCGCAGCGCGGATCGCCGTGAGCTCGGCGGCCGCGCCGACCAGCGCGTGCCGGGCGCGCGCGATCGCGGCCGTAGCCGCCGCAGCCTGAGCGTCGCGGTCGGCGTCGGCATCGAGCGTCGCCCGCGCGGCTTCCGCTGCGGCCAACACCGCCTCGATCGAACCGCCGTAGCGTCGCGTCAGGCGCTCGATCTCGGAGGAGCGCGCGTTGAGCGCTTCGAGTGCGACCGGATCGTCGACGACGGCGTCGAGCGCGCGCGCGATCGCGGTCGCGACGTCGCGTGCGTCGCTCTGCAGCGCGGTGGTGCGCTCGGCCAACGCCGCCAACTCCGTGCCGACGCCGGCAATCCCGTGCAGGGCGTGCGCCGCCGCACCCAGGGCGCCGATCGCGCCGCCCTCGTCGCCGGCCAGCGCTTCGTGCGCTTGACGCAGCGCGCCGCCGATGCGCTCGGCGTCATCGAGCACGCGCAACCGCTCGCGCACCTGCCGATCCTCGCCCAGCGTCAACGCCGCCGGTTCGACGTCGTCGAGCAACGCGCGCGCCGCGACGGCGCGTTCGTGCGCGGTCGCGGCCGAACGCTCGATCTCGCGCTCCTGCGCCAGCAACGCGTCGAGTTCGCTGCGCGCGCGCGCCACGGCTTCGGCGGCCGACCGCGCCGCCGCGCCGCCGAAGCGATCGAGGGCGTCCCGGTGGAAGTTCGCGCTCAGCAGACGCTGCGCATCGTGCTGGCCGACGATTTCGGCGATCGACGCGGCCAGCTCGCGCACGTAGGCGGCGGTCGCCGGCCGGCCGTTGAGCCGCAACGCCGAACGCCCGGCGACCGCGACCTCGCGCACGATCGTGGCGTCCTCGTCGGGATCGAGTGCGAAGCCGTCGGCGTCCAACTGCCGGCGCAGCGCCGGGTCGGGATCGAAGCGCAGCGTCACGACGGCCTTCGCGGCTCCCGCACGGACCACGTCGGGTTCGGCACGTTCACCGAGCGCGAATCCGAGCGCCCCCAGCAGCATCGTCTTGCCCGAACCGGTCTCACCCGTGAACACGGTGGCACCGTCCCCGAAGGCGATCTCGGCGCGCTCGATCAGGCCGTAATCGACGATCTCCAACTGCCGCAGCATGCTCTGCGCGATACCTCTACCGCGGGCGGTCCTTGATGGAAACCCCCCAGAGCATCTTGGCCTCGAGCCGCTCGAAGAAGTGGAACGGCGAGACGCGCGCAAAGAGCACCGGCTTGGGATAGCGCCCTATGGTCACGCTCGAACCCGGCGCGATGTCGGCCAGAACGTCGCCGTCGCACTCGAGGTGCGCTTGCGCGATCTGCGAATCGCAGGTGATTTCGATGCGCGAATCCGCACCGACGATCAGCGGGCGCGAGAAGAGCGTATGCGGCAGCAGCGGAACGACGCCGAAGGCATCGACGCCGGGTGAGATGATCGATCCACCGGCCGAGAGGAAGTAGGCCGTCGATCCGGTTGGCGTAGCCACGCAGATGCCGTCGGCCGGAATGTTGCTGGCTGCGTCGTCGTCGAAGCGCAGTCCAAAGGGCACGATGCGCGACACCTCACCCTTGCGCACGACGACGTCGTTGAGCGCGAAGAACGTGCGCCCTTCGTACGACGCGGCCAGCGCGATACGCGGACGCACGATCAGCCCGCTGCCGACCAACTCGGGAAGCGCGTCCAAGCGCGGATCGTCCTGATCGAGCTCGGTCAAGAAACCCAAGCGTCCGGTGTTCACGCCCAGCAACGGCACGGCGACGTCGACCGCGGCGCGCGCCGCGCGCAGCAGCGTTCCGTCGCCGCCGATTGCGATCAAGACTTTCGCCCCGGCGATCGCCGCTGCGGCGGCGGGCTCGGCCGTACCGCGCTCGGCCGGCACGACCACGACTTGCGCGCCGCTGCGGCGAAAGCTCGCCTCGATGCGCGCCGCCATGCTGCGGGCGTGCTCGCGCGCGGAATCGATGTAGAGTGCGACGGTTTCCGGTGCGGCGCTCATGGGGCCGCCTCGACCGCGGCGTCGAGCGCGGCGTCGTCGAGCGCCTCACCGTGGCGCTCGATCGCGATCAGAAACTCGCGGTTGCCGGCCGGCCCAACCAGCGGCGACGGGATCGCCGCGCGGACGATCGCACCGAGCCGGGCCAAATCGTCGCGCAACGTCCGCAGGACGGTGCGATGCACGGCCGCGTCGCGCACCACGCCACCGCGCGCGACCGCCTCGCGCCCGGCTTCGAACTGCGGTTTGACCAGCGCCACGATCCGGCCGTGCGGACGCAGGTAGACGAGCGCGCGCGGTACCAACATCCGCAACGAGATGAACGACGCGTCGATCGCGATCAGATCGAAGCCGTCGGGAAACGCATCGTCGGGCAGATGCCGAAAGTTGGTGCGCTCGATCACGCGCACGCGCGGATCGCCGCGCAGCCGCCAGTCGAGTTGCCCGTATCCGACGTCGAGCGCCGTCACCGCGGCCGCCCCGCGCTGCAGCAGCGCGTCGGTAAAGCCGCCGGTCGACGCGCCGACGTCGAGCGCCTGCACGCCGGCGACGTCGATGCCGAAGGCGATCAAGGCGGCCTCGAGCTTCTCGCCGCCACGACTCGCGAAACGGCGCGGCTGCGCGACGTCGATCGCGGCGTCGGGACGCACGCTCTGGCCGGCTTTGGTGACCACCGTGCCGCCGACGCGCACGCGTCCCTCCATGATCAGGCTGCGCGCGTGCGAGCGCGTCACGCCGATACGTTCGGCGACGGCGGCATCGAGACGGATCGAAGGCACCGCGTTGGCTTCGGCGTCGCGGAGGAAAACGCATCGAGCCGCGCTTAAGTCGGAGCCGCGATGGCTTCGGAACGGAAATCGGGCGGACCGCGCTCCTGCTTCAACCGGACCGGCGCGCCGAAGGCGGCGTTCGCCACTAAGAAGCTGGCCGAGCGCGCCATCCCGCGCACCAGCAAGGGGCTGGCGCCGTATCCTTGCCCGCTGCATGGGTGGCATCTCGGTCACCGCTGAGGTCGCGCCGGCGCTACGTCGTGCCCGGTTCGGCGGTCGCCCGCGCGACGGTTTCGCGCGCCGCCTTGAGGGTCGCCTCGCAGTCGCGCACGAGCGTCTTGCCCTCCTTGAAGAGCTCGACCGCGCGTTCGAGCCCGATCCGTCCACCTTCGAGTTCTTTGACGATCGCGTCGATACGGTCGAGCTTCCCGTCGAAACCCTTCGCCGAGTCCTCAGTCGTCATCGTTCACCTCTTCGACCAGCGCCTGCAGGCTCCCGTGAAAGAGCCGCACCGCGATGCGGTCGGCAGCGGTCACCTCGCGCGCGTCGCGCAACACCCGCTGCTCGCGCGTCACGATCGCGTAGCCGCGTTCGAGCGGTTTGGCCGGATCGTTGCCGGCAAGGTTGGCCTCCAGGAGCCACAGGCGCTCGTCGCAGCGCGCGAGCGACGCGTCGATTGCGGCTGCGAGGCGTTCGTCGGCGCGCGCGAGACGCGCGCCGGCTGCCGCCAGGGCCGGCGCCGGCCACGCCTCGAGCGCGGAGCGTAACGCGGCCATACGGGATTCGTAGCGTGCAAGCCGCCCCTGCGGACTCGCGCGATCGAGCCGCGCGTCGCGCTGCGATAGCCGCTCTTGAACGTGCGCCAGCATCAGGTCGACGGTGCGACGGAGCGATCCGGCACTCGCGTCGAAGCGCTGCCAAACGCGCGCGAGCAGTTCCTCCATTCGACGGTCGAGCCGTTGCGCGGAGTTGCTCAAAAACGTGCCGACCTCGAGCCACGACTGCGCGATGTAACTGGCAACGTCGGTCGGCGTCTTGTAGACTGCGTCGGCGACCTCGTCGGCGACGTGCCGGTCGCCGGCGTGGCCGATCGCGGTGATCACCGGATGGCGGGCGCGAAAGATGGCGCGCGCAACCGGCTCGGTATTGAACGGGTAGCGTTCCTCGTACGATCCACCGCCACGCAGCAGGACGATCGCGTCGACGTCGGTGTGCGAAGCGCGATCGAGCGCGTCGGCGATGTCGATTTCGGCGCCCTCGCCTTGAACGCGCGTTTCGACGAAGAGCACGGCAACGTTGGGCGCGCGCTCGCGCAGGATCGATTGGAAATCGTTGGCACCTTGACCGCGCGCCGAAATCAGCGCGACCCGGTGCGGAAGGCGCGCGACCGCGCGTTTGCGCGCGAGTTCGAAGAGTCCCTCGGCCTGTAGCCGACGGCGGAGCGCCTCGACCTTGGCGGCGATGGCGCCGACCCCGAGCAACTCGACGCGCTCGACGGCAAGTTGATAGCGACTGTCGGCCTCCCACACGGCGACGCGCCCGGCGGCGACGATCTGGTCGCCGTTCTTGGCCGCGGTCAGCCCGTCCACGTAGCGCGGAAAGACGACGCACTTCAGGAGCGCACCGTCGCCCTTGAGATCGAAGTAGACGTACCCGTTCGTATGCGCGAGCCAGCCGCTCACCTCGCCGACGATCTCGATGCGCTGAAGCGTCGCTTGCCGCTCGATCAAGCGTTTCATCCGCGTGGTGAACTCACGAACGGTGATCCGTTCGACCGTCGTCGCGGCCGTGCGATCGGGGTTCACGGCGACGCGCTCGGAAGCGGCGCCGGCGCGGCGCTCGGCGGTGCGGCCGGCGATGCCAGCCGCACGTAGTGCGTGCCGTCACCGACGCTGTTGGGCGGCGGCGAGGCGCTCGCCGGTGCCGCGCTCGCAGTCGGCGCGACGGTCGGCACGACGGCCGCACGCCTGACGACGGCCGGTCGCGCGCACGCCTCGGGCTGCGTGCCGTCGAGAAAATACTCGTATCCGCCGCGGCACGTCGCGACCCGGACGACGTCACTGGGGACCGCAAAGGGGTGCGGTGGCGTTCCCTTGAGCGCGCCTTTCATGAAGCGCGCCCAGATGCGCGCCGGAATGTCGCCGCCGTAGGATTCGTTCATGCGCGAGTAGTTGTCGTTGCCGAGCCAGACCGCAGTCACCAGGTCGGGCGTATAGCCCACGAACCAGGCGTCGCGAAAGTCGGACGTGGTCCCGGTTTTGCCGGCGGCCGGCCGGCCGATGATCGCGTTGGGATAGCCGGTACCGTGCGTGATGACGTCCTCGAGCATCGAGGTGACCAAGAAGGCGGTTCCGGCGCTGACGACGTCGGTGGCCTGCGGATAGCGATCGTCGAGCACCACGTTGCCGAGCGCATCGCGGACCACCCGAAACGGCGTCGGATCGACGTGCAGGCCTTGATCGGCCAAGGTCGAGTAGCCGCTGGCTTGATCCAGCACCGAGACACCGGAGGAGCCGAGGGCGAGCGAGAGGTTCGGTTGCAGCGGCGCGGTCACGCCCATGCGGTGCGCGTAGGCGATCACCTTGTCGAGCCCGACGCGCGCGGCAACCTTGACCGCGACCACGTTGCGCGAGAGCGCGAGCGCGGTGCGCATCGTGATCGGTCCCATGAAGCGGTCGTCGTCGTCCTTGGGCGACCAGGTAGTGCCGTCGCCCATCGGATAGCTGGTCGGGGTATCGTCGAAGATCGTGGCCGGCGTCAGCCCCGAGTCGATCGCCGCCGTGTAGACGTACGCCTTGAACGACGATCCGGGCTGGCGCCGCGCCTGCCAGGCACGGTTGAACTGATCGTCGAGCGAGAAGTGATTGCCGCCGATCATCGCCACGATCTGTCCGGTCGACGGCCGGATGGCGACCAAGGCCGCTTGGTGGCCGTCGATACCCTCGGCAAGCGCCTCGCGAACGCCCCACGACACCGCGCTCTGCGCCAGCCGTTCCATCCGCGGGTCGAGCGTCGTTTGAACCTGCAGCCCACCCTCTTCCACGGCGTCCTTGCCGAAGATCTTCTCCAACCGGGCGATCGCGTAGGTGGTGAACCAAGGATAGCGGTAGCCCTGCAGTCCGGGCGGTCGCGGCGCGATCAACCCCACCGGCGCGGCCGCGGCGGCGGACGCCTGCGCCGCGGTGATGTACCCGTTGGCCGCCATGCGCTCGAGCACGTGGCGCTGTCGTTCGCGCGCCAGCGTCAGACTGCTGAAGGGCGAGTAGTCCGACGGCGCCGCGACGACGCCGGCCAGCATCGCCGCCTGTCCGAGCGTCACCTTACCGATATCGCGCCCGAAGTAGGTATGGGCCGCCGCATCGACGCCGTACGCTCCGGCGCCCAGGTAGATGATGTTCAGGTAGCGCTCGAGGATTTCGTCCTTGGTGTAGAGCCGGTCGATCTCCATCGCCAGCAGCGCTTCTTGAATCTTGCGCGAGATGCTGATCTGATCGTTGAGAAAGAGCCGGCGCGCGAGTTGCTGCGTGATCGTCGAGGCGCCCTGAAACTCCTGATGCGTGAGATCGGCGATGGCGGCGCGCAGAATACTGACGAAGTCGACACCGTCGTTGGTGTAAAACGTCCGGTCCTCGTTGGCGATGAACGCCTCGCGAACGACCGGCGGGATCTTGGCGATTGGAACCCAGACGCGATTTTGCTTGTACACCGAGGCGAGCAACGTTCCGTCGCTGGCAAAGAGCCGCGTGGCGCTGGCCGGCTGATAGTCGGCCATCCGGCTGATGTTCGGCAGATTCCGCGCATACGACGCGACCAGACCGGCCAGCGTTCCGCAGGCGAACAGCACGATCAGCAGTAGCGCGACCAGATAGCCGCGCCAGCGCCGGCGACCGCCGGCGCGCGCCTTAGCCTTGGACATCGGCGACGGCACTCAACACGCCGTTGACGAACCGGCCCGAGTCTTCGGTTGAGAAGCGCTTGGCCAACTCGACCGCCTCGTTGATCGCGACGGCGGCCGGCGTCTGCGGCCGTTCCCGCAACTCGTAGGTCGCCATTTGAAGCACCAGGCGATCGATGGTCGGCAGGCGTTCGAGCGACCAGCCTTCGAGCAGCGGCGCGACGATCGCGTCGGCCTGCGAGGCATAGGCCAGCGTTCCGAGCACCAACTCGCGCACGAAGGTGCGCTGCGCGGAACCGGCGCGCGCACCGACGACTTCGTCGATCGCCGCGGCCGGTTCGCGCCGGCCGATCGCAATCGAATAGAGCGCCTGCAAACTCTGCTCGCGCCCCAGGCGTCGCCAGGTCATCGTGCTAGCGTTCGCTTTGCGACGCCACCATCGCGCCGTCGCGAAGGTCGTGCATCATCGAGGGGATGAAACCGATGTCGTAGACGCCCGTGCGGAACGCCTCGGTGCCGAGCAGGCGCAGGCAGGCATCGATGGTCGTATTGACGCCTTCGATCACGGTCTCGCGTAGCGCGCGCTCCATCCGCGCGATCGCGGTGTCGCGGGTGTCGCCGTGTGCGACGATCTTGGCCAGCATCGAGTCGTAGTACGGCGGCACGCTCGCGCCGCTGAAAATGTGCGTGTCGACGCGCACGCCGGGTCCTCCGGGGAATACCACGGTGCTGAGCGTTCCGGCCTGCGGGGCAAAGCCGTTGGCGGGGTCTTCGGCATTGACGCGGCACTCGATGGCATGCCCGCGCGCGACCAAATCCGCCTGCGCGTATCCCAGCGGTTCCCCGGCGGCGATGCGAATCTGCTCCTTGACCAAGTCGATCCCGTAGACCAGTTCGGTGACCGGATGCTCGACTTGGATGCGCGTGTTCATCTCCATGAAGTACACGTCGTCGCCCGACACCAGGAACTCGAGCGTGCCGGCGTTGGTATAGCCGACGTGCTTGCAGGCGCGCACCGCCATGGCATGGAGCGCGTCGCGCGCGCGCGGCGAGAGGTTGGGCGCCGGGGCCTCTTCGATCAACTTTTGATGCGAGGGTTTCTGCATCGAACAGTCGCGCTCGCCCAGGTGCAGCACCGTACCGAAGCCGTCGGCCAGCACCTGCACCTCGATGTGGCGGGGAGCGGCGATCAGCTTCTCCATGTAGACGCGACCGTCTTTGAAACTCGCTTCGGCCTCGGCGGTTGCCGAGGCGAAGGCGCGCTCGATCTCGGAGGCGCTCTCGACGGCGCGCATGCCTTTACCACCGCCGCCAGCGGTCGCTTTGATCAACACCGGATACCCGACGCGCGCGGCGGCCTCGCGCGCTTCGGCGGCGTCGGCCAGGATGCCGGTGCCGGGCGTCGTCGCGACGCCGGCCTCGTGCATCACGCGCTTGGCCGTCGCCTTGTCGCCCATCGCCGCGATGACGGCCGGCGTCGGTCCGATGAAGGTCAGGCCGTGGTCGGCGCAGATCTCGGCAAAGCGCGCGTTCTCGGAGAGGAAGCCGTAACCCGGATGGATCGCGTCGCAGCCGGTGATCAGCGCCGTCGAGATGATGTTGGGGATGTTGAGGTAGGAGCGCGGCACCGGCCCGGGCCCGACGCAAAATGCCTCGTCGGCCTGACGCACGTGCAGCGACTCGCGATCGGCCTGCGAGAAGACCGCGACCGTCCGGACGCCGAGTTCTTGCGCGGCCCGATTGATCCGTAGCGCGATCTCGCCACGGTTGGCGATCAAAACTTTCTTGAAGATGACGCGTTCCCTCTTCGGCGATTCCGCTCAGCCGCGATCGAGCAGAAAGAGCGGTTGTCCAAACTCGACCGGGGCGCCGTCGGCGGCCGCGATGGCGACGATCCGCCCGGCGCCGCGGCTGCGCACCGGGTTGCGGATGCCCAGTGCCTCGACGTATCCCAGTTCGCGATCGCCGGCGAGCACCGCTCCTTCGGCCGGCGTCGGGCGACCCAAGCGAAAGACGCCGACCAGGTCGGCGACGATGGTTTCGACGCGGGCCGGCTCGGCGTCGGCGGCCGCCGCTTCGCCCGTGGGGTTGGGCGAGGACGGGGCGGCGCGCACCGCGCGGGCAACCTCAACATCGCTCGCCGGGCGCACGATGCGCACGCGCACCGCATCGCTGTGCGTCAAAAACTCGGCCAGCCGGCGCACGCGCGTACCGGGGCCGATCTCCTGGTCGGGCATGCTCCTACGCATTCGCGCCGCACCCAGCCGGACCTCGCCCACCTCCGCGGCGAAGTAGTCAAGCCTCGTGGCGCCCATCGTCTTGCACCCTCACGACGTCCCGCTCGGCGATCTTGCCGATCTGCTCGCCAGCGCCGGCGTGACCGTCCTTGCGGTCGACTTCGCGCGCCTGCACGAGCGCGGCGGGATCGCCTCGGTCGGCGCCCCGCCGGCCAGCGCGATCGTGGTCGCCGCGCCCGACGAACCGGCGCTCGCCTGGATCGAACGCGAGCCCGGCGTCGCGGCGGTCCTGCATCCGCCGCTGACGCGTGCGTCGCTGCTAAGCGCGATTCGCACCGCCTCCCACCTCGACGCCGTGCGCAGCGCCGAACGCTCCGCGCACGAAGGGGACGACCTGCTGGCGATCGCGCGCGCGCTCTCGTCGACGCGCGATCTCGGCGTGCTGCAGCGCATGATCGTTCGCAAGGCGCGCGAGTTGACGAGCGCCGATGCCGGGAGCCTCTACGTGATCGAGGAGCACGACGGCGAGCGGCGCTTGCGCTTCGCGGTCGCGCAGACCGGTCCCAACGACGACGGCCGGATGATGGACCTGCTGCTGCCGCTCTCGACCACCTCGATCGCGGGCTACGTGGCCGTCACCGCCGATACCGTCCGCATCGACGACGCCTATGCGATTCCGCCGCAGGCACCGTATCGCTTCAACCGCGCCTTCGACGATTCGAATCGCTATCGCACCAAATCGATTCTCTGCGTGCCGATGCGCAACGTCAACGGCGATACGATCGGCGCGATTCAGCTGATCAACCACAAGCCGAGCTTCGAGACCGTGCTCGAATCGCCCGAACATACCGAGGAGATCGTCAGCGCGTTCGACGATCACCAGGAGACGGTCTTGAGCGCGCTGGCGTCGCAGGCCGCCGTCGCCATGGAGAACGCGCGGCTGGTCGATGCCATCCAAAACCTCTTCGAACGCTTCGTGCGCGCCTCGGTCAAGGCGATCGAAGTGCGCGACAAGTCGACGCAAGGCCACTCCGAGCGGGTCGCGGCGCTGACCGTCGCGCAGGCCGAGGCGATCAACGGGATCGAGACCGGCGAACTCGCCGACCTGCACTTTACCGCCGACCAGATCCGCGAGGTGCGTTACGCGGCGCTGCTGCACGACTTCGGTAAGGTGGCCGTTCCGGAATACATCTTCGGCAAATCCAAAAAGCTCCCGGACGGCCGCTTGGACGCCATCCGGCTGCGTTTCTTGCTGGCGATCGAACAGGCGGGCTCCGAGGCCGAACGTGCCGAACTGCGCGCGCTGCTCGAAAAAGTGGTCGGTGCCAACGAGCCCAACGTGGTCGGCAGCGCCGGCGACGAAGCTTTACGGGCGGCAATCGAGCGGCGCTACCGCGACCTCGACGAACCGCGTGCGCTGCTGGATCAAAACGAGTACGAGTATCTCACGATTCCGCGCGGCTCGCTCTCCGACGACGAGCGGGCGCGCATGCAGGAACACGTGACCCAGTCGTTTCTCTTCCTGCGCGAGATTCCGTGGACCGAGACGCCGTGGCGCGCGGTTGCCGAACTGGCCTACGGGCACCACGAACACCTCGACGGTACCGGCTATCCCCGCAAGCTGGCCGGTGCCGAGATCGTGCCGCAGGTGCGCATGATGACGATCAGCGACGTCTTCGACGCGCTCACCGCCTCCGACCGGCCATACAAGAAGGGGATGTCGGCCGAGCGCGCGCTCGACATTTTGCAGAAGGAGTTCGTCGACCGCGGCAAGGTCGATGGCCGCTTGCTCGACGTCTTCATCGATCGCAAGCTCTACCTTCCGGCGTGAGCGCTTCGACGGTCGCGTCGTCGGCGAGCGCGTCGCGCGCGGCCGCCCAGGCCGGATCGATCTCGGCCAGCGGAACCAAGACGAAGGCCCGCTCGCGCAGGCGAGGGTGCGGCACGCACAGGTCGGGTTCGGCAATTCGCACGTCGCCGTAGGTCAAGATGTCGAGATCGAGCGCGCGCGGCCCCCAGCGCTCGCCGGGGATGCGGCCGAAGCGCCGCTCGAGCCCTTGAAGCGCGGTCAGCAGCGCGCGCGGGGCGAGATCGGTCTCGAGCGCCGCGACGGCGTTGACGAAGTATGGCTGGTCGCGCTTTCCCCAGGGTTGCGTGCGATAGCACGACGAGCGCGCCGTCACCCGCCCGAGCGCGGTCAGCGCCTCCAGCGCCGCGGCGACGGTCGCCTGCGGATCGCCGAGGTTGGCGCCGACGCCGATATAGGCGCGGACGCTCACGGGTTCGCCGCGCGCGCGCGCACCAGCGTCACCGCCGGCGTCGCACCCGCCAGCAGGCCGGGCTTGGCGATCGTCACCTCGACGCGGCGCACGCGCGCGTCGTCGAGCAGCGCGGCCGCGACGTCGGCGGCGAGTCGTTCGAGCAGCCGGTACGAGGTCTGCTCGACGATCGCGACGACGCGACGCGCCAGCGCGGCGTAATCGAGCGTATCGCGCAGATCGTCGGAGCGCGCGGCGGCCGCCAGATCGAGTTCGATCGCGAGATCGAGGTCGAAGGGCTGCGCGCGATCGCGCTCGCCCGGGTCGTTGCCGTGGCGTCCATTGGCGCGCACGCCGCGCAGCGTT
Organism: Vulcanimicrobiota bacterium; assembly: GCA_027459845.1. Classification (GTDB taxonomy): domain Bacteria; phylum Vulcanimicrobiota; class Vulcanimicrobiia; order Vulcanimicrobiales; family Vulcanimicrobiaceae; genus DAIDGS01. Next base: position 44,517 of record DAIDGS010000160.1, on the reverse strand, counting down.
ATTCGGTCCATCCGGCCGGCCTCCAGTCGCGCACCACCGCGTCGGCAACCGCGACCGCGTCGCGCGTCGCGGCAACGTCGTGGACGCGCACCACGTCGGCGCCGGCCGCCACCGCCAGGGCGGTCGCCGCCAGCGATCCGGCCAAACGTTCGCCGACCGCGCGGCCGGTCAGCCTGCCGATCGACGACTTGCGCGACGTCCCGATCAGCACCGGATGCCCGAGGCCGGTAACCCGTTCGAGCTGCGCGAGCATCGCGACGTTGTGATCGGCCGTCTTGCCGAAGCCGATCCCGGGATCGAGCCAGAGCCGCTCGGGCCCGAGGCCATAGCCGCGCGCGCGCGAGGCCCAGGCCGCCAACTCGGCGACGACCTCGGCAACCACGCCACGCGGATAGGTGCGCTCGGTGCGGTTGTGCATCGCGATCAGCGGCATAGCGCGCTCGGACGCGAGCGCCAGAAGGTCGTCGGCCGCGCCCCAAATCGAGTTGATGATGTCGGCCCCCGCATCGGCGGCCGCGCGCGCCACCGCCGGTTTATAGGTATCGATCGAGATCGGTACGCCCGGCAACTGCGCGCGCACCGCGCGGATCACCGGCACCACCCGCTCGATCTCGATCGCAGTCTCGACCGCAACGTAGCCCGGCCGCGTCGACTCGCCGCCGACGTCGAGCAGATCGGCACCGGCGGCGTACTGCGCGAGGGCGTGCGCCACCGCCGCCTCGCAGCACGACCGCCCGTCGCCCGAGAACGAATCCGGCGTGACGTTGACGATGCCCATGACGTAGGTGCGGCGGCCCCACGCCAAGTGGAGGTCGCGCACCGTCAGGGCCGTGGGATCAGCGGATCGGAATCGCGACACGCTCTTGCGACCACCACGCGCGCAACGTCGCGACGATGAACGTCGATCCGGTAACGATCACCACGTCGTCGTACGCCGCGGTCGCGCGCGCGACGTGCAGCGCTTCGCGCGGGTCCTCGATTTCGCGGCTGCCGATGCCGAGTCCGCGCGCGATCGCGCTAAGCCGCATCGGCGCAATCGCGCTCCGCCCTGCCGCATCAAAGCGCGTGAACGTCACGCTCGCCGCATCGCGCAGCAGCGCGACCAGCCCGGGAGCGTCCTTCCCTTCGGAGACGGCCACGACGTAGCGTAGCGCGCGGCCCGGAAAGCGCTCGTGCAGCGCCGCGCGCAGCTGTGCCATTTTCTCGGGGTTGTGCGCGATGTCGAAGACGACCGGCGGATCGTCGCCGATCACCTCCATCCGTCCGGGAATCGCGACGCGTTCGAAACCGCGCTCGACCGCCGCGAGCGCGGGCCGCAGCGCCGCCGGCAACGCCTCGAGCACCGCGAGCGCGGTCGCGACGTTGCGGCGCTGAAAGGCGCCGGCCAGCGGCAGCCGGATGCGGTAGGTTCCGCGCGCCGTCAGCGCGTCCAGGCGCTGGCCGCGCGGCGTGCGTTCGAGCGCCTCGACGCGCACCACCGGCTCGACGTCGATCACCGGCGCGCCGGCCTCGGCCGCAACCACGCCGATCGCGGCCCGCGCCTCGGCGTCGACCGGAGCGACCACCAGCGGGACGCCCGGTTTCGCGATGCCGGCCTTCTCGCGCGCAATCGCGCTCAACGTATCGCCGAGCACCTCGGTGTGATCGAACCCGATCGACGTGATCGCCGCGACCTCGGGAACGATCACGTTGGTTCCGTCCAGCCGGCCGCCCAAACCGGCCTCGATCACGGCGACGTCGACGTGCGCCTGTGCGAAGTGCAGCAGCGCGAGCGCCAGCAGCGTTTCGTAGTAGGTCGGGCGCCCGAAGGTCGCGACCACGGCCTCGATCGCCGGCATCATCTCGTCCAGCAGCGCGCCGAAACGCTCCGGCGAAATCGGCGCGCTGTCGACGACCACGCGCTCGGTCATCGAGGCGAGATGCGGTTTGGTGTGCAGCGCGGTACGCTTACCGGCGGCGGCCAATGCGGCGGCGATCAGCGTTGCGGTCGACCCCTTGCCGCTGGTGCCCGCGACGTGCACGCTCGGATAGGCGCGCTGCGGATCGTCCAAGCGGTGCAGCAGCGCGCGCATGCGGTCGAGCTTGTACGCGGTGCGCGGCGAGGCGACTTCGCCGATCGTCGCCAGCAGATAGGCTTCGGCGCGCGCGTAGGCGGGCGAACTCATCCGTCGGGCGACTCGCCGGCCAGCAGTTCGAGCGCGTGCGGAATGACCGGCAGCACCACCGCCAACGATTCGCGCACCGCGCGCGGGCTGCCCGGGAGGTTGACGATCAGCGTGCGATGCCGTACGCCGGCCACCGCGCGCGAGAGCATCGCGGTGGCGATCAGCGGCACCGAGGCCGCTCGAATCGCCTCGGGGATACCCGGAACTTCGTAGTCGAGAATCGCCGCGGTCGCCTGCGGCGTGCGGTCGCGCGCACCCACGCCGGTTCCGCCGCTGGTGAGAATCAGCCCGGCGCTGCCGGCATCGGCCAGCTCGATGAGCTCGGCCTGCAGCGCGCTCGGATCGTCGGGGAGGATGCGTTCGCGCACGATCGGGTAGGCGGCGCCGAGCATCTCGCGCATCGCTTCCAAGCAGCGATCCGGCCGCTCGCCCGAAGCCGCGCGATCCGACAGCACGATCAGCGCCGTGGCCGCATTCATGCCTGCCATGCGCCGCTCTTGCCGCCGCTTTTGGCGAGCAGCCGTACGCCGTCGATGCGGATGGCGCGATCGACCGCTTTGGTCATGTCGTAAAGCGTGAGCGCCGCGACCGTCACCGCCACCATCGCCTCCAGCTCGACGCCGGTCGGCCCGACGGTGGTCGCCGTCGCGGTCACGTGCAAGCCGTCCTCGACCCACGCAAACTGCACGTCCACCGTGGCGAGCGCCAACGGATGCGCGAGCGGGATCAGCCCGGCGGTCTGCTTGGCGGCCATGATTCCGGCGACTTGCGCGGTCACCAAAGCGTCACCCTTCGAGAGCGTTGCCTCGGTGACGGCGGTACGGGCGGCGGCACTCATGCGGACGTAGGCTTCGGCCCGTGCGGTCCGTACCGACGGAGTCTTGCCCGAGACGTCGACCATGGAAATGCTGCCGTCGGCGGAAATATGTGAGGGTTTCGGCACGGCACTATATAATCGGCTACGACGATGACGCTATTCCAGGACACCGGCGGCGATCCTCGGGCGCAGCAGCGCCTGCTCGCCGACCTCCTGGCACTCTATGGCGCGGTCGGCGATGCGGCCCGAGGTTGCCGTCCCCAAACCTCCGGCAGGGTTGCAGCGACGGCCGTCTCGCTGGCCGGCGTCGCCGGCATCGCCCCCGATCTCACCGACGCGCTCTACTTTGCGGGACTGCTTCACGCGGTCGGCGCCATCGGCAATCGCGCGCACCGCGCCGGCGAGACGCTTCCGGAACGCATCGCGCGCATGGAGGACTGGGACGTTCCGGCCCAGGGTGCCCGCATCGCCGAAACGATCGCCGAGTTGCCGCCCGCGACCGCCGACTTGATCCGCTGGCAGGCCGAACGCTGGGACGGCACCGGCTATCCCGATCAACTGCGTTGGCACGGCATCCCGCGCGCAGCCGTGGTGCTGGCGCTGGCAAGCGCCTTCGTGGCGTGCGACGATCCCGAGGAATCTCTCGGTTTCGTGACCGACGGCGCCGGGCGCGCCTATTCACCGGAGATGGCCCGTACGTTCACGATGTGGTTTCACACCGTCGGCGGTGAGGTCGCGGCGGTCGCGCCGCCGCTCGACGCGCTGGCCCCGGTGCTCGCAGACGCACACGCCACCCTGCTCGATCGCATCGCCGATCGCATCGACGCCCATCTCGGCGTCGACGGCCGCTGGCAGCGCGTCGCGCGGCTGAGCGAGGGCGCCGCCGCGATCCTCGATCTCGCCCCGGTCGAACGCAACGCGCTGGCCATCGCCGCGCGCATCTACGGCGCCGGCGAAGTGACCAGCACGCCGGCCGTGGTCGAGCGCAGCGAAGCCGCGTTTGATCCGCTCGCGCGCTTGGGAATCGACGATCGCGCCGCCCACGCCCTCGCCGCCGCCGCGATGCTCGACGGCATCGCCGCGCTGGCGCCGGTCGCCGCGATCGTGGGCGCACGCGCCGAGTGGTTCGACGGCAGCGGCAAGCCGCACGGGCTGCGGCAGAAGGCGATCCCGCGCGCCGCCGCCGTTTTGGCGGCGGCGATCGCATACACCGGGTTGGATCACAAGGACCGCATCGACGGCGCAGCCGGAACCCAGTTCGATCCCGCCGTCGTGCGGGCGATCCTCGAGACGGCCAAGGTGCGCGCGTGATCGAGCTTCAGGAACGCACCCGGCGGATCTCGCCCTCACGACTGCACGAGATCCTGCAGCGCAACGGTTGTGCCAGCATGGTCGACCCGTTCATGGGCCTGCCCACTCACTTGAACTACCTCAAGCGCCACGGCATCGCGGTGCACGGCGGCGACCTGCTGGAGTGGTTCGTGCGCGTCGGCGAGGGCATCGTCGCCAACGACCTCACGATCCTGCGCGATTCCGAAGTCGGCGAGATCGTCGAGATGCTGCCCGGGCGCATCTACTCGCTCGACACCTTTAAGGCGTGGGAAGGCGTCTTCTTCTCCGAAGAACAGTGCGTCTACCTGAGCGTGTGGCACGACAACGTGCGCAACCTGCGCAGCGACGGGCAGACCGGCTTGGCGATCCTCGGGCTGTGGCGCACCTTCTGCTACTGGCTGCAAAAGACCCAAAACCCCGACGACATGCCCGACGTCGCGCCGAGCGAGTTGGCGTGGTCGTACATCCGCGAGACCGAGGCGTGGGTGGTCGCCAACATGCGGCACAACACGATTCGCCAGACCGACGTGCTGACCACCGTCGAGGCCCAGCGCGCCGACGCGCTCTTCCTCGCACCGCCGGCGCGCAACTCGTTCCGCAGCGCGGACGCGCGCATCTGGATGTGGGAGGCGTGGTGGCAAGGCAATCCCTACTTCACCATCGAGCACGCCTATCGCGATTCACTCTTCGGCGCCCGCGCCGCCGACCCGCCGGCCTACGCACGCGCGCTCGCCAGCGTGCTCTCGGCGGCCGATGCCTACCCACTGGTCATCGTGCAGACCACCGAGCAGCGGCTCGCCGACATCGAGGGGATCGTCGCCAACGCCCGCCCGAACGTCGAAGTGCTCGCGCCGCACCCGTACGAAATCTACCTGATCGCCAAAAAGTAAGGCGCGCCGCCTGCGCTTCGGGCCGCTGCGCTTCGGCGGCGCCGGCACGGGGAGTCGTCACCGCGAGGACGCTCGTCGCTCGCCTCCTGCTCGCTCCTGCTCGGGCGCGTTTTCGCAACGTGCAAAAGGAATTCGCCCTCCTGGCTTTTGCGAAAACGTCGCACGCCTCGCTTGTGACGACTCCCCGCGCCAGCGCCCCGTTGCATCTGCTGCCGAGGCGCGGCGCACCGCGACGCCGAGTGGCACGGCGAGCGACGCCCTGAGCCGCGAGAGCGATTCTGCGCGCCCGGCGGCGGATGCGGCGGTGGCGCGGGGGACTCCGACGCGAGCGGCATTGACACGGAGGTCAACTTCCACTGAAGGTGCCGCGAGCGCGGCGTAGCAGGAGCGCCGCACGATGCGGCGCGACGAGCGGGTGGCGGTTAGCGGCGGGCTGGAGCCCCCTGGAAGCGCGCCCAAATCAGGCAGAGCAGCGCAATCACCCAGCACAGGATCAGATGCGAGACGTGCGAGGGATGCGCGGTGCCCGATCGCGTGAGGAACTCGATCTTTCCCATCCCGTAGAGGATGCCGAGCACGAAGAAGACGAGTGCGAGAACGTACGCGAGGGCTTTCATACGATGACTCCCTTGATGGCGAGGACGAAGCACAGCGCCCCGGCTACGGTGCAGTACCAGCCAAACGGGCGCAAGTCGTTCGAGGTGAAGTAACGGGTGAGAAACGCGACCGACGCGTAAGCTGCGAGTCCGGCGACGATGCCCCCGAGGACCGCCTCGAGCGCGATCCCGTGCGCGCCGGGAGCGAACAGACGCGGCGTCTCGAGCAGCGCGGCGGCCAGGATGACCGGCGTCGCCAGCATGAACGAGAAGCGCGCCGCATCCTCGTGGTCGAGATCGCAGAGCAATCCCGCAACCATCGAGGTTCCCGAGCGCGAAATGCCGGGCAGCAGCGCCAGCGACTGAGCGAGCCCGATGACCACGCTCTTTCCGTAGCTCATGCGCTCGACGCGCACGTCGCGGCGCCCGGCCGCCAGTTCGCGCCGGCGCAGGTACTCGCCGAAGAACATGATCAACCCGTTGGCAAACAGGAAGAGTGCGGCCCAGGCGGGCGAGCCGAGCAACGCGGTCACGCTTTTCTGAAAGAGCACGCCCAGGATTCCAACCGGAATCGTGCCGACCACCAGCAGCCACCCGAAGCGCTCGTCGGGATCGTCGCTGAGCCGGCCGCGCACGACGCTGGCGACCAGCGCCCGCACGATCGCCACCCAGCGCCGGCGATAGAAGATCAGCAACGCAACGGCGGTGCCGAGGTGCAGCACGACGACGAAGGCCAGGAAGGTCGGCGATGCGCGATCGATGTTGTGCCACTGGAGCACGGCCGGAACGAGGATCGTGTGGCCCAGGCTGGAGATCGGAAAGAGCTCGCTGACGCCCTGAAGCAGCGCGAGCCCAAGGGACTGGATGAAGGTCACGGGCGACGGTTACGCCCAGACGCGCCGCGCAGCCTTCCGCGGGAAGGATTGGACGACCACGCGCCATAAGGCGCGACTCGATGGAGCGCGTCCACACCGAGGGCGAAAGCGACCAAACCGAGCGCCGTTTCCAGCGCGTCGGCGACATGCTCTTGGTCTCATACACGATCGGCGATGAGTTTGCGCCGGAGTTCACCGAGACGTACGACATCGCGATCGGCGGCATGGCGATGCTGACCAATGCGGAACTCGCGCGCGAAGCGCCGCTGAGCGTGCAACTCGAGTTGCGCGGCGACCGGCAACCCATCCTTCGGCTGCGCGGAGTGGTGCGCTGGTCGCAGTACGACGCACTGCTGCAGCGCTACCGCACCGGCGTCGCCTTCCTGGACCTGGACGACGAGACGCGCAACACCCTGCAGCGCTACATCGATACGCTGCGGCTGCTGCGCGACATGGGGATGCTCTAGCCCAGACGCGTGGCGCTCACCACGCCGCGAACTCGACGCTGAACGCATAGGTTCCGGCGACCGCCCGGCAGGCCCGAACCGCGGGCGCGTAGCGGGCTTGTACGGCCAACTGCGTCGCGATCGCATCGAGCGCCGGGTTGCCGCTGCTCTGCGCCAGCGACGTACCGATCACCGTCCCGTGAGGGTCGAGCGCGACGGTAACGATCGTCGTCCCGCTGGTGCCGGCCGCGCGCGCCGCGACCGGGAGGATCGGCGGTGACGGCGTTGCCAGCAGCGCCGCCGGCGCCGAGGTCTGCGTGCAGGTCGGAGCGCTGGGCACCGGGCGCGGCGACGGCGTGGGCGCAGCCGGTCTGGCCGGCGGCGAACTGGCGCGACCGTGCCCGGTGCCGCGCGGCTTGGCGTGCGGCGGCGCGGAGACCGCGGGCGCGGGCGAGGCAACCGGCCTGGGCGTCGGGCGCGGCGTCGGCGGCGGGGTCGGTGCCTTGGCGATCACCAGCGGACGACGCTCGATGAAGACGCGTTCGACGCCCGGCGTGGCGGGCTCACGCTGCGGATGCACGTTCAGCGCGATCAGCGCGTGAACGGCCAGCGACAGGAGCAGCGCCAGCCAGAGAATGCGTCGGGTGCGCCGTGAATCCATCGCGTCCTTGGCTTGTCAACGCGAACGGGCGCTCCCTTTCGGAGAGCGCCCGTTCGGTCACCGGTCGCGGCAGTGCGCCGCCGATCAGTTAGGCTGGAAACTCGCGACGAAGAGGTACGTTCCGCGCGTCGGAACGCAGTTCACCACCTTGGGCGCGTAGGTCGACTGACGGGCCGCGCGCAAGGCCGACTGATCGAGGGCCATGTTGTTGGCGCTCTTGTAGATCTTGGCATCGATCAGATTTCCGTTCGAGCCGACGGTCACCTCGACTTCGACGTTGACCGGGCCGAGATTAAGCTCGCGGGCCGAATCGGGGTAGTCGGGCGACATCGGATTGGTGACGGTCGCATCGTGGTTCGGATCGGCGCAGGCCGGCGTCGGCGACGCGGTCGGAACCGGCGGCCCGGCGGTCGCCGTTCCGGCCGGAACGCCGTTTTCGGTGCCGGGCGGGTTGGCGACTTGCTGCTGCGTCGACGAGGTACTGGCCGCGTTGTGCGACTTCACCAGATGCACGTGCAGGTGCGGCTGCGGCGGCGTCACCTTCTGCGGCTTGGGCGGCGGCGTCGCCTTGGGCGGCGGCGGCGTCGGCGTCGGCGGCGGTGTCGGCGTCGGCGGGGGCGGCGTGTGCACGATGATCTTCTTGGCGACCGAGACCTTCTCGACTTGCTGCGACTCGTGATGCTGCGTGATGTCGGGGAAGAACGGCGAGAGCGCCAAGTGGACCAGAATCGAGATCAGGAACGCGATGCCGATGACGTTGCGAACCTGCTCGCCCGTCGTAATGAACGAGCGATCTTTTTTGGGCTTGGTCGGTGGTTTTGGTTGGTTCGTTGCCATGGACGATCTACGACTGCCCCTCCGGCGTCCCAATCGTGTGGTTCGCCAGCCCAAAGTCGTTGAGATTTGCCTGTTTGGCCGCGTCCATCACCTGGAGGATCACGCCGTAATGCGCGGCCGGATCGGCCTTGATGATCACGCTGCGAAACTTATTGTCGGTCTGCTGCTGAATGGTTGCGAACGCCGCCTTCAGGTCGGGGACGGGAACTTGGTTCGATCCGATCTGAATGTTGCTCTTCGCATCGATGATCACCACGATCTGCGACGGCTGCACCTTCTCCCTATTGTAGGCGTCGGGCAGCTTGGGCTCTTTGGTTACCGAAGCGAGAATGATGAAGATAATCAGGAGTACCAGCAACACGTCCGTAAAGGGCGTGATGTTGATAGTCGACATTACCTCATCTTCGCCTCCGCCTGTCGAAACAGCCACGCTGTCTAAACCTCCACTTTAGGATGTAACGAAGCCGACATCTTCTAGTCCGGCTCGCTTAGCGGCGTCGAGAATCCGAATGATCACCCCGTACGGGGCCTTGGCATCACCGATGATCGAAACGTGATGGTTGGGCTTTTTCTTCGATTCATCGTACATCACGCGATAGATCCCGCTCTGGTTGGTCTTCGTGCCGTCCACGAAGATCACACCCTTGTCGTTCACGATCACGTTGATGTCGTGCTGATTCTTGTTGTTGGTCGAGTTCGTGTTACTCTTGTTCGCCAGTTGCTTTTCGAAACCGGGCGGAGTGACAAGCGCGGCCAAGATCATGAAGATGATGAGCAAAACGAGCAACACGTCGGTGAATGGCGTGATGTTGATCTCCGCCATGACCTCTTGGTCGCCCTTTGCCGAGAGCAGTCCCACGATTGCGCCTCGTTTCGAAAGAGCTACTTAGTTGCTTTGGCCGGCTGATAGAGATCGGTCGGAATCGGGGCTCCCGTATTGTGGAAGTGCAGCATTTCGGCGAGCTGGTTGGCGGCCACGATCATCTCTTGATTGTACGTCTTGATGCGCGACTTGAAGTAGTTGAAGAACACGACCGCGACGACGGCGATGATCAGACCGGTGGCGGTCGTGATCAGCGCTTCGGAGACGCCGGCCGCGACCACGGCCGGGGTCGAGTTGCCCTTCAGCGCGATGTCCTGGAAGGCCCGGATGATGCCGAGCACCGTTCCGAAGAGACCGACGAACGGGGCGATGACGGCGATGGTACCGATCACGCCGAGGTTACGCTCGAGCGCGTTGAGGTGTTCCATCAGCGCGATCGAGAGCGCGTCGGTGATGTCGGCGCGATTCTTCTCGCCGCGCTTCAACCCGAACTCGAGGATGCGCGGCAGCATGCCGCTCTGCTGTTTGCAGTAGGCGATGGCGCCGTTCAAATCGTCGGCGGCGATCTTCTGACCAAGCGTCTTCAGCAAGCCTTTGGTGTCGCCGTGCTGCGACATGAAGAACCACAGCCGCTCCAACACGACGGCAAGCCCGATGACCGAGATGGCGAGGAGCAGCCACATATCCCAGCCGCCCTGTCGCATCATGCCCAAGAATCCATTAAACACGGTGTTCCGATCCCTTCCGGACGTTCATCACGAGTGAAGTGTGTGCGCTGGACAATGCTAAGGAGTAGCGGCGGCGACGCCGCTCTCCGTGAGGCCGACCCTTTGGCCCAGCCCCGCTGAAAGTCCTTGGTCTACCGCCCGCCCCCCGGCCCGCCGGCAGCGGCGGCTTTGCCAAGATTCTGTTTGATGAACCCTTCGATCGAGAGCGACAGGGCTTCGTTGCCCGCCGCCTTGGCAAGTTGATCGGCCTTGCCCAGCGACGCGAGGGCGGCTTTCTTATCGGCATCGTTGTGGCTGACGGTTGCCCAGATACCGGTCAGCGCAATCCCTTCGGCGTAGAGTGCGGTCGGATCGTCGGGCTTGATCGCCAGGGCCTTCTGAGCGTATCCCTGGACGGCCTTATAGTCCGGCTTTTTCTCCCGTAACATGAGGAACGCCGCTTGCGTGTTGCCTGTGACGGCAACCTGCGGATCGCCCTGCGCAGCGGCCTGTTCGAAATCCTTGAGCGCGCTCGCTTGGTCCTTAGCCTTCTCGGCCGCGACGCCGGCCTGCAGCAGCGCGTTGCCGAGCACCCGCGCCGGCAGCGTGCTGGTCGGGTCGAGCTGCTTGACTTCGTTGGCGGTGGCGGTCGCGTCGGCGGTGTCGCCGCTCGCGGTGTAGGCCGCCAGCAGCGAGGAGTCGATCGCGACCTTGGCGTTCGTCGGCGTCTTGGGGTCGGCGAACGCGTTGGCGTGCACGGCCTTGAGCGTCGCAAGCGCCGCCGCATACTGCTTGTTGGCGAGCTGCGCGACGCCGAGCGCGTACTGCGCGTTGGTGCCGGGGGTCATCGCGGCCGCCTTCTGCGCCCACGCCAACGCCTGGGCCGGGTCGTTGGTCGAGGCCTTGACGGCAGCGTTCGCATAGCTCTGCCCGGCGATCAGCCGGAACTGCTTGGTGATGTTCGCGACGTTGTCGAACGCGTGCGCCGCACCGGTGAAATCGTTGCTCTGCGCGTCGGCGACTCCCAGCAACTCGCGCAGCTGATCGCTCGGCGTTGCCAGTAGCGCCGCGGTGGCCTGCGCCTTGGCCTCGGCGTACTTCTGCTGGCTGATCAGGGTGGCGATCTTCTGCGCGATCGGGCTGCTCGCTCCGCCCAACCCCTCGACGTTGGCCACCGAGCGGCCGTGGAACTTGAGGGTGAAATCGTAGAACGACGTCACCGGCTTCTTGCCGCGAAACGCGGTGCGGTAGGTCGAGTTCTGCGCGATGTCCATGGCGGCGGCGTTGTCGCCGCCGTTGCTCGAGTGCAACACCTTGATCGCCTTGTGGGTGCCGTCGGCATTGACCTGAACCTGCACGATCACGGTGCCGGTCCCCGCAATCGGTTTGCTGGTCTTACCCTCGCGCACCAGCTTAGCCGGCGTGAACTGGTTGGCGTACTGGGCTTGGGCCGGGGCCAGGGCTCCGGCGAGGAGCACTGCGGCGGTCGTGAGGATGGACAGAGCGCGTTTCATGGATACCTCGTGGTGGAGTTCGTTAGCATGCGAACGTTTCGCGGGGTCGGGACGTAACGGGCTACGGGGCGGTGGCCGCGCTTTCACAGCCGACTCTCATCTTGGCGTCTTGGCGGCGGTGAATGGCCCGCCCTTTTCAGACCCGCGCGCGCGCCACCGGCAGCGTTCGCCCGACCGCCTCGGCGAGTGGAGCCAGCCGCGCGACCAGGGCGTCGAAGGCAGCCGGCGTCAGCGACTGCGCACCGTCCGACGCCGCCCGCTCGGGCTCGGGGTGCACCTCGATCAGCACGCCGTCGGCACCGGCGGCGACCGCGGCCAGCGTCATCGGGGCAACCAGCGCGGCGACGCCGGTCCCATGCGAGGGATCGACGATCACCGGCAGGTGCGTGCGTGCGCGCAGCAGCGGCACGACCGTCAGATCGAGCACGTTGCGGGTCGCGGGATCGAACGAGCGAATGCCGCGCTCGCAGAGTACGACGTGCGGATTGCCCTCGAGCAGCAAGTACTCGGCCGCCATCAACCACTCGTCGACGGTGGCCGCGAAGCCGCGCTTGAGCAGCACCGGCTTGCGCGCCACGCCGACCTCGCGCAGGAGCGCGAAGTTCTGCATGTTGCGCGCGCCGATCTGCAGCATGTCGGCACGTGCCGCGACCGTCTCGACGTCACGCGGGTCCAGCACTTCGGTGAGAATCGCGAGACCGTTGGCGCGCGCGGCGGCTTCGAGCAGCGTCAAACCCTCCGGCCCCAAGCCCTGGAAAGCGTAAGGCGACGTGCGCGGCTTGAAGGCACCACCGCGCAGCACGTTGCCGCCCGCGCGCGCCACGGCTTCCGCGGTGGCCGCAATCTGCGCTTCGGATTCAACCGAGCAGGGCCCGGCGCAAATCGCCAGCTCGGTTCCGCCGAAGGTTGCGCCGTTGGCCAGGCGCACGACGGTGCGGTGCGAGTCGGAACTGCGCGAAGCGAGCACCCTACTCGCTTCTCTGATCGGATGGCGCGTCCTCGCGAACGCGCCGGAGCGCGGCCAGTTCCCGCGGGTGCAGCGCCCGCGTGGCGCCGACCGGAAGATCGCCGAGCGCAACCGGCCCAAAGCGCAGTCGCGTCAGCGCCAGCACGGGGTGGCCAAGCGCTTCGAACATGCGGCGCACCTGGCGGTTGCGGCCCTCGTGCACCGTCAGATCGACGATCGAGTGATCGCGCCGAACGGCAACCACCCGAACCTTGGCTTCCGATGCGTGGACGGCTCCCAAGTCGACCCCGGCTCCGAGGGCGTGCACGTCGTCGCCGGTCAGGCGACCGGCGATGGTCGCGCGGTAGGTCTTCTCGACGCCGAAGCGCGGATGGAGCAAGCGGTGCGTCAAGGCGCCGTCGTTGGTGAGCAGCAGGATGCCTGAAGTGTCGAAGTCGAGCCGGCCGACCGGAACGACGCGCGGGCCGCGCGGCAAGAGGTCGACGATCGTGCGGCGCCCCTGCGGATCGCGCAGCGTCGTCATCACCCCGACCGGCTTGTGCAAGACCAAATAGACCGATTCGGTCGCGCTCGCTACCGGCGTGCCGCTCACGTCGACGCGATCGCCCGGCTGCACGCGCGTGCCCAGCGCCGTCACCGTGCGGCCGTTGACGCGCACCATGCCGCGCGCGATCAGGCCGTCGGCGGCACGCCGCGACGCCACTCCGGCGTGCGCCAGGTATGCGTTGAGCCGCACGGCACCGTCGCGCTGCGGCTTAGTACTTGCCGTTGCCGCCTTCTTCGTAGCCACGCGACATCGAGAGCGCTTCCTTGGTGACCGCACCGAGGAACTCTTCGTTGGTGCGCGTCTGCGCCATGCGATCGAGGATCACTTCGGTGATGTCGCCGGTGTTGAGCACCGCGGTTGCGCGGCGCAGCATCCAGATCTTGCGCATTTCGTCCGGCGAGAGCAGCAGCTCTTCGTGACGCGTACCCGAGCGCTTGATGTCGATGGCAGGGAAGACCCGCGACTCGGCCAGCTTGCGCGTGAGGTTGAGTTCCATGTTGCCGGTGCCCTTGAACTCTTCGAAGATCACGTCGTCCATCTTCGAGCCGGTCTCGATCAGGGCGGTTGCGATGATCGTCAGCGAGCCGCCCTCCTCGATCTTTCGCGCGGCGCCGAAAAAGCGCTTCGGCTTATGCAGCGACGCCGTGTCCAGGCCGCCCGAGAGCGTGCGTCCGGAGCTGGGAACGACTTGGTTGTAGGCGCGTCCCAGACGCGTGATCGAGTCGAGCAGGATGACCACGTCTTTGCCGAGTTCCACGAGGCGCTTGGCGCGCTCCATCGTGAGTTCGGCGACCGCGGTGTGATTCTCGGGATGCTCGTCGAAGGTCGAGGCCACCACTTCGCCGTCGATCGTGCGCTGCATGTCGGTGACTTCTTCGGGACGTTCGTCGACCAGCAGCGCAATGATGTGCGCCTCGGGGTGGTTGATCGAAATCGAGTTGGCGATATTCTTCAGCAGCGTCGTCTTACCGGCTTTCGGCGGCGAAACGATGAGCGCGCGCTGACCTTTTCCGATCGGGCAAAACAGATCGATCACGCGCGTCGAGAGCTGGGTCGCGCGCACCTCGAGCTTGAAGCGCTCGTTGGGATAGATCGGCGTTCCCTTTTCGAACAGGCCGCGACCCTTGATCGCCTCGGGGTCCAAGCCGTTGATCGTATCGACGCGAATCAATCCGTAGTACTTTTCGCCCTCTTTCGGGCGGCGCGTCTGCCCCTCGATCATGTCGCCGCGTCGCAGTTCGAACCGGCGAATCTGCGACTGGCTGACGTAGATGTCGTCGGTTCCGATCACGTATCCGCCGCGGCGCAGAAATCCATAGCCCTCGGGCAGCACGTCGAGAATGCCGCTGGCGTGTTCGAGGCCGGATCGCGCGATCTGTCCCTGGACGATCATGGCGACGATCTCGTCCTTTTTCAGCTTGGCCGGCGTCAGGAGTTCGATTTCCAACTCCTTGGCGAGCTCGACGAGTTCCGGCTTGGTCTTCTCCGCCAGTTGGACGGCCGTCAACATCGGCGGCCCGGGATCGGGCTGCGGAAACGGCTCGTGAAACTGGTTGGGGTTGAAGCCGCCGTGGCGGCGACGTGAACGACGGCGACGACCGCCGGGGCGCATGTTGTCGTTGGGACGATGTTCCGTTTGCAGAGGAGTATCTCTCTCGTGGCGTCGCGCACGTCGAGCGGCACTACGACGAGGCGGGGCTGCCTTCGTGTTATACCGGCGTGGGCGTGGAGGAAGCTGGAAAACGTCGCGACGTTCAGCCCGTAGAGCTGCGCGACGGCCTCAATATAACACAGCGCGGGTGGTGGTTCAAGGTGGCCGAGCCGCTGACGTACGCGCTGGACGCGTCGAAGAAGCGCAGGCGCCGCTTGGCCGCTCGGGCAATACCGATCCGCGCGCTCGCGGCTAGCGCTCCGACCGGACGATCCGGCTGCGCCAGCCACAGCCTCCCGGCCGAAAAGAGCGCTACGCCGTCGTCGCGCCGGTCGATCGCGAGCGCCCGGCAGAGGCGCCCCGGACCGCGACAGAGGTCGCGCTCGCGCGCACCGCCGCGCCGCGCGCGCATCAGCGCGACGCCGTCGAGCGGCTCGAGCGCGCGCACCAGCACGCCGGCACCGACCCCGGACGGCTCGCTGGCGAGATTGAAGCAGAACGCACTGCCGTACGCGAGATAGACGTAGGCGCGCAGCGGTGGGCCGAAGAGCGTGGCGTTGCGCTCGGTCTTGCCGACGCGTGCGTGGCAGGCCGGATCGTCCGGCGGGTAGGCTTCGGTTTCGACGATGCGACCGGCCGAGCGGCCCGCGGCCGACTCGCTGACGAGGATAGACCCGATCAGCGCGCGTGCCAGCGCACATGTCTCTATAGGAAGCGTGCGCGCGCGCAGCGGACGAAGGTGCATCGCTGCCGCTTACGCGGCCACGTTCACCGCAACCTCGGCGCGGGCGCGCTGGCGCAGATCGTCCTCGCCGCTCGCAAGCGCGACGCCGCAGCGCTCGAAGGCGTTGAGCGCGCACTTCAGCCGCACGTACGGCAGCACCAGCGCCGGCGGTACGCCGCGCCGGCCGTTGAGATCGTCGACGACGTCGGGGTCGTCGAGGTGGAAGACCGCCCGGCGAATGCCGCGCGCCGCCAGCGTTCCGGCGACCGCAGTCGCCGCGACGTAGCCGACCGCGTGCGGGACGTTGCGCGCCTCGTTCGGGAGATCGAAGGGTACGCGCACCACGCGCTCGCCGCCGGGCGACCGCAGCCGGGCATACGCGACCCCCCGCCCGTGGATATCCGCGGCCGCGACGACGGTGGCGTCGATGGACTCGGGACGGTGGCCGGTGCTGCGCATGTTCGTTGGTTCCTCAACCCGAGTATACTACGAACATACGTTCGCAATCAAGCCGAGTCGGGGATCGCCGCTACCGGGATCAGGCTATCGTAGAGCGCTTCCATGCGCTCGATCTGTGCCTCGATCGCAAACCGCTGCGCGGCCGCGCGCCAGCGGGCGGCTTCGAGCGGGTCGGGGCACGCCGGAACCTGGGCGAGCGCGCCGGCGAACGCGCGCGCGTTGGGCGCGATCACGATCCCGGCCTCGCCCAGCACCTGGCGGTTCTGCGGTGCGTCGGCGGCGATCACCGGAATGCCGGCCGCGAGCGCCTCGACCTGCACGAGGCCCTGCGTCTCGGTGGTGCTCGGCATCACGAAGGCGTCGGCGCTGGCATAGAGATCGGGCAGGTCGGCCCGGTCGACGACCCCCATGAAGCGCACGCGCTCCGCCACCCCGCACTCGCTCGCCCGCTGCTCCAGTTCCTCGCGCGCCGGGCCGTCGCCGGCGATTCCCAAGCGCAGCGTCGGATCGTCGGCATGCGCCAGCGCCTCGAAGAGCAGCTCGACGTTCTTCTCTTTGGCGAGCCGGCAGACGCACAGGATGAGCCGGTCGCCCGCGCCGGCGCCGGCCCGCCGCCGCCACGCGGCATCGCGTCGTCCCGAGCCGAAGTGGCGTACGTCGATGCCGCTGGGCACCACCTCGATGCGCGCGGTCACCCCAAGATCGCGTAGGCGCGCCGCCATCGCGGGCGTCGGCACGACCACTGCATCGGCGGCGTTGGCAAAGGTGCGCGTCAGTTGCGAGGCCGCGTAGCGCGTCGCATTCGGTTCAAACGGAACGTAGTGCGCGTAGGCCTCGAGTTGGGTGTGATACGTGTAGACCAACGGCATACCGTAGCGCCGCGCGTACCGCATCCCCATCCATCCGGTGACGAACGGCGAGTGGACGTGGATCAACGCCAGGCGCTTGATGACGGTGTTCACGTTGCGCCGGCTGACCAGCGGCAGCGTCAATCGGTACGGCGTGCGCGTCGGAAGCGGCAGCGAGGGCATGCGATAGACCGAGTGCCCGTCGTCGTAGCCGGGGACGCGCGGCGCAAAGCAGTACACCTGATGGCTGCGTTCGCGCAGCCCGGCCGCCAGCGCGTCGACCGACGCGACCACGCCGTTGACGACCGGGTGATAGACCTCGGTGAAGAATCCGAGCCGCAGCGACCTCACGAAAGCCCTGCCTTCCAGGCAAAATCGCCCGTGCCTGCGGCATCCGTGCTGAAAAGAAGGGTGGACCTCCACAAGCTGATACTTTGAGCATAGTGCACCCGCTCGCCGGGCGTGCTATAGTGCCGGGGACATCCGGTTGCCGTTCCGGCAGCCGACCGGCAGCGCCGGGCCGCGTCCCCGCGGGGACCGCCCAGCTGCACGAACCTTGGCGTTTCCAGTTTTCGGATCCGTCAGCCCCCGGAGCGCGCGAGCGCCCGGCCCCAAGCGAGATTCACGCGAGCATCGCCCCCGTTCGTGGTGTGCCGTGGCCGTGCACGTGAATCGAAACAGAAAGGAACATCGGGTTGATAGGACGCGATTCCTCGACGGCACGCTACGCACTGGCCGTCAGCGTTCTTACCGCCGGCCTCGCCGTGGCCGGATACTTTGCGCGGCCGACGGCCGCCTCGGCGGCTCCGGTTCCCGTGACCATCGTCACGCCGACCGAGCGCATCGCCGTTCACAGTTCGGCGCCCGACGTCGGCGCGTTGCTCGAAGAGGCGCACGTGCGCCTAGGAGCGCACGACAGCGTCGATCCAGGATTGGCCGCCGCCGTGCCGCCGCACGGCATCGTGCGCGTCACGCGCGTGCTCGTCTGGCAGCGTAACGAACGCCAACCGATCGCACACAAGACCATTCGCCGCCTCGATTTCTCGCTCGATACCGGTGCATCGCGCGTCATCGCGCCAGGCCGTACCGGCGAACGCGACGTCACCATTCGCTTCACGCAGGTCAACGGCGGTGCGATCAAACGTACGGTCATCGCAGCGCACGTCGCGCGCACCCCAAAAACGCGCATTATTGCCGAGGGCGCGGGCCGCTACGACGCGTTGGCGGCGATCGCCGGACGCGGCGTCGACAAGACCTACGAAATTGCAAGTCGCGCAATGCATATGATCGCGACCGCGTACACGGCCGACTGCGCGGGCTGCAGCGGGATCACCGCAATCGGCCGGCCGGCCGGGCACGGAATCGTCGCCGTCGATCCGTCGGTGATTCCACTGGGCACCAAGCTCTTTATTCCGGGCTACGGCTTCGCGATCGCCGGCGATACCGGCGGAGCGATTCGCGGCTCGCGCATCGATTTGGGATTCAACTCGCTCGACGACGCAATTCGCTTCGGCCGGCGCGACATCATCGTCTACCGCGTGAAGTGAGCGCGCCGCATCCCCGCGCGCTCCTCGCGCGGCGCGGAGTGCATCCCAAAAAACGCTTCGGGCAAAACTTCTTGCTCGACGCCGGCGCAACGCAACGCATCGCCGACCTCACCCTGTCCGCATTCGCACCGCCCCGCCGCGTGCTCGAAATTGGGGCCGGCACCGGGGTGCTGACGGCGGCGCTGGTTGCCGGCGGCGCCGAGATCACCGCCCTCGAGATCGATCGCGACTTGATCGAGATTCTGCGCGCGCACGATCGGCTCGCGTCGGTTCGCACGATCGAAGCCGACGCGCTGACCTTCGACTTCGGCGCCTTTGCCGCCGACGGCCCGTGGCGCGCCGCCGGGAACTTGCCCTATAACGTTGCGACGCCGCTGGTCACGCAGTTGGTCGAAATGCCGAACGGCCCCGAGCGCATCGTGGTCATGGTGCAAAAAGACGTCGCCGAGCGTTTCGCCGCGCGGCCCGGCACCGCGGCGTACGGAAGCCTTTCGATCGCCGTGCAGGTCGCGATGCACGTCGAAACCGCATTCACGCTTGCGCCGGCCGCCTTCTACCCGGCGCCGAAAGTGCACTCCAGCGTCGTGGTACTCGAACGGCGCGCGGAACCGGCCGTCCGGCCGCACGATCCGGCACTCTTTCGGAAGGTCGTGCGGGCCGCGTTCGCGTACCGGCGCAAAACGCTGGCGAACGGTTTGGCGCTGGCTCTCGGCTGCGAGCGCGCGGTCGTCGAGCGCGCCATCGCTGCATGCAACCTACCTTCGGAGCAACGCGGTGAACGACTCGATCTCGCCGACTTCGCCCGCCTGGCCGACGCGCTGGCCGCGCAGTAGCTTTACCGGCGTTTGGACGTGGCTACTGGCCGCGATCATGACGGCGCTGATCGTCGTGGTGCTGGTGGCCGGACTGCGTACCGCGGCGACGCTCAACGGCGGCGGCGTACGGATGAGTCCGCGCCTGTTCGACCTTGGGTTGATCCTGCAGATCGCATTCGAAGCACCGGCCGTGCTGCTGATCCTCTTCGCGTTGCCCAAACTGGCGCGGATGCCGCTGCGCGCGCTGGGCTTTCGCGCTCCGTCGGCGCGAACGCTCGGAATCGCACTGCTCGGCGCGATCGCGATGGTCGTGGTTGCCGACGGCTTGGCCTCCGCGATCGATTTGCTCCTGCACTCCTCGCATCAGCAGAGTGCCGTCCTGGTGTTCAAAGACCTCCACGATCCACTCTCGATCGGCCTGCTCTCTGTCTATGCAATCGTCCTCGCACCGTTCTTCGAAGAGACGGTCTTCCGGCTCTTCTTCTTCAACTTAGGATTGCGCTACGGCGGATTTTGGACGGGCGCGCTGCTCAGCGGCATCCTGTTCGGTGCGGCGCACGGCGATGCGTACGCCGCCGTGCCGCTGGCGCTCGGTGGAATGATCCTGTGCGCCGTATACTATCGCTCGCGCAACGCGTGGGCCTCGATGGTCACGCACGGCATCTTCAACGCGCTCTCGATCGCGGCGCTCTTTTTCTTTCCGCACCTGGTCACGTAAGGGGCCGCACGACTTAGCGCAGCACCTGCTCGGCGGCGGCGATCGCCGCATCGGCCGGGACCTCCGCGCTCTCGAGGTACTCGATGCGATGGCGCAGTGCCGGCGGCTTCGTCACGGTGGCGGCGCGACGGTGAAAGCCACGCTCGCGCACGAAGCGCGCAACCAGATGCACGCTGACGGCGTTGGGTTCGTCGTACCAGTCGGGATGATGGGCGATCCAGATCCCGACCGTCGGAATGCCGCCGCGCGCCATGGCGACGTGAAACGGCCCGGCCGGGACACCGACGACCAGTTCGCTGCGCGCGAGGAGCGCGTTGAGCACGCGTGCGAACGGTAGCGGCAGGTCGCCGAAGAGCGCGCGAAATCCGACGACGTTCTCTCCCAACGCCTCGTCGTCCATCGAGACGAAGCGGAAGCCGCGCGCACGCATGGCGGCGACAAAGGCACGCGCCTGGCGACCGTCTCCCCAGTTCTTGCGCGGCGCGGTGAACCCGGTGCGCGAGAGCAGCCCGATCCGCGTCCCCGAAAAGCCGGCTGCGCCAAGCCGTGCATCGACCGCACGCAGCGCCTCGGGTGCGGGGGAAAAGTCGATCGCGTTGGGCAGCGGCGCGCCCAGATCGAAACCGCGCAAGCGTTCGGCGCAGACCAGCCGGCGCGCCAAGTTGCGCGCTTTGGTGTGATACGGAAAGGGCGTACGTCCTTCGGTCTCTGGATAATCGCTCCACAACAAGACTTCCGGTGCGAACGCTGCAATCGCTTCGTCGAGGGGTTCCGGCAGCGCGAGGTGCACCTTGCGACCGTCGCAGTGGGCCAGGGTAACTCCGAGGTGCCGCGCGCCTTGCGCCGCACCGTCGCCCGGCACGCGCACGCCGCTGTAGAGCGGGCGCAGGATCGGGTTATCGTGGAACAGGCTCGCGTAGTCGTCGCCAAAGCGCGTGATGGCATAACGATTGCTCGGTTCGAGCAGCGGCGCCACCGCTCCGAGGGTCGCCCAGTCGCCGAGACCGTGCGGCCAATAGATCAGTACGCGCGCGTTACGCAGCGCCGCGAAACGCCCGTGGTCTTCGCGCACCGCCCCCAGGCGCGTGCGCGCCAGCGCCGGGTCGGCGATCGGCGTCTTCGGGAGCGGCCGCAGCCGCCGTAGGAAATGCACGAACCGCTCAGCCCGGCGCGGTGCCGGGCCGGGTGCGCGCCGCGGCGACGATGGCACGCAGTCGCTCCACGAAGCGTGCCGGTGAAAACGCCTCGGCGTGCGCGCGCAGGCGCGCCGCCGTAAAGCGCTCGGGATCGAAGGCGCGCAAGACCGCCGCCAACGATTCCGCGTCGGGCCGATCGAAGAAACTGCCGGTCTCGCCTTCGATCACGGTTTCCAGCGCACCGCCACGCCGTAGCGCGATGGTCGGACGTCCGGCGGCCGCCGCCTCGAGCGGCACCAAGCCGAAGTCTTCCTCGCCCGGAAGGATCACGGCGCGCGCATTCCCGATCAGTTCGTTGAGCGCACGGTCGGGAACGTGGCCGAGCAGCGTCGTCGTCGTGCCGCGGGCGAGCGCGCGCAGCGCCCCTTCCGCCGGTCCGGTGCCGGCGACCATCAGCCTGACCCCGGCGAGTTGCGCGGCGGCAATGGCGCGGTCGACGTGCTTGTAGGGCAGCAGGCGCGATACGATGGCGAAGTAGTCGACGCGCCCCGAACCGATCGAAAAGCGATCGAGATCGACCGGGCAGTGCAGCACCTCGGCGTCGCGGCCGTAGTAGCGCCGGACGCGCTCGGCGACGTTGCGCGAGTTCGCGACGAACTGCGTCGGGCGGGCCGCCGCCCGCCGGTCCCAGGCAATCAGGCGATCCACCAGCGGGCGCGCCAACCGCGCCGTCAGCGCGGCACCGCGCGTGCGCTGCAAGCCGCCGACGTACTCGTCGTAGGCGAATGCGAAGCGGCTGACCGTATTGATGTAACAGACGTGGACCGCACCGGGCGGCACGATCACGCCCTTGGCCCACGCCGTGGTCGAACTCACGATGGTGTCGTAGCCGCTCAGATCGAAGCGCTCGAAGGCGCTCGGATAGAACGGCGCCAGCAATCGAAAGGCGCGATTGGCGAACGGAACGCGCGCGAGCGACGAGACCACGACGCGCTTCGGATCGATCAGGTCGCCGGTCGCCTTCGGGTCGTAGAGTGCGGTAAAGACCGGCGCCTCGGGCCATGCCGCGGCGATATGCGCGAAGACCCGCTCGGCTCCGCCGCGCTGATTGAGATAATCGTGAACGAGCGCGACGCGCACGCCGATGCGCGAGCGCTACTGGCCGAGCGGAACGCCGTCGCGCGGTAGAACCAGCGCGACGGTCGGATTTCCCAGATAGCGTCGCGCAACGCGCTGGACGTCCTGCGGGGTCGTTGCGGCGATGGCGGTCAGCGCGCGATCGAGAAAGTCGGGCGATCCGCCGGATTGCGCAAAGACCGCCGCCAACCAGGCGCGCGACTCCAAGTCGGTGGCGCCGATCGCGAAGTTCCCGGCGGCAACCGTCTTGAAGCGTTGGATCGAACCCTTGAGCTTGGTCTGCGAGAGGATGTTGACGACCGAGAGCGCGGTTGCGAAGGTGCGGCTGGGATCGCCGATCGCACCGTTCACATAGAGCACCATGCGCGCCGGAGTGCGGTCGTAGCTATAGACCGCACCGGTAGCACGCGCGGCGAACGACTGCGTCACCACGCCCGGAATCCCCGCAATATCCGAGAGCGTGCGCCGCACGAAGGCGGCCAGCACCAACATCGGGCCAAAGTCCTTTGAGTCGATGCCGGGCGCCGGGTACTGCGCGACCAGCCACGGCGACGCGACGCTGCGGTGCGCGATCAGTTCGCGCGAGAGACCGCGCAGTCGCTCGACTCCGCTCGGTACCGCCTGCGACGATCCGGCCGGCAGCGCATCGGCCAGCGCGCGCAACGACTCCGGCGCGACGCGGTCGGTGCGTCCGACCGCACTCACGACGCTGCCGCCCCGGCGGTAGAACGTGTGGTAGAACGTCGCGACGTCGTTGGGGAGCAAGCGCGCCAGCGAAGCGACGTCACCGAGCGCGGGCAACCCGGCATTGGCGTTCTTGGCATCGGCGCGATCGAGCATATCGAGCCCGACCTGCAGTGCGCTGTTTTGATGCTCGGCGATCCGCGCCGCCAGCGCGCTACGCGCCGCCCGCAGCGTCGCGGGACTAAAATCGGGCGCGCGCAGCGCCTGCGCGAAGCATTGCAGCGCCGCCGGTGCGTCCCGGCTCAAAATCTCCAGATAAAACCGTACGTCGTGCGGGTCGACCACGTAATCGATCGATCCGCCGCGGTCGGCAATCGCGCGCTCGAGTGGCACCGGCGCGCTTCCGGGCGCAACGGCGACCGGCGTTCGCAGCACCGTCGCGGCGGTGAGCGCGGCCAGCCCGCTCTGATGCATCGTCTCGCGATCCAGGCCGGCCTCGAGCACGTACTCGACGCCCACCAGGTGACCGAGCGGATCGTCCTGCCGCACGATCGTCACCGCACCGTAGCGTTCGAGGACCGGCGGCGGCACGCCGGTCGCCGCACGCGCGCCGACCGGCACCACGCACGCGAGTGCGACGGCGAGGAGAAAGGAACGTCTCACGATGCCGACTCCCGTACCGCCGGTGCCATCGTGATCACGACCGGGCTGCTCAAGTAACGGCGCACGACCGACGCCACATAGGCGGCATCGAGCCCGCGCGCGATCTGCCGGTACATCCCGCTCGCGCTCCCGGGCGCATACGCCGGATTGCCTTCGACCGCGTACCAGCCCAGATTGTCGGCTTGTTCCTGCGGCAGTTGCGTGTCGGTCGCCAGATGGTAGAGAAACGCCTCGCGCGCAGCGGCAAACGCGGTCGGATCGAGCGGGCGACGCATCCGGTCGACCGCGGCCAGCACCAGCGCTTTAGCCTTCGCGTCGGCGCCGCCTTCGAGCGTCACCAGCATCACGCCTGGATCGTGCAGCGTGATGAACTGGCCGGTGGCGTAACTCGCGGGCTGCTCGCGCGCGAGCAACCGCGCAATCACGCCGGTGCCGTCGCGAAAGAGATAGTCGGCCACGAAATCGAGCGCCGTCGCGGCGCGCTCGTCGGCGATCGGCGGGCCGACCCATCCGATGCCGACGCCGTCGATGGCGCCGCTGACGCTGGCCGACGCCGGCGCGGCCGTCAGCGGCGAGTCGTGCGGCGCGTCCATCGTCGACGCACCGGCACCGTCGGTCACGGCGGTAATCGCCGAGGAGTCCACGTTTCCGGCCATTGCGAGCACGGCGTTCCCGGAGCGAAACGCGCGCTGCGCGAACGCGACGACCTGCGCGGTGGTGATGTGCGTAAGTGCGGCGAGCGCGAACGGCACCGGCGGATAGTGCGCCGGTCCCGATGCGAACAACGCGGCAAAGACCGCGTTGTGAAGGGCCAACGTCGACGAGTAGCGCTGCTCGACGCTGGCTACGGCGGTGTCGCGCCGCGCCGCTTGCATGGCGGCGGCATCGATGCGCGGCGCGAAGAAAGCGGCCGTCAACGCCGCAACCGTGCGGCGCGCGGCGGTCGATGGGACGACCGCATCGATGCCGACGATATCGGGGTAGGCGTTGATCTGCAGCGTACCGCCGGCGTCGTGCACGAACTCGGCGAGGCTGCGCCCGCTGATCAGCGGCGCCGCCGCTGCTGCGGTCGCGGCAAGCCGCGCGATCCCGGGAGTCGCATCGTCGTAGCCGGCGCTGGGCGCACGGAACCACAGCGTCACGGCGGCGGCAGCGATGCCCGGATCTCGCGAGATGACGTAGCTACCGCCGCGCGGCAGCGAGCCGCTCTGCGCGTCGCTGGCAGCGCAAGGCGCGGCCAGCAGCGCCGACGCGAGCAGTCCCGCAGCGGCGAGTGCGACCCCGCGCCGAGTCATGCCGGTTCCGGCGAAATCGTGGGCGGGATGCGCGCCGGCTTCTCGCGCGCCGGCTCTTCGGCCGGAGCGCGCTCGAGGTCGGGCGCCGGCGGCGCGGCCACACCGCCCGCAGTGCGATCGTACGGACGCCCCTCGATGATCGCGCGCACTTCGTCGGCCTCGACGGTTTCGTACTCCAACAGCGCGGCGACCATGCGTTCGACCTTCGACCAGTTCTCGTTGAGGATTTCACGCCCGCGCGCGTAGCTGGATTCGATGATGCGGCGCACCTCGCCGTCGATCTTGCTGGCGACCTCTTCGGAGTAGTTGCGTTCCTCGCCGAAGTCGCGCCCCAGAAAGACCTGGTGGCTCCCGCGACCGAACTGAATCGGCCCGAGATCGCTCATCCCATACTGCGTCACCATCCGGCGCGCCAGTTCGGTGGCCTTCTGGAAGTCGTTGCTGGCACCGGTCGTCACGTCGCCGAACTTGATCTCTTCGGAGAGGCGGCCGCCCAGCGACATCGTGATCTGCGCCAGTAACTCTTCCTTGGTCTGGCTGTGACGGTCGTCCTCGGGCAGCGACCAGGTCAACCCCATCGCCATCCCGCGCGGAATGATCGTCACCTTGTGCACCGGATCGGCCTTGTCGAGCAGCCCGCCGACGATGGCATGACCGGACTCGTGATAGGCGGTGATCTCCTTTTCCTTCGCCGACATCACCGTCGACTTGCGCTCCGGTCCAACCATCACGCGATCGATCGCTTCGTCGCAGTCCTTCATCTCGATGGCATTCTTATTTTTGCGCGCGGCCAGTAGCGCCGCTTCGTTCAGCAAGTTCTCCAAGTCGGCGCCGGAGAAACCGGGCGTCCGTTTGGCCAGCGTTTCGAGTTCGACTTCCTTGGAAAGCGGCTTGTTGCGCGCATGCACTTCGAGGATCTTTTGGCGCCCGCGGAAGTCGGCACGATCGACGACGATCTGGCGATCGAAGCGCCCGGGGCGCAGCAACGCCGGATCGAGCACGTCGGGCCGGTTGGTGGCCGCGATCAAGATCACGCCGGTGTTCTGATCGAACCCGTCCATCTCGACCAGCAGTTGGTTGAGGGTCTGCTCGCGCTCGTCGTGACCGCCGCCCAAGCCGGCGCCGCGCTGACGACCGACCGCGTCGATCTCGTCGATGAAGACGATACACGGCGCCGATTTCTTCGCCTGGTCGAAGAGGTCGCGCACGCGCGACGCACCGACGCCGACGAACATCTCGACGAAATCCGAGCCCGAGATCGAGAAGAACGGCACGCCGGCTTCGCCCGCGATGGCACGCGCCAGCAGGGTCTTGCCCGAGCCAGGCGGGCCGAGCAGCAATACCCCCTTGGGAATCCGCGCACCCAGCGCCTGATACTTCTTGGGGTACTTCAGGAAGTCGACGATCTCGCCGAGTTCCTCCTTGGCTTCATCGACGCCGGCAACGTCGGCAAAGGTCACCTTGGGACGGTTCTCCGAGAGCATCTTGGCGCGCGAGCGCCCGAACGAGAGCGCCTGGCTCCCGCCCGCCTGCGCGTTGCGCAAGAAGAACCACAGCACGCCGATCATCAGCGCGATCGGGAAGAACTGCCACAACCCGCTGAGGATGCCGGAGTTGGTCGGCTGCTGGAAGCTGATCGCCGAGATGTTCTTGACCTTCTTGTAGACTTCGTTGACGAAGGCCTGATCGGTATTCGGAACGGTAACCGCGTATTTCGCGCCGCCGGCCAGTTGGCCGGTCGCTTGAAGGCCGACGGCGTGAAACGACTCGATTTGTCCCGACGCCAGCTTCTGATAGAAGACGCCGTAATCGAGACTGGTCGCGGTCGCGGTCGGCTGAACGAAGCGCTCGACGGCCAGAACGACCAGGACGACGGCGACGATGACGAGGAGGATGGAACGGAGATGTTTGGGCACGATCGGTGACGCGTTTAGCCTTCCTTAGAGATCAGCTCGGCGACAGCTCGGCGAGATAGGGCAGGTTGCGGTACTTTTCCTGATAGTCCAAACCGTAACCTACGACGAAGTTGCCCGGGACCGGCAACGCCGGATAATCGAGGTGCGGATCGACGGTTCGCCGGTCGGTCCGCTCGAAGAGGCTACAGCAGCGCAGCCGGGCCGGCCGGCGCGCTTGAAAGAGCGCTCGAAGCGCCTGAAGCGTGATGCCCCCATCGGCGATATCGTCCACCACGACCACGTATCTACCCGCGATCGGGGCTCGCGTATCGAGCTGCAGGTCGAGGCTGGCTCGGGAGGTCGTCGCCGCGCCGTAGCTCGCCGCGCAGACGTACTCGACGGCGATTTCGCTAGGACCGTCGGGAACGTCGGCCAGCGCGCGCGCGAGGTCGGGAACCACCATCATCGCCCCCTTCAACACGCCGATCAGGAGCAGGGGTTGCCCGCGATGGTCGGCGGCGATTGCAGCGGCCAAGCGAGCGATCGCTGCTGCGATCGCGGCGGCATCGTACACGACCCTCACACGCGCCGTTCGACCTCTGCGATCGCACCGCGTTCGACCCGCAGCCGAACCGCCGCGGTCATGTCGAAGCTGCCGCTGCCGCCGCGTTCGAGGGTGCGCACGGCCGACTCGACGTGGGCGAAATCGAGATCGCGCAGCCCGGCTTCGGCGGCCAGCCGTGCGCGCACGCGCCGCCGTAGCGCGGCGCGCGGCGTCCCCTCGCGCTCGTCCCCGGTCAACTCGGCCGCCCGTGCCACCGCTTCGTCGAGCCCGGGAAAGAGCGGGCGCAGTGCGGCGAGCGCTTGACGGACGGCGTTGCGCCGCAGTTCGCGGTCGCGATTGCTGGGATCCACCGCATACGGAAGGCCGCGCACCTGTACGTAGCGCTCGAGGTCGCCGGCCGCGACGCGCAACAACGGCCGCGCCAGATCGAGGCCGTCGGCCAGGCGCCGGCGCGGACGCATGCCGCTCAAGCCGTCCGGCCCGGCACCGCGAAAGAGCGCCAACAGCACCGTCTCGCTCTGATCCTGGGCGTGATGCGCGGTTGCGATGCAGCCGGCGCCGAACTCCGTCGCGGCAGCGATCAGGGCGGCGTAGCGCGCCTCGCGCAAGCCGGCTTCGTCGCGCGGGGGCGCCGCAAGCGCAACCACGCTGCACTCGAGATCGAGCGCCGCCGCAACCCGTAAGACGACGCACTCGTCTTGCCAGGCCGAGTCGCGCAGGGCATGATTGACGTGCAGCAGGCGCAGCGTGAGTTCCATCGGTCCGGCGAGGGCGCGCAGCGCAGCCGCCAGCGCGACCGAGTCGACGCCGCCGCTGCAGGCGACCGCAATGCGTTCGCCGCGCCGGATCGCACCGCTGCGTTCGATCGTCCGTTCGAGCGTCGCATCGCTCCGTGCTCCTCGCATCGTCTCCCGCTGTTGCGCGCCCGGCCACTGGATTGCCTGCGCACCGCCGAGCGCGGTCGGTACGCCGCGCGCCCCGGCGGTTTCGCGATGCTACCGGGCGGTGGGTGTGCGCACCGCGCCGCCGCTGCGCGGACGGGAAAGCGGTGGCACGCGCCGCGCAGCCCGCGAGTCTAAGGGCGTCGCGGTGGGCTGGACGTCGACGTTGAGCACTGCATCGTTGTCGCCGCCGAACGCATCCTCGATCCGTGCACCGCAAAGCCCGCTTGAGTTGCTCGGATCGGGCGCGACCACCGAGAGCACTGCGCTCCCGGAGCCGCTACTGAGCCCAAAGGAGGCCGCCGACGGCTCTTCCGGGGGCGGCACTTCACAGTAGCCCTCATATCCCGGCTCGGTGGCAAACGCGGGTGCGATGGAGAAGGACCCGTCGTACTGCGCCTCGCTCACGGTGAACGACGCCGATGGGCTGTTGGGATCGAGCGACGCGCTGTAGTCGTAGCCAGGTTGACTCGGCGGCCCAAACAGCACCGCAGCTGGGCCGTTCAGTTCGATCGGCGCGAGCCGAAGCGCGAGCCCGAACGTCGCGGTCGCGACACCGCTCGCGGCGCTCACACTCAAAGCGCCACCCGGCAGGTCGCCAGGACCGGAGACAACTAGCATTCCATTGTAGACAACGGCTGCAAGCAAATTCTGCGTCGGCGCGGAGATCGTCGTTGGGGCGGCGGCTCCCGACGCATCTTCGAGCGTGACGCTGTTGGGGACGGTGAGCAGCACCGGAGCCGGCGAGGCCGCCGCATCGACATAGGGCGCCGAGCCTGCAATGTCGTCGCCATCGGCGTCCATAATCTGCAACTGCACGCTGGTGGAGCAGGCGGTCGTAATCGCGCAGGCACCGCCGTCGGGCGAAAATGCGAGCCGCCCCACGACCCCGCCGAGCTGGCTGCGACCGAACGCCGTTCGGCCCAAGCGAACGTGGATCCGCGCCAAGCCCGCCGCAAGCACGTTACCCTTGGCGGCGGCTCGGTCATACACGCGCACGAGGTACGCATCGACGCCCGGCAGCGCGGTAAGACCCGCGATCGCACAGCCGCCCGCACAGGCGCGAACCGCCGACACGGCCTGACTCCGAAACCGACGCGGCGGTGCAGCACCGTTCACGCTCTGCAGCCATATCGCGACCGATCGACCGCTCGACGCAACCGAGCCCTTCGAAAGGGCAAGCGTGGCGCTGGTAACGGTCACGCCGAGGGTGGCTCGATGGCCGCCCGCATCGGCAACCACGATCCGGCACGATCCGGCGTGGAGACCCTCGATCAGCGCGTGCAGCACCGGGCCGCGGCCGGACTTTGGAACGATGGCTGCCGTGCGCGCGCAGGTGCCGCTCGTGCTGAAGGTGCCGGTGTATCCCGGTTCGGAAATCGCAACGCGGGTGGCACCCGCAGAACCCAACGCGTACACATCGGCTCGCGACGGGGCCAATGCGATCGGTCCGATGGTGTTTGCCGCCGCCGACATCGTGTCGCCCGGCGTGCCGAGCGCGTGCAGCGCATTCGGCACGCCACGAGGCGTTGGTCGCCCGCCGATGCCGACACATCCAGCGACGAGAACTCCAACGAAACCGGCCCCGATAAAGGCGCGCACCCCGACGTGCATATACCCGTAATCTCAAATGATCCCGACGACGTACGCATACGTTTTCGACACTCTACCGGCGCGAGTTTAGGGCAAGCATGGGCCTGGGCGTCAGCGGCGGACGTGCCGGTCGATCTCGCGTTGCACGTCGCGCTTGGCGACGTCGGCGCGCTTATCCCAGAGCTTCTTGCCCTTGGCCAGCCCGAGCTCGACCTTGGCGATGCCGCGGGTGAAGTACATGCGCAGCGGCACGATCGTCAGCCCCGCTTCGGCGACCCGGCTCTGCAGATGCGCGATTTGGGCGCGGTGCAGCAGCAGTTTACGCGGCCGGTTGGGATCGACATTGGAGAAACTTCCCTGCTGATAGGGCGGCACGTGCATGCCGAGCAGCCAGGCCTCGCCATCGCGAAACCGCGCGTAGGCTTCGCTCAGGCTGACGCCGCCGGCGCGAATCGACTTGATCTCGGTACCGGTGAGCACCAAGCCCGCTTCGAGCGACTCCAGGATGTGATACTCGTGACGCGCGCGGCGATTGTCGATCGCCGGCTCGCCGCGATGCTTGGCCGCCTGCACTGCAGCAACGCGCGCCGCCTTCATTTTCGCCACGGTTCTTCAGCCCTGCATCTGCGGATTGCGGCGATCGGCGGCCGCCGAGAGCGGCCCCTTGGAAACGAAGCTGCCTTCGCCGTGCACCAACAGCGTGCCGCGCGCGTCGCGAATATCGGCTTCGACACCCAAAACGTTGCGGCGCGACCAGGTCACGCGACCGATCACCTCGACCGGCTCGCCGACCGGTACGGGGCGACGAAATCGTACGCTCACGCTGGCGGTGACGCCGCGATGTCCGGCATACCCGGCCGCGTGCGCCATCGCTTCATCGATCAGCGCCATCGCGATCCCGCCGTGGACGGTGCCGCGCCAGCCCTGGTAGCGCTCGTCGAGCGTCGCGCGGCACGTCGCCCCTTCGGGCGAAGGTGCAAACGCGAGATGCATCCCGGCCGCGTTCTCGGGTCCACACGCGAAGCAGTTTCCGTCGTCGAACGGAACTCCGCCCGGCATCCCCGTATCAGCGTCCGGCATTCAGGCGTTCGGCCAGATAGGGCGGCAGATGCGCGGCGTGAATTTTTTGCTGCACGTCGCGAATCGGATAGCGATAGCGCACCCACTCCACTCGGCGCCGCTGCGCGTCGTAGCGTACGAACGACGCTTCGGGGTTCAAATCGCGTGGCTGACCGATGCTTCCGACGTCGATGATGTAGCGCGTGCCGGGCTCGAGGTCCAGCGTCCCGCCCTGCTGCATGTGGCGGTGACCGATGCTGCCGTCGGGGTCGTACGTCCAATACTGCGCGATGTGGGTGTGCCCGACGAAGGTGATCGTCGCGTCGGTTCGCGCGAACGCGTGCGCCGCCGCGGGCTTGTCGAGAATGTACTCGAAGAAGTCAACCGGCGCGCCGTGAACCAAGAGAAACTCGGGAAAGCGCAGTTCGTAGGGAAGGGTGTCGAGCCAGGCACGATTTTCGCCATCGAGCACGCCTTGCGTCCACGCGATCGCCTCTCTGGCGGCGTCGTTGAAGTATTCGATGCCGAAACTCTCGGCCGCCGCCAAGTCGTGGTTTCCTAGAACCGAGTGGGTCGCGCGCGCGCGGATCAGGCGCACGCATTCGTTGGGATTGGGGCCATAGCCGACGGTATCCCCGAGCGTCATCACCACTTCGCCGGCATCGACGAGTTGCAGCGCGTGCTGCAGCGACTCCAAGTTGCCGTGGATGTCGGAGAGCACCGCATAGCGCGTCATGCCGGCACCTCGTCGAGAACGTCGCGCAGCGCGGCGGCAAAGGCGCGGCGCATCGGCTCGGTTCCGGCGCTGACGCGCACGTAACGGTCGAGCGGCGGCGCCCCCGGCTTGCGAATCCAGACCCCGCGCGCAAGCAACGCGTCCATCACGTACGTCGCGCGATCGGCGCGCTGCATATCGATGCAGACGAAGTTGGTGTGCGAGGGGATATATTCCGCGCCCAAGTCGCGGGCCAAGGCGTAATAGTCGGCGCGCGCGCGTGCCGTCTGATCGACCACCCAGTCGCAAAAGCCGGTGTCGTCGAGCGACGCCAGCGCCCCGATCTGCGCGGTGCGATTGATCCCGTAGTGGAGCCGAATCTTTTGAAAGGTCCGCGCGTTGCGCTCGCTCATCAGCGCGTAACCGATGCGCGCGCCCGCCATTCCGTAGGCCTTCGAAAAGGTTCGCAACCGAATCGTTGCGTCGTCGATTTCCAGCGGCGGCAACGCGACCGGATCGACGAAATCGGCGTACGCCTCGTCGAGCAGCAGCAGCGTCGCCGGCGGTAGCGCGGAACGCAACTGCGCGAGCGCCGCCGCGCTGGCAAACGTCCCGCTGGGGTTATCCGGGTTGGCGACGTAGGCGAGGGCCGGGCGGCAGGCCCGGGCGGCAGCCGCGATTGCCTCGAAATCCAAATGCCCGTCGGAGCGATACTCGACCGTGCGCAGGTCCCCGCCGTAGCCGATCACGTGATAGTTCAGCGTCGGATACGAGCCGCGCGTGGTCAGTGCCGGCGCGCCGGGAGCGACGAACGCGCGCACCGCCAAGCCCATCAAGTCGTCGATCCCGGCGCCGACGACGATTTCGCCCGGGCGCACGCCGTGTTTGGCCGCGAGCGCATCGCGCAGATCGAGCGATTCCGGATCGCCGTACCACGACAGGCGTTCCAACTCGCCAGCCATCGCAGCAACCGCCTTAGGCGACGGCCCAAAGGCACTTTCGTTGGCGCCCAAGCGCACCAGCGCGGCCAGGCCGCGCTCGCGCATCAGTTCCTCGGGACCGACGAACGGCGTGGTCGCGGGGATGGCTTCGATCGCGGGGGCCGGACGAATCACGCGTTGCGAACCTTTCAGAGACTTCCGAGAAACCGCTCGACGTTCACCGAACTCCCGGCGGCGTGGTGCGGTTGCGCTCCCGCGATCACCACGTACCCGTCGGCGCGCGCCAGCAGGCTGACCGACGCCGAACGCAGGGGGAGGGGATGCGCCAGAGCGGTGCCGTCCTCATGCCAAACCAGCCGTACCGGGGCATACCACGTCCAGCCCGGGCGACCGTCGAGCGGGGCGGCGAGCCGGGCCGCAACGACCGAGCGCTGGGTCGGGGCTCCGACCAGCGCCGCGACGATCGGCGCGATGACGGCATCGAAGACCAGCAGCGCCGAGGCCGGGTTTCCGGGCAGCCCGATCACCGGCTTCGACCCAACCGCCCCGAGGACGGTCGGCTTCCCCGGCTTGACGCGCAACCCGTGTACGATGACGCCCGGCCGGCCCAGGGCAGCGAGCGCCGCCGGCGTGCGATCGCGCTCGCCGACCGAGGATCCGCCGCTGACCAGCACCGCGTCGCAGTCGGCCACCCCCGCCGCCAGTGCTGCTTCGAGTTCGCCCTCGCCGTCGCCGACGATCGGCAGGTGGCGCGGCTCGGCCCCGAGCGCGGCGACGGCCGCGGCCAGCGCGAAGCGATTGGAATCGCGGATCTGCCCCGGCCGGGGGGTACGCTCGGGGGCGATCAACTCGTCACCGCAGGAGAGCAGCCCCACGATCGGGCGCCGGAAGACCGGCACGGCCGTCACGCCCAGCGTCGCGAGCAGGCCGACCGCCGCCGCATCGAGCCGGCGCGGCGGCATCAGCAGCACCTCGCCGGGGCGCATGTCGCAGCCGGTCGGGTGCACGTTTTCACCCACCTCTACCGGCTCGACAACCGCGACCGTCGCGCCGGTCACCTGCGTCGCTTCGATCGCAACGACGGCGTCGGCGCCGGTTGGGAGTATCGCGCCGGTGGGAATCGCCAGCGCCTCACCGGCGCCGAGCGCGCGTGCGGGTGCCGCGCCCATGCGCGCCTCACCCACGATGCGTAGCGTTCCGGGAACGTCGGCGGCGCGCAGCGCGAAGCCGTCCATCGCCGCGCGCGGCGCGTCGGGATAGGCGGCCTCGGCGGCGATCGGCGCGGCCAACGCGCGCCCCGCCGCCGACGCGAGCGATACGGTCTCGCGATCGCAGGGTACCGACGCGACCTGCGCGCGAAAGCGCGTCAGCGCGTCGCTGGGAGACGCCAACTGCTCCGCAATGAATGCGCGCGATGCGGCCATGGAGGCTCCTTCGACTCGCGCGCACCAGGAGCTTGCGCGCTGCGAACCTAATGGCGCGCACTCGATGCTCGATATCGCCGTCGTACGCCGCGATCCCGACCGCGTTCGACGGTCGGCCGTTCGGCGCGGCCTCGATCCGGCGTTCGTCGACGAGATCGTGCGCCTCGACCTCGAGTATCGCGCCGCGCTCACCGCGCTCGAACGCGCGCAAGCCGAAAAGAATCGCCTCTCGGCCGAGATCGGGCGTGCCGCCGACAGAGCCGCCGCCGCGCGCGAGATGCGCCCGCGCATCGCGGAGCTGGCGGCCGCGATCGAAACGCACGATACGCTCGCCAAAGGCCTGGCACCCGACGCCGCCGGCTCGCCACTGCGCGTGCTACTGGAGAGCACCCCAAACGTCCTCGACGATGCGGTGCCCGACGGCGCAACCGCCGACGCCAACGTCACCGTGCGCACCTGGGGCACGCCCCGCCGCTTCGACTTCGCACCCAAGGCGCACTGGGAGTTGGGCGAGCGCCTGGGTATCCTGGATTTCGAGCGTGCGGCCAAGCTCTCGGGCAGCCGCTTCACGGTGCTGCGCGGTGCCGGCGCGCGTCTCTCGCGCGCGATCGGCGCGTACTTTCTCGATCGCGCGGCGGCGCGCGGATACCTCGAAGTCGCACCGCCACTTTTGGTCACGCGCGCAACCATGTGGTCGACCGGACAGCTTTCGAAGTTCTCCGACGCGATGTTTGCCGACGCGAGTGCCGATCTCTTTCTGATTCCGACGGCGGAGGTTCCGCTGACCGCGCTGCACGCCGGCGAGATCCTCGCCGCCGATGAGTTGCCGCGCCGCTATGCCGCCTACACGCCGTGCTTCCGCAAGGAGGCCGGCGCTGCCGGGAAAGATACGCGCGGCCTGATTCGGCAGCACCAGTTCGAAAAGGTCGAGTTGGTGTGGCTGTGCGCTCCCGAGGATTCGTTTGCCGCACTCGAGACGCTGACGCACGACGCCGAGTCGCTGCTGCAAGAACTCGAGCTGCCGTATCGCGTGATGGCGCTGTGCGCCGGCGACGTCGGGTTCAACGCCGCCAAGACCTACGACCTCGAAGTGTGGATTCCGAGTTCGGCGAGCTTTCGCGAGATCAGTTCGTGTTCCAACTGCACCGACTTTCAGGCACGCCGCAGCGAGCTACGTTTCCGGCGCGACGTCGGCGCGCGGCCCGAACTGCTGCACACGCTCAACGGATCGGGACTTGCGATCGGGCGTACGCTCTTGGCCGTGCTCGAAAACTACCAGCAAGCCGACGGATCGGTGCGCGTCCCGAACGTCCTCATCCCGTACTGCGGGTTCGACCGGATCGCGCCGCCCTAAGCGGACTCGGGCGTACCGCCGGCCTCGATCAGCGCCTCGGCCAAAGCCTCGACCGCGCGCGAGCGTGCGACCGCCGTCGCACCGGCCGGGAAAATTGCCTCGATGCGCACGCGCGAATGCGCGTTCCCGGCGTCCTCGACGCTGGCGCGAATACGCTCGCTGTTGACCAGCCCGAAGCCG
Organism: Vulcanimicrobiota bacterium; assembly: GCA_027459845.1. Classification (GTDB taxonomy): domain Bacteria; phylum Vulcanimicrobiota; class Vulcanimicrobiia; order Vulcanimicrobiales; family Vulcanimicrobiaceae; genus DAIDGS01. The sequence continues at coordinate 8,996 of DAIDGS010000160.1, read as the reverse complement.
GCCTCGATCAGCCCGGCGGCCGCATCGGCGCGCGCGACGTTGGCGCCCAGCACGCGGTCGAACAGTGCCAGCGTCCGCGCGAACGCCGGGCCGAGCGGCTCGGGCAGGACGACGTCGCGGTGCGGCCGCAATCCAACCCGCGGCTCAGGTTTCCCTAGGCCGAGCCAGTGTATAATGCTTCTCAGAACGTGCTCCCTCGCCGAGCCGGGTCACGTTCGCGCTCGCCGAAGCGCTCTACCTCCAGAACACCGCGCCGCCCGGCCGAGAGGAACCACCATGAAGCGCACCGTTACCTCGATCCTCGTCTCGCTGACCGCCCTCGCGCTGATCGTCGGTGCCTCCGGCACCGCCGCCCGCGCGCAGAGCAGTGCAAGCTCGGCAACCGAGTCGCACTACGCAACCGCGATCACGCCGGTGTACGGCTCGAAGTATCCGATCGCCGGTCACCTCGACCTGCAGATGTTCCCCTCCGGCATCGTCCGCGGCTACTATCACAACGCCTATCAAAAAGCGTTCGTCCAAGTGACCGGCGGCCGCGACGGAAACTACATTTGGTTCGACATCGGCCCCTCGAACGTGGACATGGGCATGGGCGCGGAGCCGGACGGCCGGGTGCACGTGGTCGGAACCGTCGATGCCAACGGCGCGATCCACGGACAGATCTACGCCAACCAGGTCAGCGGCAACAGCATGACGTTGCCGCTGCAGAACAGCTCGGCGACGGGTCGCGATCAGTACCTCTTCGTCGCGACCCCGGAAGTCAAGGGCTAACCGCCAGCCAGGCGCGCTGCGCGGCCGGCGTCAGCGTCTTCATCTGCTGGAGGAACAGCGTCAACTGCCAGCGCTGGCGATCGGTAAGGGTTCGAACGAACGACGGCATCCCCGTAAAGCGGATGCCGTGCGTAATTTTCCAGTACACGATTCCGGCCGGATCGTCTTCGACGCCGTACCGGGCTAACTGCGGCGGAAACTGATAGAGCCCGCGCGCGATGTTGTTGGGACGCGTGTGCGCGGCACCGTGGCAGACCGCACAGTTGCCGGCGTAGAGCTTCACGCCGGCGATCTCGTTGGCGGCGGTCGCCGGAAGCGGATTCGGAGCCCGGCTGGCTTCGCGCCGCAAGGTTGCGTGCAGCGACGTGCGCGCCGCCCACCGTTCCAGCGCCGGGGGACGCGCGTCGGCGTTGGCCGGCAGCATGCCCGCCTCGATACCGACGTAGCACACGAGCACGAGTCCGGCGAGCGCGACCACCACGCCAAGCGCAAATCCACGAAGCATGCGCGCTGGTTTTGTGCCAGCGCCGCGAAGCCTTCTCATGGCGCTCTCATCGTCTCGCCGACGCTCTCCAGCTTCTGTCAGCGAGGCAACCTAGGCTGAAGAAGCTATGACGACAACCGTCTTCCCGACCAGCCCCGCAGCGCTCGCCGCCACGCTCGCCCGCTTGCGCTCGCGCTGGCTCTGGGTGGTGCCGGCGTTACTGCTCGTGCTGGCGCTGATCGCCACCACGCTGGTGCGGGCGCGGGCGACCGTGCAGTACGTCACCGCACCGGTCGCGCAGCAGGACCTGGTGCAAAACGTCACCGCGTCGGGCACCGTCAATCCGCAAAACGACGTCACCGTCGGCACGCAGGTCTCGGGAACGATCGCGCATCTCTACGTCGACTACAACAGCACCGTGAAAGCCGGCCAAGTTCTGGCGACGCTCGACCCGAGCACGTTCCAGGCGCAGCTCGATCAAGCAAAGGCGGCGCTGGCGCAAGCGCAAGCGCAGGCAGCGGCCGCCGCGGCGACCGCCTCGGGTGGCAGCGCCAGCGTCAGCGTGGCACACGATAGCAGCGCCGCCCAAGCCGCCGCGATCGGCGCTGCCACCGCCAACGTCGCCAAGACCCAGGCCGCGCTGACGCTGGCACAGACGACGCTGACGCGCGACGACGCGCTGCTGGCGCAAGGCTACCTCGCGCAGTCGGCGGTCGACGCCGATCGCGCGGCCGTCGCCCAGGATGCCAGCGACGTTGCCGCCGCACAGGCGGCGGTCGCGCAGGCCCGCGCCGCGGCCGCAGCCGCGTCGGCCAGCATCGGCCAGGCCGGTTCGAGCGCGGCGGCACAGGCCGCCGACGCACAGGCCGCGCAGGCCGCGGTCACGGCCGCGCAAGCGATCGTCGCGCAGGATCAGCTCAACCTGAGCCACACCGTCATCACTTCGCCGGTCAACGGCACCGTGGTCGCCCGCGACGTCTCGGTCGGACAGACGGTGGCTGCCTCGCTGCAGACCCCAACCCTCTTCTCGATCGCTCAGGACCTGCACAAGATGGAAGTCGACATCAACGTCGGCGAACCGGATATCGGGAACGTCAAGCCCGGCGACCCGGTCACGTTCTCGGTGCTGGCCTATCCGAATCAAACCTTTACGGGCACGGTCGCGCAGGTGCGCATCAACCCGCAGACGGTCAACAACGTGGTCACCTACGACGTGGTCGTCTTGGTCGACAACGCGGCCGGCAAGCTGCTCCCAGGCATGACCGCCAATGCCACCATCGACGTGGCCGGCGTCAAGGGCGCGCTGGTCGTCCCGACCACCGCGCTGCAGTGGCGGCCGGGCATGCCGACGCAGGCGCACGGTACCTCGCCGTGGGGCGCGACCACCGCGACGGCCGGCGCCGCCGCGCCGGCGGCCGGTTCGCGCGGCAGCATCTACGTGCTGCGCGGCGGACTCCCGGTGCGCGTGCCGGTGACGGTCGCGCTGACCACCACCACGCAGGCAGCCGTGACGCCGCTGCAGACGGGCGCCCTCGCGCCGGGCGACGCGGCGATCGTCGGATCGAGCGGCCGCGCCGCAGCGACGAGCGGACACGCCCCCGCCGGTCGCCCGCCGCTCGGCGGCCTGCACGGGATTCACTGAGATGACGCCCGTCGTTGCGGTGCGCGATCTGCGCAAAGTCTACCAGCTCGGCGATACCGAAGTGGCCGCGCTGCGCGGCGTCGATCTGACGATCGAACCCGGTGAGTTCATCGCGGTCATGGGACCTTCGGGTTCGGGCAAGTCGACCTTCATGCACATCGTCGGCCTGCTCGACGCCCCGACCGCCGGCACCTATGCGTTCGAAGGCACGGATGCATCGAACCTCGACGCCGACGCGCGCGCCGACATCCGCAGCCGGCGCCTCGGCTTCGTCTTTCAGGCGTACAACTTGCTGCCGCGCACCAGCGCGCTCGAAAACGTCGAACTTCCGATGGTCTACTCCGGCGTCCCCGAAGCCGAACGCCGGCGCATCGCGCTGGAAAAAATGGAGATCGTCGGTATCGCGCACCTGGCCAAACATCACCCAAATCAGATGTCGGGCGGTCAGCAGCAACGCGTTGCGATCGCGCGATCGCTGGTCAACAACCCCGGGCTGATCCTGGCCGACGAGCCGACCGGCGCGCTCGACACGGCCACCTCGCTCGAGGTGATGCGGCTGTTCGCGCGGCTCAATGCCGAAGCCGGCATTACCATCATGCTGGTGACGCACGAGCCCGACATCGCGGCGCACGCGCGCCGGACGGTCGCATTCCGCGACGGCTTGGTGGTCGGTGACGCGCCGAACCGCGAGCGTGCCGCATGAACGCCACGGCAACGCTGCGCCTGGCGCTGGCGGCGCTGGTGCGCAACCGCACGCGCTCGCTGCTCACGATGCTGGGCATCGTCATCGGCGTCGCGGCCGTCATCGTGACCATCGCGATCGGCGTCGGTGCCAGCGCGCAGGTGCAGACCAACATTCAGAAACTCGGCGCCAACCTGATCGTGATCCAACCCGGCAGCATCACCGCGGGAGGCGCCCGCAGCGGATTCAGCGGCGCCTCGACGCTCACGCCGCAGGACGGCCTGGCGATCGCGGCGCTGCCCGGCGTCGCGGCGGTCTCACCGCTGGTGACGCTGCGCACGCAGGTCGTCGCCGGACAGAACAACTGGCAAACCTCGGTCAGCGGAGTCGCGCCCTCGTATACGTTTATCAAGTCGTGGCCGCTGGCCAGCGGGCGCTTCTTCACGCAGAGCGACGACGCGGCCGCAGCGAAGGTCGCGGTGCTCGGCCAAACCGTCATCGCGCAACTCTTTCCCGACGGCAGCAACCCAATCGGCGCGACGGTGCTCATCAAGGGCGTGCCGTTCACCGTCATCGGCACCTTGACGCCGCTCGGGCAAAGCGGCATGGGTCAAGACCAGGACGACACCGTCCTGATCCCCTATACCTCCGCCATGGAGCGGCTCACCGGGCTGACGACCGTCAATCAACTGATGGTCTCGGCGGCCAGCGCGAACGTGATCGACGCGGTCCAGAACGAAGCGACCACGCTGCTCGCGGCGCGCCACCGGATCGCCCCCGGACAGCCCGACGACTTCCAGGTACGCAACCTGCAGTCGATCGCCCAAGCGGCCGCCTCGACCGGTGCGGTGCTCGAGTTCTTGCTGGCCGGCGTCGCGGCCGTCTCGCTGATCGTCGGCGGCATCGGCATCATGAACATCATGATGGTCTCGGTGAGCGAACGCACGCGTGAAATCGGCCTGCGTATGTCGGTCGGCGCGCGCGGCGTCACGATCCTGCGGCAGTTTCTGGCCGAGGCCGCGCTGCTCGCGACCGCCGGCGGTGCGGTCGGCGTCGTGGTCGGCATCGCCGGCACCACCGCCATCGCGCTCGCCGCACATTGGCCGACCCAGATTCCGCCGGCCGCGGTCGTTCTCTCGGTGGCGTTCTCGGCGCTGGTCGGCATCTTCTTCGGCTACTATCCGGCGCAGCGCGCCGCGCAGTTGAACCCGATCGAGGCGCTGCGCTTCGAATGAGCGAGCCGCAGCCGCGCGTGGCCGTCATCGACGACGAGCCGCGCATCCGCGAACTGCTCGAACTAGCGCTGGCGCACGGCGGCTACATCGTGCGCTGCGCCGGCGACGGTGCGGCCGGCCTGGCGCTGGTACGCGACTGGTCGCCGGATCTCATCGTGCTCGACGTGATGATGCCCAAGGTCGACGGGATCGCGCTGTTGCCGATGCTGCGCCGGCTGACCGACGCACCGATCGTCATGCTCAGCGCTCGCAGCGAAGTCTACGACAAAGTCGAAGGGCTGAGCGCCGGTGCCGACGACTACCTCAGCAAACCGTTCGAGGTCTCCGAGCTGCTCGCGCACGTCGACGCCAAGCTGCGCCGGCCGCACCTCGAACGCCGCTCGGTCCTGCAGTACGAAGGGCTGCGCGTCGATCTCGACGAGCACGTGGTCGAACGCGATGGCCGGCGCCTCGATCTCTCGCCGCTCGAGTACAACCTCTTGGTCACGCTACTGAAACGTCCCAAACGGGTCTACACGCGCGACGAGCTGCTCGACTTGGTGTGGGGCGACGATGCGTCGGTCGGCACCGGGGCGGTCGAGCGCTACATCTCGTACCTGCGCGGAAAGGTCGACGACGGCTTCGCGCGGCCGCTGATCCAGACGGTGCGCGGCGCCGGATACACCCTGCGTGCGCCCTAATCCACCTTTCGCGGCGTTCGGTCGCCGCCTAGCCCTCGGGTATGCGGTCCTTGCGGTCGCGCTGATCGCGATCGTGGCGGGCGTCGCGACGGCGGTGGCGTTTCACTTCTACGCCGGCGTGCTCGATCAGTCGGTCGATGCGGCCGCGCAAAAGGCACGCGCGCTGAGCGTGCAGTACCGCCGCCAAGGTTTGACCCTCGCGCAGTACGGACCGCGCATCGTCAAGGAGCTCGATCGCTCGCAGATTCACGTCTTCGTCCACGGCTTCGAACCGCCGCCGAATCTGCTCCCCGCGCCACCGCTCCCACGCGCGAGCGGCGAGTTGCCACGACCGCCGCCCACGCGCCGCGTGATTCGCATCGTGGCCGATCGCAAGATCCACGCCGTGCAGATGCTGCTGGGGCTGCATCCGCGCCTGGTACGCGTTCCGGATGGATTGATCGTGGTCACGCCCGATATTCGCGCGATCTCCCATCTGCTGGCGGTGTACTTCGCGGTGCTGGTCCCGGCCGGCGCGATCGCGGTCGTTTTGGCGTGGCTGCTGGGCCTGCGCATCACCGCGCGCGCGATCGCGCCGCTACGCGACGTGACGCGCGCGCTACGCCGCATCGCGGGCGGCGACCTGACGCCCGAGCCGCTACTCGAGCGCAACCTCGAGTTCGCCGATCTCACCTCGGCGTATAACGACGTTGCATTTCGCCTGAACGCAGCGGCGGCCGAGCGCCAGCGCAACGAAACCCAGATGCGCCAGTTTATCGCCGACGCCGGGCACGAACTACGCACGCCGCTCACCGTGGTGATGGGCTACTTGGACATGCTGCGCGCGGGAGCGGTGGCCGATCAGAGCGCGGTCCAACGTCTCTACGCCACGATGCTCGCCGAGAGCCGGCGCATGCGCATCACCATCGAGAAGCTGATCTTCTTGGCCCGGCTGGATCAACCCGAATCGGCCTCGGTGGCGTCGTTCGATCTGAGCGACGAGGTGGCGCGCGTGGTCGGCACGCTCGCACCGCTGGCCGGCCAGGATCGGCTGCGCCTGCACGCCGCCGGACCGGCGCCGGTCGAGGCCGATCGCGGCGAACTGGGCGAGGCCATCAAGAACATCATCGAAAACGCCATCCGCTATGCGCCGCAGTCGCCGATCGACGTCGGCGTCACCCGCGACGGCGGCCAGGTGCGCGTGGTGGTGACCGACCGCGGACCTGGGATGACGCCGAGTGAAATCGAGCACGTCTACGATCGCTTCTACCGAGGCAGTGCGCCGACCGCAGGCGGCGGCGACGCGATCGAGGGCTCGGGGCTCGGGCTCGCGATCGCCAAGCGTGCGGTGGAACGCGCCGGCGGCCGCATCGCCATCACTAGCCGGCCCGGAATCGAAACGCAAGTCGAAGTGACCCTGCCGGCGAAGTAACGCGCATGTACGTGCCGCCGGCGTTTCGCCGCGACGATCTCGCGTGGGCGCTCGAGTTGATCGCGAGCTATCCGTTTGGGACGCTGATCACCGTCGACGGCGACGGCGTCGTGACGACGTTCCTGCCGATGCTCGCGCGCCGCGACGGCGCCAACGTCACGATCCTCGGGCACGTGGCCCGCGCCAACCCGCACGCGTGCGCGATCGAAGCCTCGGCGCGCGCCACGGTGCAGTTCCTCGGGCCGCATGCCTATGTCTCGGCGGCGTGGTACGAGCGCCCGTACGACACCGTTCCGACGTGGAACTATGGCGCGGTCGTCGCCGAAGGGCGCCTGCGCGCGATCGACGGCTACGACGTCGTCGACGCGCTCAGCCGGCGATTCGAAGGCGACGGACCGCAGGCATGGCGCGTCCAAGGCCTGACGGCCGACGTGCTCGAGGCGAATCTGCGCGGCATCGTGGCGTTCGAGTTGGCCGTCGAGCAGCTCCACGCCAAGGCCAAGCTCAGTCAGAACCGCACGGCCGCCGACCGCGCGCGCGTCATCGCGCATCTCGACGCGTCGGCGCGTGCCGGCGATCGCGCCTGCGCGGCGGCGATGCGCGCGCTCAGCGATCCGCCGGCGGCAGCTCCGGACGAACCCCCAACCCGATGAGGCTGCCGGCCGCGCGCCGCAGCGGGCGCGAACGGTCGAGCAGCCGCGCCGCCAAGGGAACGGGCGGAGTGGCGTCGCGCGCCAGGATCGGCACGATTGCCCAGCGCGCGATCGTCCGCTGCAGCCCCTGCGCGACGACTGCCGGCCACATCCGGCGCCGCTGAACCGCCCGCAGATCGCAGCGCCGCACCCGGCCGGCGCGCAGCCGCGGCGCCAGCAGACGCGCCGCCGCGGCGGCGTCGGCGATCGCCAGGTTGATGCCGATCCCGGCGACGTGCGACATCGCATGGGCGGCGTCGCCGATGCAGAGCAATCCATCGGCGTACCAGCGGCGCAGCCGCTCGACGCGCACCTCCAGCAGTTTGAGATCGTCCCAGTCGCGCAACGCCTCGACGCGATCGCCCAGAAACGGCGCCGCGGCGCGTAGCCGCGCCCGCAGTTCGCCGAGATCGCGCGCGCGCAAGGCGGCGTAGGCATCCTTGCGGATGTTGAGCGCGCACTGCCAGTAGCTCCCGCGATCGATCATTGCCAGCAGTATCCCGTCGCGCACGCACGCAAACGCCTGGGTCGGATCGTCGGACGCGCGCGGCACGTGGAACCACAGTACGTCCATCGGCGCACCCAGCCGCTGCCGCGGCAACCCGGCCAACGCCGCCAGGCGCGAGTCGCGTCCGTCCGCGGCGATCACCAGATCGGCGTCGAGCGCGTAGGTTTGCGCGGCACCGCGCACGCGCACCCCACCGACGCGCCCGTCGCGCTGCAGCAGATCGAACGCCTCGCTGTCCATGCGCAGTTCGAAGCCTTCGAGCGCGCGCGCGCGCTCCGCGACGAAGTTCAAGAACTCCCACTGCGGCAGATAGGCGAGAAAGTTGCAGCCGTCGCCGAGATGGTCGTACTCGGCCACCTTCAGGCGCCGATCGCCGACGTAGCCGCCGACGGCATAGACGCGGCGATGCGGCAACGCCAGCAGTGCTTCGCGCAATCCCAGCCGGTCGAGCAGCGCCAGCGTCGCGGGGTGAATCGTGTCGCCGCGGAAATCGCGCAAAAAGTCGGCGTGTTTCTCGAGCACCACGGTCGCGACGCCGGCACGTGCCAGCAGATATCCGAGCATCATCCCGGCCGGCCCTCCGCCGACGACGACGCAGGTCGTCATCGCGCCGGCCTACCGCGGGCGCGCGGCGAAGAGCGGCAACATCGCAACGACGCCCGGCGCACCGGCGCGCAGCAGGTACGTGTGGATTCCGAAGGCATCCTCGATGGTCCGGAGCAGCGCGTAGTGGCTGTAGGGCGTCGAATCGACGCGGTGACGCGGCCCGTGGTTGGTGATGACGATCGTCGGAATGCGGCCGCCGCCGCGATTGGCCGGATCGCGCGGATCGTTTCCGCAGCAGCCGACGTACCGGCCGTCACCGTTCTCATCGAAGGTGACGACGATCGC